>JAHZHB010000001.1 GCA_019420465.1 Lachnospiraceae bacterium
TCACGGCTTTCCGTGGTTATTTCCTGTGCTTCTCGCCACTTTTGACAACGGACTTACTGCTTTCACGGCTTTCCGTGGTTATTTCCTGTGCTTCTCGCCACTTTTGACAACGGACTTGCCTCTGTATACCTGTACCCTTCTACGCCTCTGGTCCTCTGGCAATCAGATGATATGGATTTCTGGCATCATCCAGTTCTCTGTAGGCCTGTTCTCTTTCCTTTTCGATCTGAATGGATTCTGCAATTTCTGGAATACCACCCAGTTCTTCCCTGTATCTGGCTATATTCTTATAATCCGTACTTTTTGTGATATTAAGCTTGTACAGATAATAATAGATATGATCATGCCGAAGCAATGTCTGATACAACAGCTTATCCGCCTCTGCCGGTTCATCGCCCAACAAAAAACTTCTCGCCGCCAGCCTTTTATCGATTTCTTCAAAAGCATCCTCTACCTGATGTGCCCATCTTTCCAACTCCGTCTGAAATGCCACTTCCCTCGCCTTCTCGATTGGCAGCAGCAAATACTCCTTCAGATACTGCACCTCATCAAAATCCGCCTGCGATCTCGCAAAACCGCACGCATAGGCATTCACCCGTTTATTGATAAACACACTCAGCTGATCTATCTCCTCCCAAACGCACAGCAGGCGCAGCCGCACTGTGCCACACTCTCCTCAAAGTCAGGATGCCCTGCTGATCTGCCAGTGGTCTGTTTGTTCTGTGTGAGTTCCCTAAAGCGCGGGCTGACTGGTTCTTAGCGCACAAAAGCCGTGTAGTCATGGGTGGCTGCCGCTTACCAGGCGGCAGACAAGGATGCACTGAGCAGCGTTTTCATCAGAAAACGCTGCGAATGCATCCGATCCCATGACTACACGGCTTTTGTACGCTTAGAACCATCGCCCAAGCGTCCGGGAACTCACACAGAACAAACAGACCACTGGCAGATCAGCAGGGCATCCGTCCGTTCCCTCAAAAAAACTCCACCTCTCTATGCTCAGCATCAATAAATCCCGTCTTCACCTCACATCCAAACTCCTCCTTCAAAACCTCCGCCAGCTCATCCACCGCCAGCTTCACATTCTCCAAACAACACCCAGACAATACCTCGGCAGCATCTCAAAAACCTCTGCAGCCACTTCAAACTTACTCATATCTTAAAAACCTCTCTTTTATCAGCAATTGCGGCCCACAGATCCACTGTGAACCGCAACCTAAATCATGTATTTAACACTCTACACCATACTCTTCACGTACAAACTTCTTAAATACCGGAATAGACCGTTTTACCTTTTCCGTATCGATGCAGTATGCCATACGGAAATATCCCGGACAGCCGAAATTGTCTGCCGGAACCAGGATCAGATCATACTTTTTCGCCTTCATACAGAACGCATTGGCATCCTCTTCCAGAGCCTTCGGGAAAATATAGAACGTTCCGCCCGGTTTCACAACTGTAAAGCCCATCTCCTTCAGTGCATCGTACAGAAGATTCATATTTGTCTCATATACAGACAGATCACTCGTCTGGTCGATCACCTTTGCCACAGCCAGCTGGGATGTGGATGCCGGACAGTTATGGCCGATACCACGGCTGATCTGCCCCATGATCACAGCCAGAATATCCGCATCTGTAGCTCTCGGATTAACAGCCACATAACCGATACGTTCACCCGGCAGAGACAGACTCTTGGAGAAGGAATAGCAGGACAGCGTATTGTCATAGAACTTGCTCGGATACGGAGAATCCGCACCCTCGAATACGATCTCACGATACGGTTCATCAGAGATCAGGAAGATATCATGACCATACTCTTTCTGTTTTGCCTCCAGAACAGAAGCCAGCTTTTTAATCGTCTCTGTACTGTAAGCGATACCGGACGGATTGTTCGGTGTATTGATCAGAACAGCCATTGTCTTTTCATTTAAGGTTGCCTCGAACGCTTCAAAATTGATCTGGAATGTCTCGGTATTTGCCGGAACCACACGCATCACAGCACCTGTACGGCCAATATACTCATGGTACTCCGGGAAGAAAGGTGCAAACACGATGATCTCATCTCCAGGCTGCGTTACCAAACGGAACGCATGTGCCAGCGCACCGGCGGCACCGATGGCCATAAAGATATGCTTTGTCTCATAGTCCATACCAAAACGACGGTTCAGACTCTCTGCGATCGTCGTTCTGACAGATTCGATACCCAGAGACGGGCTGTATCCATGGATTGCCATCGGATTTTCATTTTTATACATATCGATCACAGCATCGGTATAATCCTGTGTACAGGGTACACTCGGATTGCCCAGACTATAATCAAACACATTTTCATAACCGATCTCTTTACCACGCTCTGTCGCATACTCACTCAGTTCACGGATAATGGATTTACCCTGCAGCATTTTCTTATAACTTTCGTTGATCATCTTACTGTCCTCTCTTTTTCTATACTGTCTGGCATATTACCAACGATTTACAATATGCTCCGGTTTTTCTCCGGCCTCGATCTTTGCAATATCAGACCATACCATCTGATAGCCTCTCTTAAACGAAGAAGCTGTGATACCACCGACATGGCAGCTGTAAATGATTCTGTCTTCTACCGCCTTTTCTGCCTGCAGGATCACATTGTCCGCCTGTACAGGCTCTCCCGCTACACAGTCAAGTCCCGCACCGGCCAGCCTGCCACTGCGGATAGCTTCAACCAGCGCCTGGCTGTCCACCAGCTCACCACGGGCTGTATTGACAAGGTATGCTCCGTCTTTCATCTTTGCAAAGAAATCTGCATTAACCATACCGGCAGTCTGCGGTGTTACCGGCAGATGCAGACTTACGATATCGCTGACCTTCAAAAGCTCATTGATCGTCATATATGTGGCATTGTATGCCTTTTCCAGCTCTTTTGGTGCACGGAAAATATCATAATATACGATCTTTGCGCCAAAGACGTCGGCCATCTTTGCCGTTGCCTTTGCGATATCGCCAAAACCCATAAATCCGATCGTACAGTCTGAAAGCTCTTTCAGATCTCCGGTCAGCATATGATTTTCCTTGACCTCGATCTGACGGCCCTCACGTACAGCACTGTCACCTGTGACAACACCGCGTAACAGGCCCAGCATCAGAAGAATCGCCTGTTCTGCCACCGCTGTAGCGTTCATACCCTTGCAGTTGCAGACATACACCTGCTTTGCACTTGCCGCGATCGTATCCACACCCTGAAAGCCTACGCCCTCGGAATGGATCATTTTCAGATTCGGCATATGATTGATCACATTGGCAGATACCTTACCCATGGCATCTACGATGATCACCTCGGCATCCTTACCTGCCGCAAGAATCACATCATCCTCCGAGCCATTGGGCACGTATACAAATTCATGTCTGGCATATACAGCCGGGTCTGCATTTTTCTGCAGTCTTCCCTCTTTTCCGATTACAAGAATCTTCATTTCCCTGTCCTCCGTTATATTCTTTCTCAGAAGTATATCACATTAAATTATAAAAGTAATCCCCCTATCAGACAATCGCATTTTCAACAATTGCCCCTGCACAGTGCAATTTTCTGTACAGAGGCAATCAGCATAATAAAGGCAAGCACTGTGCAGCATCTTATCTTTTCAGGCTTTCTGCTCTGCGACAAATTCCCTGAGATTTTCTCTGTCTGTCACGCGTATCTGCCCGTAACCGCAGCTGATCCATTTTTTCTGTTCAAAATATTTCAGAACCGCCGTTACCGTCGTACGGTTCAGTCCCAGAGAATCCGCCAGTTGGCTGTGCGTATACGGAACGATACCGCCCAATGTCCCCTTCTCCTCGGATTCCACTGCGGTGACATCTAAAAGATAACTGGCCGTCTTTCCGTAACGGTCCAGCAGGCATTGCTCTTCCACACGGTTCATCAGGCGGTCCATGCTGTCCGAACACATCTGCAAAAGATGCAGCGCCAGCGACGGATACTTCGCCATATGTTCTGTCAGAATACCCGGACGCAGCACGACCAGCGTAACGTCCGTGACAGCCTCGATATTGACCGGCCGGGTACGGTTACTGCAAAAGGCAGATTCTCCGAAGATATGACCGGCCTCGATCACATCCACCGTGATCTCCCGCCCCGACGGAACATTGTCATAGATCCGTACACGGCCTTTTTCGATATAATACACCCGGTCTGCCGGATCCCCCTTCATATAGACATGCTGTCCGCCGGGAACATGAATCTCTGTACCAATATTGTTTAAAATATCGCACTCCTCTTTTGTCAAACGACGAAAATCCATCTTTTTTGTCTCCTTTTTCGGATCTTTTACTTATATACACCCAGACGGACCGCAATCTTCACCAGATATGCACCACCGGGGAAACGGCGCAAAAGCTCTCTGGACGGACATGCAATAAACAGATATGCCACACCGTACACCGCCACTGCGATCAGTATCGCCGGTAAAAGACAGATCACATTGGATGCGATCACACGATGCAGACCGTGGTATACCACAAACGCAGCAGCCCCCATCAGCACGGCTGCAGCCAGCGGTCTGAGAAACATACCCGTAATATCCATATGATAGTCCAGATGTTCTGTCACACTGCGGCCATTTAAGATACACATAGCCAGTGAATATGCAATCGTTGCGATCATAACACTGTAGATACCAAGCGGTGTAAACTTTGTCAGAACAGCCAGTACCGCCACATTGATTACCAGGGAAAGTGCTGCATGACGCACCGGCAGAGAGGGCTTTCCTATGCCCTGCAGTACACCGTTGGTGATCGTAGACAGAGAATAAAAGATCACAGAGATCGCGCCCACCATCAGAAGTTTTCCGGCCAGCGCTGTCGTGGACGGAAACAGAAGATGCATGATCGGATCTGCCAGCACACACATACCTACGGCAGCCGGAATGCACAGAAACATCGTCATCTGGATCGCTTCGTTGATCTTATGTCGTGCCCCGTCGATATCTCCCAGTGCAAAATTACCGGATACAGAAGGCAGTACAGCGGTAGAAGCTGCATTAGCCAGTGCGATCGGAATATTGATCATAACCATATACTGTCCGGAAAAGATACCATACTGTATCGTGATATCATCGGCTTTCCATCCATTGGACATCATCAGTGGTGCAAAAAAGGACTGATCCAGATAGGAACTTAAGTTATAGATACAGGTGCTGAAAATGACAGGTGTCACCATCATCAGGATCGTTTTAAAGATCTCTTTATAGCTTTCCACCTCAACTGTCCGGTCTCTGTCTATCCGCCGTCTGATTTCTTTTCGATTGACAAAGAAGACAAAGAGCATACACAAAAGACCGGCCACAACACCGGCACCCGTTCCCAGCGTTCCGCCTGCCGCGCCATAAATTGCTTTTTCTGTCTCCGTATCGGCAAACCAGGAGATAAACAGCCATGCTGCACCGACACTGACGATCGCATTGACAAGCTGCTCTATGATCTGACTCACAGAAGTCGGCACCATCGTATTATGTGCCTGAAAATACCCGCGCAATACACCCAGGATCGCGCAGAAAAAGATCGTCGGTACGAGCATTTTTAAGGCCAGCACAGCATTTTCTCCGCCGGCCGGCAATAATAATCTGCCGCCAAACCAGGCAAACAAAGCTGCAACACCACCTACAACGCAGGCATAGATCAGTGCACCCTTAAACAGACGGTTGGCATTTCTGTACTGTTTTCTGGCGATACGCTCCGCCATAAGCTTCGAGATTGCCATCGGTATACTGTAGGAAGAGACCAGCAGAAGGATACTGTACACCGTATAGGCATATCCATAATATCCATTGCCCAGATCTCCGATGATCTCGCGCATGGGACTTCTGTACAAAAGTCCGATCACACGCACGATCAGGCCTGCAATCATCAGGATCGAGGCCTGTTTTACAAAACTACTGGATTTTTTTTCTGACATACACTTACACTTTCTGTTTCTTTCCTTATTATCTATTTTCTATCTGCCAGTCGATCGGTGTCAGACCGTGGCTGACCAGATAATCATTTGTCCTGCTGAAAGGACGACTGCCAAAAAAGCCGCGGTACGCAGACAGCGGACTTGGATGCGGCGATTCTATGATCAGATGCTTCGTCGGATCCAGATATACTTTTTTTGCCTGTGCCGGTTTGCCCCACAGAATAAAGACCATAGGTCTGTCCTGGGCAGCAAGTATACGGATCGCAGCATCTGTAAACTCTTCCCAGCCGATCCCTCTGTGGGAATTGGCCTGATGCGCCCGTACCGTCAGCACTGTATTTAAGAGCATGACACCCTGTCTGGCCCATTTTTCCAGATAACCGTTATTGGGAATGTAGCAGCCCAGATCTGTCTCCAGCTCTTTATAGATATTGACTAAAGACGGCGGGATCTCCACATCCGGTTTGACTGAAAAACACAGGCCGTGCGCCTGCCCGTCACCATGATACGGATCCTGTCCCAGGATCACAACTTTGACCTGATCCAATGGTGTAAAATGAAACGCATTGAAAATATCATCCGGATCCGGAAAAATCTGATGTGTACTGTACTCTTCTTCTACTTTTCTGAAAAGCGTGCGGTAATACGGCTTTCTGAATTCATCTTTTAAAGCCTCAGCCCATGCTCCGGTAATCGGTGGCATATATGTATCCTCCTCGCTGTGTCACATTTTTGCAGCATATATTTATCTGCAATATTCTTTTTACAGACGTACAGAAACTCCTTTGTCTCTGAGGTATGACTTGACCTCTCTGATCTCGAGTTCCTTATAGTGGAACAAAGAAGCTGCCAGTGCCGCATCGGCGCCTCCCTTTGTCAGGGCATCGTAAAAATGCTCTTTCGTTCCGGCACCACCGGAAGCGATCACCGGGATTTTTACGGCATTGGCAATCTGTCTGGTCAGTTCAATATCGTATCCTGCTTTCGTTCCGTCGCAGTCCATACTGGTCAGCAAAATCTCTCCTGCGCCAAGACTTTCCACCTTTTTCGCCCATGCCAGGGCATCGATACCCACATCCACACGACCGCCGTTTTTGTAGATATTCCATCCACTGCCATCGGCACGTTTTTTTGCATCGATGGCCACCACAACACACTGACTGCCAAACTTCATGGCTGCATCGTGGATCAGGGCCGGATTCATGATCGCTGAACTGTTGACCGAGATCTTGTCTGCACCCTCGCGCAACAGCAGCTTAAAGTCATCCACCGTACGGATACCCCCGCCGACAGTAAACGGAATAAAAACATTGGCAGCCACAGCCCGTACCATATCCACTACAGTATTTCTGTGGTCAGAAGATGCCGTGATGTCCAGAAAGACCAGTTCATCCGCACCGGCCGCATCGTAGGCCTTTGCGATCTCTACCGGATCACCGGCATCCTTTAAATTGACAAAATTTACACCCTTTACCACCCTGCCGTCATGCACGTCCAGACAGGGAATGATTCTTTTTGTAAACATCCTATACCTCCCTGCCGACAGCGGCAAAATTTTTCAGTATCTCCAGACCCCATGTGGAACTTTTTTCCGGATGAAACTGACAGGCAAACACATTGTCCTGTTCTACGGCAGCATGGATTGAAGTACCGTACTCACATACCGCTTTTACGATGGACGGATCTTCTGCCTGCAGATAATACGAATGAACAAAATACACGTATGTGTCCTCCGATATATTGGCAAACAGACGGCCATTATGCACCAAATGCAGAGAATTCCATCCCATATGAGGAATCTTTAACCCCGGTGTTTCCGGAATTTTTAAGATCCTGCCCTTCAGGATTCCAAGCCCCGGCACTCCGGGTGTCTCTTCACTGCTTTCAAACAGAAGCTGCAGCCCGAGACAGATGCCCAGAAAAGGAATCTGTCTTTTCACAACTTCCTGTATAACATCTACCAGACCATATTTTTCCAGATTGGCCATGGCATCACCAAAAGCTCCAACGCCGGGAAGGATCACATGGTCTGCTGCCAGGATCGTCTCACGGTCTCTCGTAAGAACCGTCTCTTCACCCAGAAGCTGCAGCGCTTTTTCAACACTTTTGATATTACCGGCATCATAGTCAAGTATTGCTATCATTTATCTATCTCTCTCCGTTTTTCTCTTTCTTCCGGTCTTTCCCGGTGTTCGAGTGTAAACCAGAATTCCACACCATTAGTATAATTCTTAACACCGCATTGCTGCTGCATGGAATCCATGATTGCTTTTACGATCGACAGTCCGATACCGCTGCCACCATATTCCCTGGTTCTGGCTTTGTCTACTTTGTAGAATTTGATCCAGATCTTGTCCATGTCTTCTTCCGGAATCTGGTTGCCGGTGTTGAAAACAGATGTCCGCACGATACCGTTTTCTACTCTGCACCGTATATCGAGGATCTTAGCGCCGTCTATATGATTCAGAGCATTGGACACATAGTTTGTAATGACCTCTTCCACACGGAACTCATCCCCCCAGACATACAACGGCTCCTGCTGATGCAGCTTTAGCTGTACACCTTTCTGTTCGATCAGAAGACCGGAAGACTGCAAAACGCCACGGATCAGTGTAGTCAGGTCGAAACAGTCCATCTCCACCGGATCGTTGCCAAACTCCAGATGGTTCAGTGAAAGCAGCTTTTTGACCATGTCATTCATCTTGCGCGCCTCATCCGCTATGACATCTGCATAAAAAGCACGGCTCTCCGGATCATCGTTGACATTGTCGATCAGGCCCTCAGCATACCCCTGGATCAGAGCGATCGGGGTTTTCAGCTCGTGGGATACATTGGAAAGAAACTCCTTTCGCATCTCATCGATCTCTTCTTTTCGCTGGATATCTTTTTCCAGCTGCAGATTGGCTGATTTGAGCTCCGAGATCGTCTTTTCGAGCTGGTCGCTCATGCGGTTGAAATTTTCACCCAGCACACCGATCTCGTCATTACCACCACTTTTATACCTGGCTTCAAAATCCAGATTG
This sequence comes from Lachnospiraceae bacterium, assembly GCA_019420465.1. Classification (GTDB taxonomy): domain Bacteria; phylum Bacillota; class Clostridia; order Lachnospirales; family Lachnospiraceae; genus UBA11957. The sequence continues at coordinate 8,953 of JAHZHB010000001.1, forward strand.
GACATTTTTTCAGAAAGCTCCGTCAGCTCCTGCACCGGCCGGGTAAATCTCCGGACAAAAAACCAGGCAATGATTCCCCAGAAAATAGCCATTCCCAGACCTACCAGCAGATAAAAGTTATTCGCCAGGGCGGCACTTTCCTTGATACTGGCCACAGGCGTGCGGATAATAAAGCTGTAACCACTGTCCAGCTGTCCCCAGATTTCCATATACATCTCTTTGCTGAAGAAATCGCTGTTTTTCTGGAGTATATAGTCCGATGTCTGTTCTATGATCTCCGGTTTTGCCTTGTCCAGCCCGGCATTGTAGCCAAAGAGACGGCCACTGATCTTGTTGGCATCTTTTTCTTTCTGATTGGTACTGACAACTCTCTGGTCACCGTCCATAACCAGATAGAGCAGATTGTTGGATTCGCAATACTGTTTCAGCTCATTGGGACTGTCATAATCCGAGGCCGTCTCATCCGTATCTGCATCATCCAGATGTTTTGCAAACTCGGCAAAATCTATCTTTTCCAGAAGATACATACCGTTTTTTAAAGCATCTGCTTTATGGTCTGTATAATACCGCTCCATAAAGAGCATATTTAGAGCCACACCGCCGGCGATCATCATAAATACCATGCAGATCGTTGCCAGTACGAGCTTTGTCCTTATGGAATGCTTTACAGAGACCCCTGATCTGACTGTTTTTGTCTTTTCTTTCATGGTCTACTCCACTTCGAACTTATAGCCCATGCCCCAGATCGTACGGATCAGATCTCCTTTTTCACCCAGCTTGCTGCGCAGCTTTTTGACATGGGTGTCGATCGTACGGGCATCGCCGAAATAATCGTAGTTCCATACATGATTCAAAATCTTTTCACGAGAAAGAGCAATTCCCTGATTTTCAAGGAAGTAGCTTAAAAGCTCAAATTCTTTGAAGCTCAGATCGATCTTTTTGCCATCTACCGTGACTTCATGTGCTGTCTTGTTGATCTCGATGCCTCCGGCAGACAAAAGCTGGTCCTCCTGGCCCTTACCGCTGCGGCGAAGGATCGCTTCCACACGGGCCACCAGAATCTTGGGACTGAACGGTTTGGAGATGTATTCATCCACACCGAGTTCAAAGCCTTTGAGCTCATCCTGTTCATCACCTCTGGCTGTCAGCATAATGATCGGCACCTTGCTCTCCGTCCGGATCTCACGACAGGTCTGCCATCCATCCATCTTTGGCATCATCACATCGAGTATGATCAGTGCCACATCTCTGTTTTCGTAGAACAGATCCACAGCCTCCTCACCGTCTCCGGCTTCAATGACTCTAAATCCCTCTCTGGTAAGGAAATCCCTGACAAGCTTACGCATACGGCTTTCGTCGTCTACTACCATAATCTTTATATCCTGCATATCTTTGCCTCCCGACTTACCTGAACTTTTTATCAGCTATCACTGTAACAGAAAAATTTGACCGTTCTGTGAAACCAAAAGATCAGGTGAGATATTTATCGCTTAAAGATTTCCAGTATTCTGGTAAATCCGTCACGCAGGTATTTGCCGATATTCATACTGTTGAGCTTTTGTGAAACCCGGCTCAGCCATTCGCCAAAATGATCGACAGATGGCAGATACTGGGTAATACCCTTGAACATGCCAAGTGCGGAAAAAACGAACTCCAGGACAAAGAGAATCACGATCAGGATCACGATCACCAGACCGATATTGAGGGCTTTCTGCAGTCCTGCTGCCACCTCCGGTTCATCATACTCATCGTCTTCATCGTCATAGACATCATAGTATCCTGCGGACTCTCTGTAGACATCCTTTTTGGTTTTCTTTTTTGTTTTCTTCTTTTTCTTTTTTACCGGTTCTTCCTCTTCATAGGGTCGGACTTTTTTTACTCTGACAGGTTTTTTCTCTTTTTTTGTCTTTTTGTTCATCTCGTTTTCGATCTCCGCTACCTGTCGGTGGGAAAAGATCATTGTTTTCCCCGCACTGTCCGCCTGTTGCGTCTGTGTCGCGCCTGTCCCTTCCGGATCCTTGATACAGAGCTTCAGATCCTGCACAAGCTCATCCATACTCTGGTACCGGTCATCCATCCTGCGGCTCATCGCCTTCAGAATGATCGCATTCAGATGAGAAGGAATATCCTCAAACATATCCTGCGGCGGGATCACCTTGCCCTCCATGTGATGCATGGCGATCTCTACCACGGAATTTCCCACAAAAGGCAGACGTCCCGTGCACATCTCATACATAGTCACACCCAGAGAATAGATATCGGTCCGCTGATCCGAATAGCCGCCGCGCACCTGCTCCGGTGAGCTGTAATACACCGAACCGCACGCATCGATCGTCATCGTATCAGAAGACTGCATCCTGGCGATACCAAAATCAGAAATTTTGACATTGCCATCTCTGGTAATGATGATATTGTCCGGTTTGATATCCCGGTGAATGATCCCGGCCTTATGCGCGGTACTGAGTGCATCGGCAGCCTGCATGGAGATGCTGATACATTCCGTACTGCTTAAGCGGACCTTGTTCTGAATATACTGTTTGAGTGTGACACCATCGATCAGCTCCATCACGATAAACCAGTGGCCCTGATCCTGATCCACATCATATACATCGACGATATTGGGATGCGACAGCTTTGCCGCCGCCTGTGCCTCACGGATAAAACGCTTGAGATAGCTCTCATCTCTTTCAAGAGTGTCTTTGAGCATTTTAAGCGCTGCCTGTTTGTGCAGTGTATGATCCATGATGCGGTAGACAACAGCCATACCGCCACGGCCAATCTCATCGATGATTTCGTATCTGCCCTTAAACATCGTGCCTGACGAAATCATATGGTCACCTCTTTCTTATCATGCATGGTGGCAGACGCATACAACATGCGCATGATGCTCTCCTGTGATCCAGTCCACATCATCAGTCAGCCAGCTCATGATATTCAGCATATTGTTTTCCCAGGCGATCGTGGACTGCTTTTCCTCTTCTGTCATCGGATGCTCCATGCTGGTATCGATCTCATCATAACCGAAAATATAGCCACCCGCAGACCAGATGGAAAAATTACTGTCCGGCCCCGGATCCACCTGACCGTTTCTGGCCTCTACCAGAGCGTCATGACGTCTTTTGTACTCTTCTTCGGAACCCGGCACCAGTTTTGTCATAAATACCCGGTGACGGATCATTTCCTTGTCCAGGCGTACGATACCGAAATCATGATACATCAGACGCATGGACTCCCAGGGTGTGGAGATCCAGTCATAGGTTTCTGACAGGTAACGATCGTAGGTTTCCAGCTGCTCACGCTCAGCGCCTTCGATCTCATAGTCACCGTCAGTCTCACAGTAACCAAACAGCATATCCTCCACGTTCCATACACTGAAATTGCTGATACCGCTCATATCCAGCACTTCTGTAAGGTCCGGCCAGATTTTGCCCAGACGGGCACGGTATTCTCCGCCCATCCCTTCTTTCATAGCAAATGCATGTCTTTTCATAGTGTTCTCCCATCTCTGTATATGTATAGCGTATAAATCTCATAATCTTTTTTATTATAGCATGACATTTCCCTGCTGTACAACCGCCTTTTCGCCCCTGTCCCGTCTTTTCTGTAACGATTTTTTCAGAATTTCCTGTATATTCGTCTACAGAATCATTAAAAATTTGTGAAATTGAAAAAAATATATTCACTTTTTTTAATCTTGTGGTATACTGACGCAAAAAGGAGGTGGCAACATGACTTTTGACTACTCGATTCTGCAGAAAAATCTGCACGATCTGCGTGTGGAGAATCGCATCAGCCAGGCCGATCTGGCCAAAGAGCTCGGATTTTCACGACATACTTACCTGAATTATGAAACTGGCATACGCATCCCGACCCTGGACGCCATTCGCCACATTTCAGCATACTATCAGGTATCTATCGACGATCTTTTAGAGCGTCCGCAGATCCTCAAAGTTCAGGAGCCTTTAAAGAGAGGCCCCAAAGCAAAAAAGAAACCGCAGCAGTAGGCTGTGTTTTTCAAACGCACAAAAAGCCAGAAAGCTCAGGTCTTCCCCAAAAAGAAGTCCTGAGCTTTTTTGACTTGTCATGCATATCAATACCTGGTCCAGTGGAACAATCTTGATTTTGTTATTCATCCACCATAAGCCCTGCTTTTGCAGCTTTCGTCCAGTACTCCTGTCTTTCTTCGTACTGTGCATTGAGCCATGCATGGATCTGATCCAGACCTTCCTCACTGTAGGGAAACGTCTTTCTTGTCTTTTTTTCTTCGGCTGTATGCTCGAAATTGTACGGTTCCGGGAAAGTAAAGGCTTCAAAAACAGCCTCTTCCTTACTCTCGCCTACAGGCCGGAGCAAAAAACGCATCCCTTTGTAGCTTCCGGTATAGCGTTTTTTGATCTCCAGCTTGTCCCGCAGATTATAATTTTGCATATGACCGATGTCAACACGCTCGATCACTGCTTACTCCATTCCCAGATAGGTGTAATCACATGCTGCAATGGCATCTTTAAACAGATTCTCCGGGATTTCCCTGTCCATAGTGACTACAGCTTCTTTTTTCTCATGGCTGGCCTTAACATCCGTTACACCATCGATAGCCATCAGAGCCTTTGTTACATGAGCCTCACAGTGGCCGCACATCATTCCTTCGATTTTGATTGTCTTTGTCATAGTCTTGTTTTCCTCCCTGGATATTTGTTTTTCGGGCAATACTGCCTGATGTTTTAATTTTTTATCTTTATGCGCATCGTAGATCCGGCAAAGATTCAGACGAAGCGCATTGGATACTACGCAAAAGCTTGACAGACTCATGGCTGCCGCTGCAAACATCGGATTTAAGGACAGCTTAAAGGCCGGATACAGCACACCTGCTGCCAGCGGAATACCGATACAGTTGTAGAAGAATGCCCAGAACAGATTTTCATGGATATTGCGCAGTACACTGCGGCTTAAGCGGATCGCTGCCGGAACATCCAGCAGATCTGACTTCATCAGAACAATATCCGCTGCATCCACAGCCACATCCGCACCTGCACCTATGGCAATACCTGTCTCAGCTCTTGTCAGTGCCGGTGCATCGTTGATACCATCACCTACCATAGCTACACTGTAACCCATCTTCTGGAAAGAGCGCACAACAGCTTCCTTGCCATCCGGCAGCACTCCGGCGATCACATCGTCTGTTCCCACCTGTGCGGCAATAGCTCTGGCCGTCCGCTCATTATCTCCGGTCAGCATGATCACACGGATACCCATCTGCTGCAACTCTTTTACCGCCTGCGGACTGGTCTTTTTAATAACATCTGCTACGGCAATGATCCCTAACAGATTTCCATCCTGTGCAAACAGAAGCGGTGTTTTACCCTCTCCTGCATAGGCTTCTGCCTGTTTTTTTATCGTTTCAGATACCTCTGTCACTGTAGAAATATAAGCTACACTGCCGCCATAACACATTTTGCCTGCCACCAGAGCATGCAGACCATTTCCCGGTGCCGCCTGAAACTCCTCCGCCTGGGCAAACTGTACGTCATGTTCTGTACAGTAGCTCATGATCGCACGAGCCAGCGGATGCTCACTGCAGGCCTCCAGTGCTGCGGCTGTTTCCATCAGCAGCTCTTTTTCCCCTGCATTTACGGTATAGATATCTGTAACCTCCGGACGTCCCTCTGTGATCGTACCGGTCTTGTCAAGTACAATAACCTGACTTTTTCCGGCCGCCTCCAGAGACGCTGCTGTTTTAAACAGAATACCGTTTCCGGCACCTACACCATTGCCGACCATGATCGCCACTGGCGTAGCCAGCCCCAGTGCACACGGGCAGCTGATGACCAGTACGGCTATACCTTTTCCAATAGCAAATCCAAAGCCTGCACCGGAAAGCAGCCAGCCGATCATGGTAAGCAGTGCCAGTACGATAACTACCGGAACAAACACGCCGGATACGCGGTCAGCGATCTTTGCAATCGGTGCTTTTGTCGCCGATGCATCGCTGACCATCTGGATGATCTTTGAAAGCGTCGTATCTTCACCTACATGGGTGGCCTCACAGGTCAGAAAGCCCGACTGGTTCATCGTTGCGGATGCCACTGTACTTCCCGGCTCTTTATCCACCGGAAGACTCTCGCCTGTCAGCGCCGCTTCATTGACTGCACTGGTTCCTTCACGCACGATACCATCGACAGGAATACTGGCACCCGGACGTACGATAAAGAGATCTCCCTTTTGTACTTCGCTGACCGGAACCTCCACTTCCTGCCCGTTTTTCAGGACAACAGCGGTCTCCGGTGCCAGCTTCATCAGGCTCTTTAAGGCATCTGTCGTCTTACCCTTTGAGCGCGCCTCAAGCATCTTGCCGACAGTGATCAGCGTCAGGATCATCGCTGCTGACTCAAAGTACAGATTATGCATGTTCTGCATGGCCATCTCGTGATTATCTGTTTCCAGATAATATGCCAGAGCAAAGGTCACTACTGTACTGTAAACGAAGGCTGCACCGGCACCAAGTGCGACCAGCGTATCCATATTCGGATTTCTGCGCAGCAGACTCTTCGTGCCACTGATGAAAAATTTCTGATTGATCACCATGATGATCACAGTCAGAAGCATCTGGGCCAGTGCCATATTCACATGACTCTTTGCCAGAACGGCCGGCAGGGGCCAGCCCCACATCATAAAGCCCATCGAAATATACATCAGCGGGCACAGCAGAATAACAGAAGCGATCAGTCGCTTTTTCATTTTGGGTGTTTCGGTATCCTTCAGACTGTCCAGAGACATCCCACCGGCAGAGGCAGATGCTTTTTTATCTGCATCTTTGGCGCTGGCGCCATATCCGGCCGCTTCCACAGCCGCTATAATATCCGTGGCAGAGGCACTGCCCTCCACCTGCATACTGTTTGTTAACAGACTCACACTGACCTCAGTCACTCCTGCAACGGCACGTACTGCCTTTTCCACATGGGCCACACAGGAAGCACAGGTCATCCCAGTCACTGTATAGTGCTGCATCATATCACTCCTTTTTATTTCATTAATTTCTGGATCGTGCTTACCAGCTCATCCATTTTGTCATCCTTGCCGCTGCGGATATCCTCCGCTACACAGGTACGGATATGGTTGGCCAAAAGCACCTTGTTAAAGCTGTTCAATGCGGCATTGGCCGCTGATACCTGCCGTACGATATCAATACAGTAAGCATCCTCCTCCAACATATTCTGGATGCCACGGATCTGGCCTTCGATCCGTTTCAGACGGTTTAAGAGATCTTTGTACTCTTTCTCCTCTCTGTGTTTTTTTTCACAACAACAGCATTTCATTTCATCCATAGTATGTCTCCTCCGCATAATAATATACCCTGTGGGGGTATCCTTACTGCTGCTAGAATATACCCCCACAGGGTATTTGTCAATATGTTTTTTTATGTTTTTTCATTTTTTTCTTTTTCTGAAGGATTGTCCAAAAAACGCCGCCAAAAAGCAGGGCCCCTGCCACTGCAGCGATACCACACAGAAATCTTCTGTTTTTTACCGCCTGCACATTGCTGTGCTGTAAAAAAGCATTGGTCAGTGCCGCTTTGCATACCGCACAGAAGTCATGTTCTTTGCCAAGCGTCTGCATTTTACAGTCCTTTGACGGCTTATACCATCCCGTACTTTCATCTCCGAGAGGATAAACACCGATACCGTTCTCTCCCACAAGCTCTGCCCAGGGAACCCTTGCCGGATCCGACTCTGCTGTTGTATTGGGTGTTTCTGTCACACCGCTTACCCCCGGCCAGTATTCATCTCCAAGTCCGGCGATCGTATGCCCCAGCTCATGCAGGACGATCTCCATGGCATCCGCATGCAGCGATGCCACGCAGACCTCGCCGCCGCTGCCGCCATAGGTTTCAGCATTGACCAGTACAATACAAAAATCCACCTCCGGTACAAACTGTCCGGCGATCAGCTGTGCTTTTTTTTCTTCCTCCTCCGGCAGAGCCAGAAGTCTTTGTACACCGTCCGTCCAGTAGCTGCTGTGATAAAAGGTATCCCTTTTGTCTGCCAGTGCCTCCTGCAGGGAAGTGGCTGTGTCACCTCTGACCCCTGATTCCTCCGAAGCCTCAAAAACACCGTAAAATTTAAACAGCTCCCGGTTTTCGCGATACGGAGATGTTGCCAGAATATACTCTGCCGTGCGGGTGGCCTCTGTAAAAAAGCTGCCCTGTTCTTCTTCCCGAAAGCCATCCCCGAGGATGACAAACACACAGGCGTCCTTGTCCTGTACAGACGCATTTCCCGCCAGAAACCGCCAGGTATCGCGCTCTCCACTGTCCGCCGCCTCGCATGGCAGCAAACACAGCCAGGACAACACCAGAAATACCATAACCGCACATATTCTGCCCGGCCATTTCTGTTTCCATGCACCGGGCAGAAAAATCCGTCTTATGCTTCTCACTCAATCTGCTCCTTTACTCTGTCAGCCAGTTCCTGCAGTCGGACAAAAACCTCTGGAAAGGCCTCGCCTGTCTTGCGGCAGATAGCAGCCACTTCTTCGTATTCCGGAAAACACCGGATCTGGTTACCAAAGCAGCATTCCTTATACTTTACCCTGCCCCAGGGGGTATCGATCTCTTTGCTCTTTCTTGTCTGTATGGTCCGCTCCATCCGACAGCGACGGATACCGATCGTTGTGGTTTCCTTAAAAATGATCGCTTCCAGCTTTTCTCTGCTGTCTTCTGTACAGATCACCTGCAGCTGCCAGGCCGGACGGTTTTTCTTGGTATAGATGGGCAGATAATGAACCTCTCTGGCACCTGCGTTTAAAAGCTGTTCCATACAGTACGCCAGTGCCTCACCACTGCAGTCATCGATATCCGACTCCAGCTTTACGATCCCGTCCTTTGTATCTTCTGCTGTTTCTATCTCCATGATCCGCAGGATTCCCGGCAGCTCGTACTCTCTTTTTCCAGCTCCTACACCACAGCGCATGATCCTATACGTATCCGGCAGCCCTTCTTCTGAACGAAAACATGCTGCCACAGCCGCTCCTGTCGGTGTCACCAGCTCTCCCTGGACACCGGTACAGCGCAATGGCAGCTGATATGCCTCTGCCACTGCTGCCACAGCCGGTACCGGAATCGGCATCATACCGTGCTGGCAGCGCACCATACCCTGCCCCTCGCTCAGTGCAGGAATAACAGCCTGTGCCATGCCCAGATTGTCTGCACATACGGCAACAGACAGGATATCCACGATTGAATCGATAGCTCCCACCTCATGGAAATGGACATGTTCCAGATCCGTGCCATGCGCCTTTGCCTCCGCCTCACCAAGAATCGTAAAAATGCGTGTGGCGATCGCGCGGGCATGGTCTGTCATATCTGCCCTGGCGATGATATCCAGCACATCCTGATAGCCTCTGTGGCTGTGTGTGTGACCGGTATGAGCCGCATGGGTATGCTGCGCTGTTTCCTCATGCCCATGTTCATGCATTGCATGGCTGTCACCATGCGCCGCATGGTTATGCATTTCATGGCCATCTCCATGCGTGACATCCTGCGCCTGACCTTTATGAGATTTTTCCTCGCCATACAGCCACTGCATATCATGATCATGGTTCTCGTGTGCCACGTCCAGCATCACATCAAAATCACAGGCATCCAGTCCCGCCTTTTTCACTCTCGTTATCTGTACCTGAAAGCTCTGGTCCGGCAGGCTTTTAAGCATCCGCTCAAGCACCTTTTTATCCGCACCAAGATCCAGCAGTGCCGCCACAGTCATATCCCCGCTGATTCCGCTTGAACAGTCAAAATAAAACATTCTACTCATAATGATTCACCGCCAGTCTGTTGATCTGTGTCGCTATGTAACCTGCACCATAACCATTGTCAATATTCACGACAGAAATACCGTTGGCACAGGAATTGATCATAGTAAGCAGCGCCGACAGCCCGTGAAAGCTGGCGCCATAACCAACGGAAGTCGGCACACCGATCACCGGCTTGTCCACCAGACCGCCCAGTACACTGGCCAATGCGCCTTCCATACCGGCCACCGCGATCACACAATTGGCACTCTGGATCACATCCAGCTTTGAAAGCACTCTGTGGATTCCGCTTACGCCTACATCATAGACACGTTCTACCCGGCTGCCAAAATATTCTGCCGTCTGCGCCGCCTCTTCTGCCACAGCAATATCTGCCGTTCCGGCCGTACACACGGCGATACTGCCGATGGGCTCTTCTCTTTTCTCCGGTAAGATCTTTAAAATACGGGAAAGCGGATCATACTGGATATTCGGTATTTCCTTTTTTACCAGCTCGTACTGGTGCTCGCTGGCTCTCGTTCCAAACACGCAGCCATCCGCCTCATACAGACGCTTTACGATATGTAACAGGTGTTCATCCGCCTTATTGCTGCAGTAGATCACCTCCGGGAAGCCGGACCGCACCTTTCTGTGCATGTCAAGCTTGGCATACTGCATCTCCTCAAAAGGTTCCTGCCGGAAAAACTTTTCTGCTTCTTCGATCGACAGCTTCCCTTCCTTAAACTGTTCCAAAACCTCTCTGGTGTCCATGGGCTGTCCTTTCCGGAGCTTTATCTTTTTGTCGCTCCCTGTTATTTTCTCAGGCTGTCCTCTGTAAGGAATATCCGATGCAGCAATGTCTGCACCGCCCCTGTGTCAGGACAGCATATAGTAGTATCATACAAAATTTCCGGCTTTCTGTAAACATTTCCACGCTAAAAGCGCTTTCTACCTTTTTTGCCATTCTCACGGATTCCTGTCTGGAAGTCTGAGAGAAAATACAGTATAATATGTTCATCTGCCCATCTGAGAGGCAAATATTTTCAGAAAGAGTGATACATATGAACAAAAAAGAAATCGCGGAGATCCGCCGCCATTTTACGCCAAATAACTGTACAGCGACCCGCATCTGGGGCTGCTATGTTGACCACGAAAAAAACAAGAAATTCGAGACCAAGGACGCCTTTCTCTCCCTCCCCGAGGAAGAAGAGTTTAAATACTTTGACATTTTCAAACGTACGCTGGGCGGCACCCTCGGTAAAAATCTGTTAAATCTTGAATTTCCGCTGGCACAGGAAATGGAAGGCGGCACGCAGGAGTTTCTCTACCGACTCAGAAATACAGGGCTGGACGACGAAACACTTGTACACGAATTTTTTGACAAGATCATCGAAAATTTCGACTATGCAGAAAACTATTACATCATCCTGACCCACTCTGTATACGACGTACCGGGCAAGACCTCCGACAGTCTGGACCTGGAGGATGCCTCCGAAGAGGTCTACACCTATCTGCTGTGCAGCATCTGTCCGGTCAAGATGTCCAAAGCCTGCCTTTCCTACAATGCAGAGACCAACTGTATGGAAGACCATATCCGTGACTGGCTCGTAGAAATGCCGATCACCGGTTTTCTCTTCCCTGCCTTTAACGACCGCAGCACCGACCTGCATGCCATGCTGTACTTCAAGAAAAAGCCGGAGGACATCCAGGACAGTCTGGTAGAAAATGTCTTCGGAGCTGCAGAGCCGATGACACCAAAGACGCAGCAGGAAACCTTTATGTCCGTACTCGAGACTTCTCTCGGTGAAGAGGCCGATTACGACACGGTAAAATCTGTCTACGAAAACATCTCCCTGCTCGTTGCTGATACTAAGGAATCCCCGGATCCTTTAACCTTTACCAAGCCGGAGGTGCAGCGGATCCTCGAGGACAGCGGTGTCAGTGAGGAACAGTTAAATACCTTCAGCGCCTGCTACGATGAAGCGATCGGCGAACAGACCACACTGCAGGCCGCCAATCTGACCAATACAAAGAAATTCGAGATCAAAACACCGCACATCCGCATCCAGATCGATCCGGAATGCACCGGACAGATTGAAACAAAAATGGTAGACGGCAGACAGTGCCTCGTCATCGCGGTCGATGACCACGTCGAAGTGAATGGCATGGAAGTAAAAGCTCTGGTTAAAAAGCCGGAAGATACCGCCTCAGACCTTACATAACTTTGCAATAAAAATGCGATCCGCACAAATCCATATGGATGTGTCACTGTATGGTGCTCCATATGGATGCAGCGGATCGTTTTTTCTATATAATAAATATGGCGATAAAAAAAGAAGCAGACAACATATCTGCTTCTTTTTTTATCGCCATATAAATTAGTCCTGAGCGATGATTTCTTTTTTGTTGTAGGATCCACAAGCTTTGCAGACTCTGTGCGGCATCATCAGGGCGCCACATTTGCTGCATTTTACCAGATTCGGAGCGCTCATTTTCCAGTTTGCTCTTCTCTTATCTCTTCTACCTTTGGAAGATT
>JAHZHB010000010.1 GCA_019420465.1 Lachnospiraceae bacterium
AACGGTTTCACATATGTTGAGACAAAATACGATTACAAAGAAGCTAAGCTGAACATCGTTTACGAGAAAGCTTACTCCAATGGTCTTCGTGCTACAGTTAAGTGCTACGGCGCTGATGATGTACAGGAAGGTGTAGCTATCATGCATCACGAGAACGTTGGTGTTTCCATCACTGGTAACTCCACAAACCCGACACGTTTCCAGCATCCGGTTGCAGGTACATACAAAAAAGAATGTCTTGAAAAAGGTAAGAAATACTTCTCAGTAGCTTCCGGTGGTGGTACAGGACGTACACTGCATCCGGATAACATGGCTGCAGGTCCTGCTTCTTATGGTATGACAGATACTCTGGGACGTATGCACTCTGATGCACAGTTCGCAGGTTCTTCTTCCGTTCCGGCTCACGTAGAGATGATGGGCCTGATCGGCATGGGCAACAACCCGATGGTTGGTGCTACTGTAGCCGTAGCTGTTTCCGTAGAGGAAGCTGCAACAGCTGGCAAGTTCTAAAAAGAAAACCTTATAAATTTAACGTTTTTGGGACTTCTGATATAAAAAGGTACTACCGATAGACGGTTAGTCCCAGTAAAATGGATCACAAAGGTAACCGCAATGTTTGGCTAGGACAGGGCGGTTACTTTTGCGTTTTGCGAATATTTTTGCCGAATGTGTATCCGACAGTAAAGCAGGCAAAGACGAAGCCTATAATTGCAATGAATTCCATAATACTCATTGGCATGGCCCTTCTTTCTGTCAGGTACCTAAAAAGGCTCTTTATGTAGTCAGATGGATGCTATCCCTCTGCTGAGGGACTAAACACCTACCGTTATGGTAGTACCTATGAAATGACCATATCCGTAGAATTGTTCTGATGCGAGAAAAAAGGACAGGAAAAGTTTTTTGACATTTCAGCAGAAGCGTGCTAGTATAATAAATGAAAAGGGTACTGCCGATAGACGGTTAGTCCGGTTATGTAATTACAAAAGTAACTGCCAGTTTACCAGACGAGGGCGGTTACTTTTGTATTTTGTGAATATCTTTGCCGAATGTGTATCCGGCAGTAAAGCAACATAAGCCGAAGCTTACGATTGCAATGAATTCAAAAATACTCATTGGCAAGCCCTCCTTTCCGTCAATCACCCGAAAGGTTCTCTATGTAGTCAGAGGGATGCTATCCCTCTGCTGAGGGACCAACCGCCTACCGTTATGGTAGTACCCATAAAACGATTATATCAGTAGGATAGTTTTATGACAAGAATAATAAGAAAAAAATAGTCATATCAAAAAAATAGGAATAGAAAGAGACTGAAAAAAGCGTATAATAAAAAAGGGATGCGAGAGAGCGATTATCTGCAAATTTTCCGCATCTCTTTTTCTATGCAAAAATACAGACATGAAACCGGATATATTATGTGGATAGAATATAAAATACGCTTTTGGAAGGAGTTTTTGTATGAAAAAGCGGAAGAAACTGCAGGCGTTTCTGCTTGCATTTATGATGGCAATTTCTGTAGTAGTTCCGTCTGTACCTGTATTGGCAGCTGCGGATTATGGCAATACAGAAGAGATGGAACAGCTGTATGAAGCTAAAGCCAAAGAGGTTATAGATGGATTTGGGTTTGATGAGAATACATCCGATCATGATAAGGTATACGCTATTACTAGATGGAGAAAATCTAATGTCCATTACGAAATGTATGAGTATAGACGATCGAATGGAATCAGTACAAATGGCTATACGAAACATACAGATTGGCCACATACCTATACCGTGATCAGCAATACCGCTACCTGTACAAAGGCAGGCACAATCACAAAGATGTGTCTGGATTGTGGTGCCCTGTTACAGAAGGGTGAAGAGATCACGCATCACTGGGATGCCGGAATGGTAACAAAGGCCCCGACCTGTACAGAAGCAGGAGAGAAGGTATATCACTGTACAGATGATGGATGCAGTGAGACGAAAACAGAGGCTGTCAAAGCCACCGGTCACAGCTGGGACAGCGGTATAGTCACAACGGCTCCGACCTGTGAAAATCACGGTGAAAGTCGTACCGTAACCAGACTGGCAGATATGGGATTATCTGTAGATGAGATTTCAGAAATAGTAAAAATGAGTACTACTATAGTACGCATCTGGCCGGAAGGTAACATGAAGCCGATGAAATAGAAAATGCCTTCTTGCTGTATACACAAACGGATAGTATACTGCAAATAAAAGATAGCATCCGTCAAGAAAAACGTACATCAGACGTGTATACTGAGAAGTATGGACAGAGGTGTTCTGTCATAGTTTTCAGAATATCTGTGAGTGATATCTGTAGTTTCGAGATATATGATGTAGGGATAACAGGAGGAAAAGTATGCAGAAAAAATGGTGGCACGACAAGGTAGCGTATCAGATCTATCCAAAGAGCTTCTGCGACAGCAATGGGGACGGCATCGGTGATCTGAAAGGGATTATATCAAAACTGGATTATTTGAAACAGCTGGGTATAGATATCCTCTGGCTTTCACCAATCTATGCCTCACCGTTTGTCGATCAGGGGTATGACATTTCTGATTATTATGCGATCGCAGAGCAGTTTGGTACGATGGAAGATTTCGATGAGTTGCTGGTCGAGGCGAAGAAGAGGGATATTGGTATCATCATGGATCTGGTTGTCAATCATTGTTCCGCTCAGCATGTCTGGTTTCAGAAAGCACTGAAAGATCCGGAAGGAGAATATGGACAGTATTTCTATTTCCGTAAGGGGAAAAACGGCAGAGCACCCAGTAATTATCGTTCCTATTTTGGCGGAAGCTGCTGGGAGCCGGTAAAAGGAACGGACTACTATTATCTGCATATGTTTGCAAAAGAACAGCCGGATCTGAACTGGGAAAATCCTGTTGTACGGCAGAAAGTTTACGATATGGTCAACTGGTGGCTGGATAAAGGGCTGGCCGGTTTTCGTATCGATGCGATCATTAATATCAAAAAGGATCTGGAGTTTCGGGATATTGAACCGGATGGCCCGGATGGCCTTGCTGCCTGCTGGAAGATGGTAGAGCGTGTGCAGGGTGTAGATGTTTTCCTGAATGAATTAAAAGAAAAGACTTTTGCAAAGCGTGATGCGTTTACTGTAGGTGAGGTGTTTAATGTTACGCCAGAGCGCTTGCCTGCTTTTATAGGGGAAAACGGGCATTTTTCCACGATGTTTGATTTCAGTGCACATATGCTTTCTACCGGTAAACATGGCTGGTATGATGCACCAAAGATCGCCTTTGATGAATGGCGGGGGACAGTTTTTGCTTCGCAAAAGCTGCTGCAATCGATAGACTGCTTTGAGGCCAACATTATTGAAAACCATGATGAACCGCGTGGGGTATCCCGCTTTTTACCGGCCTATGCACAGAACGCTGCAGGGGCTAAAATGCTGGGCACGGTAAGCCTTTTGCTTCGGGGAATTCCGTTTATCTATCAGGGACAGGAAATCGCAATGCAAAACGCAGTCTGGAACAGTGTGGATGAATTTAACGACATCAATACGCTGGATCAGTATGCGCTGGCGGTTGAGGCAGGGTTTTCCGATAAAGAAGCACTGGTGGTCTGTGGTCGTCTGAGTCGTGATAATGCCAGAACACCGATGCAGTGGTCAGCAGAAGAAAATGCCGGCTTTACGACAGGGACACCGTGGCTGAAAGTCAATGAAAAATATCATGAGATTAATGTGAAGGCACAGGAAGAAGATCCAGATTCGGTGCTGCAGTATTACAGAAAGCTGGTGGCACTGAGAAAGTCTGAAACGTACAGAGAACTGTTTACCTATGGTGAGTTTGCACCGGCATATGAGGATACAGAGTATATCATGGCATATACGAGAACTATGGGTGAGCAAAGAATTCTGGTCGCTGCCAATTTTGGTGAGACAAAGACGGTTCTTCCTCTGGAGCATTTGGTTGGTGATGTGCTGCTTTCTAATGGACTGTCAAAACTTGATGCAGATACCCTTATGCTGGAAAGTTGTGGCGTGGCGGTTTTACGTCTGCAATAGTCTTAAACTATAACCCGGCATGGAATTTCTCTATTGGACGATTTCATAGGATGTTGGTAGGATTATACAAGGAAATGTTCCGCTCATGCGGATCAGATCAAGATATAAGGAGCCAATAGATATGAAACAGATTTTATGTTTTGGAGATTCTAACACATGGGGATATAATGGAGAAAATGGATCAAGATTTTCATGGGGTGTTCGCTGGACGAGCCTTCTGCAGGAAAAGTTTGCCGGACAGGATGTGCGGATCATAGAGGAAGGACTGGTAGGGCGCACAACGGTATTTGAGGATCCTCTGCGTGAAGGCAGAAAGGGAACAGCTTTGTTTCCGGTGCTTCTTGAGACACATGCACCGGTGGATACTATTGTTCTGATGCTGGGCACAAACGATTGCAAAACCGTATTTAAAGCATCGGCCCGTGTCATAGGTGCCGGTATCGTCAGGCTTCTGGAACAGACCAAAAGAGTGGTGCCTCAGGCCAGAATCCTGCTGGTTTCGCCCATTCTGTTAGGCGATGATGTATGGAAAGAGGAGTTTGATCCGGAGTTTTCCAGAGAATCCGTAGAGGTATCCAAAGCACTGGCAGAGGAATATGCCCGGATAGCCAGAGCGTTTGGCTGTGAATTTCTGGACGCGTCGTCAGTGGCAGCTCCCGGTGCGGCGGATCAGGAACATATGGATGCGGACAGTCACAGATGGTTTGCTGATGCCGTGTATGAATTGTTACAGAGATGAGAATACGGTATTTATTTAACAGCGTTCGGCTGAAGTATAGTAAAAGCTGTGCATGTATATAAACTGAAGTATAGTAAAAACTGTGCATGTATATAGAATGATGTATGGTAAAAACCGTGTATTTATATAATGATAAATATAATAAGCACCATGTATATGCACAATGGTAAACATAATAAGCACCATGTATATG
>JAHZHB010000101.1 GCA_019420465.1 Lachnospiraceae bacterium
ATACCACCCACACCCTTCCACAGTCGGCCATATCTGCCTGCGTTCTGTCATTTCCTGCTGTGACTAACTGTTCCTGCAGGATAAACCTCATTGCAATTCCAACCTGACTATACTATAATAAAACATAATGCCCACCTTATACACTGTGGGCTTCTTAGAACAAAAAAGGAGAACAAAAGGTATGAGTAAAGCAGATGTCATATTCAAAAAAATGTGCCGCGACGTCCTGGACAACGGCTGCAGCACCGAAGGAGAAAAAGTACGCCCAAAATGGGATGACGGCAGCTTTGCCTATACCGTTAAAAAGTTCGGTGTGATCAACCGCTATGACCTCAGAGAAGAATTTCCGGCCCTGACATTAAGAAAAACAGGCCTCAAAAACGCCTTCGATGAGATCCTCTGGATCTGGCAGCAGAAATCCAACAATATTCACGACCTGCACAGCCATATATGGGACAGCTGGGCAGATGAAAACGGTTCCATCGGTAAGGCCTACGGCTATCAGCTCGGCGTTAAACATGAATATAAAGAAGGCATGATGGATCAGGTAGACCGCGTTTTATACGACTTAAAACACAATCCGTACAGCCGTCGCATCATGACAAACATCTACGTCCATCAGGATCTGCACGAAATGGGGCTGTATCCCTGTGCCTACTCCATGACATTTAACGTAACCAAAGAAAAAGGCAAGGATAAGCTGACCCTGAATGCCATCCTGAATCAGCGCAGCAATGACATACTGACCGCCAACAACTGGAACGTAGCCCAGTATGCCCTGCTTCTGATGATGTTTGCCCAGGTATGTGATATGGAAGCCGGTGAGCTCGTACATGTGATCGCAGATGCCCATATCTACGACCGCCATATTCCGCTGATCGAAGAACTGATCACAAGAGAAGAACATCCGGCACCGAAAGTATGGCTGAATCCGGACGTAAAGAATTTTTATCAGTTTACCGTGGACGATCTGCATGTAGAAGATTATGTGACCGGTCCGCAGATCAAAAATATTCCGGTAGCCATTTAAGCAGAGAAAAAGGAGATCCAATGAGAGCAATCGTAGCAGCAGACGAACACTGGGGAATCGGCAAGGACAATAAGCTTCTGATCAGCATTCCGCAGGATATGAAATTTTTCCGCAACGAAACGACCGGAAAAGTGATCATCATGGGCAGAAAGACACTGGAGAGCTTCCCCAATGCCCGCCCGTTACCCAACCGTAAAAATATCGTACTGACAAGAGATCCATCCTACACCGTAAAGGATGCTACGGTGGTGCACAGTGTCGAAGAGGCACTTGCAGTTGTCAGTGAATATCCGTCCGATATGGTGTACTGTATCGGCGGTGACAGCATCTACAGACAGTTCCTTGACTACTGTGACACGGTATTTGTGACCAAAATCGCCTTTACCTATGAGGCAGATGCTTTTTTCCCGGATCTGGATGCACATCCGCAGTGGCAGCTGGCGGGAAGCAGCGAGGAACAGACGTATTTTGATCTGGAATACCAGTTTGACCGGTATGAAAGATGTGAATAATAAAACAGTCCCGTTTTGACAGACAGGAGATACAAGACATAAAATGGATGTTTTTAATATTGGAGAGCAGATTTTAAACAGTGTGCAGGATGCTGTATCCAGCGGAGATTTTTCCGGGCTGAACCGTACGATCCGCAGCGCGATCAACAGCGGCGGGGATGCCAGCTACTGGTCGGTGGACACAAAGACAACCACGGCAAACGGACAGACGACGCATACCCGACAGACAACACATACGGGGCAGACATGGCAAAGTACCAGGGGGCAGTCGGTCGGACAGCAGAGTGCATCAGCCTTCGGAAACGGCTTTCAGTCACCGGCAGCCTATGTCAGCAAGGTGCCCGGCACCACTTCCGGTGTCGTACTGCAGGCGATCGGGTATCCGCTGGCAGCGTTGAATGCCGTTATGATGATCGGCAGTGCTTTTATATTCAGTATAGCCGGTATGCTGGGAGAAGGTGTAGTGACTACGGCGACTTTCGGCGTGCTGACACTGGGATGTTTTGGCATGGGGCTGGCAGGATATTCCCTGCGGGGACGTGCAAAGCGCTTTAAACAATATGTGGCCCGGATGAGCGGGCGCGATTTCTGTACGGTGGATGAACTGGCATTAAGCGTTGGCAGAACAAAGGCATTTGTTTTAAAGGACCTGCAGAAGATGATACAGAAAAATTTCTTCCGTCAGGGTCGTTTTGATGAGAAGAAAACTACGTTTATGGCTACGGATGCCGTATATCAGCAGTATCTGCAGGCCACAGAGTCCATGAAAGAGCGCGAAGCGCGTGAGGCCAGACAGAAAGCCGAAGAAGAGAAGATATACAATAATCCCCGGATGACGGAGGAGAGCCGTAAGCTCTTAAAAGAAGGGCAGTCCTATATCGAGCATATCCGTGCATGCAACGATGCCATACCGGGAGAAGAGATCTCAGCCAAGCTGTACAGACTGGAACAGATCATGACCCGGATTTTCAAACAGGTGGAAAAGCAGCCGGAACTGGCCGCGGATCTTCGAAAATTTATGAATTATTATCTGCCGACAACAGCCAAGCTGGTAGAAGCTTATAAAGAGCTGGATGCCGAGGCTGTCGAGGGTGAAAATATTGTCCGCACCAAACATGAGATTGAAGATACGATCGATACGATCAATGAAGCTTTTGAAAAGCTTCTGGACAGCTTTTTTGAAGAAAAAGCGTGGGATATCTCTTCGGATATCAATGTGATGAAGACGATGCTCAAACAGGACGGTATGACAGAACGGGATTTTAAATAGAACAGACTGATGGAGGTATGGGTATGCAGAACGAATTTGATACAATGGTAAAAACACAGGCACCTACACTGAGCTTTGGTGCTGCAACGGAGCCAGAGCTTCCGGCTGAGCAGACGCCGGTGCAGATCGTAGAAAAGGAGCCGATGGATGACAGCATCCTTTCTGATGAGGAGAAAAAGCAGGTAGAGGAATTTTCCCAGAAGATCGATCTGGGTAATTCTGCCGGTATTTTACAGTATGGTGCCGGAACCCAGCAGAAGATGGCTGAATTTTCCGAAAAAGCACTGGAAAAGGTAAAAACCAAGGATCTGGGAGAAGTCGGCGGTCTGATCGGCGGTCTGGTCGGTGAATTAAAGAGTTTTGATGCCGAAGAGGAAGAAAAGGGCATCTTTGGCTTTTTCAAAAAGCAGGGAAACAAATTAAACCAGTTAAAGGCCAGATATGACAAGGCTGAGGCAAATGTGGATAAAATCGTTGACGCACTGGAAAGTCATCAGGTTGTTCTGATGAAAGATATCGATATGCTGGACAAGATGTACGAGGTCAATCTCACCTATTATAAAGAGCTGACGATGTACATTCTGGCCGGACGTATGAAGCTGGAAGAGGTAAGAAACGGTGAGCTGCAGACCCTTCTGGAAAAGGCAAAACAGAGCCAGCTGCCGGAAGACGCACAGGCAGCCAAGGATCTGGAGAGCCAGTGTGACCGCTTTGAGAAAAAACTGCATGATCTGGATCTGACCCGTATGATCTCTATCCAGACAGCACCGCAGATCCGTATGGTACAGAGCTCGGATACGATGATGGCTGAAAAGATCCAGTCTACGATCGTAAATACGATTCCACTCTGGAAAAGCCAGATGGTTATTGCGCTGGGCGTACAGCATTCGACAGAAGCGGCAAAAGCGCAGCGGGCTGTCAGTGATATGACCAATGAACTGTTAAAGAAAAACGCAGAGAAACTGAAAACAGCGACGATAGAGACTGCAAAGGAATCTGAGCGTGGTATTGTCGATATCGAGACACTGAAAGCTACTAACGAGAGCCTGATCTCTACACTGGATGAGGTGATGAAGATCCAGACAGAGGGGCGTGCAAAGCGTGCAGCTGCTGAAAACGAGCTGCGTGCGATGGAAAACCAGCTCAAAGACAAGCTGCTGGAGATCCGTAAATAAGAAAGAGCAGAAAAGAGGAACTGTGCATGTATCGAGAGCACACAAAGGTAATACAGATCGGAAATGTAAAAATAGGCGGTGGAAATCCCATCCGCATCCAGTCGATGACCAATACAAAGACAGAGGACGTCGAGGCAACAGTAGCGCAGATCCTGGCACTGGAAAAAGCCGGATGTGAGATCATCCGCTGCGCCGTTCCATCCATGGAAGCTGCAAAGGCCATCGGTGAGATCAAAAAAAGGATTCATATTCCGCTGGTCGCTGATATCCATTTTGACTACAAGCTGGCGATCGCAGCCATGGAAAACGGTGCCGACAAGATCAGGATCAACCCGGGCAATATCGGTAGTACCGACAGGATCCGTGCTGTGGTAGACTGTGCCAAAGAGCGTCATATTCCCATCCGTGTGGGTGTAAACAGCGGTTCTCTGGAAAAAGAACTGGTGGAGAAATATCATGGCGTAACGGCTGAGGGACTGGTGGAAAGTGCCCTTGACAAGGTAAAGATCATCGAGGATATGGGCTATGACAATCTGGTCATCAGTATCAAGTCTTCGGATGTCATGATGTGCGCAAAAGCGCATGAGCTGATCGCCGAAAAGACACAGTACCCGCTGCATGTCGGTATCACAGAGGCAGGAACTCTTTATTCCGGCAACATCAAATCGGCGGTGGGGCTGGGTATCATCCTGTATCAGGGCATCGGTGATACGATCCGCGTATCCCTGACCGGTGATCCGCTTGAAGAGATCAAATCGGCCAAACGTATTTTAAAAACATTAAACTTACGCACTTCCGGTATAGAGGTCGTATCCTGCCCGACCTGTGGCCGTACACAGATCGATCTGATCGGTCTGGCCAATCAGGTAGAGACCATGGTGCAGGAGTTTGATTTAAATATCAAGGTGGCCGTTATGGGCTGCGTAGTCAACGGTCCGGGAGAAGCCAAAGAGGCAGATATCGGTATCGCCGGAGGCAAGGGCGTAGGTCTTCTGATCAAACATGGAGAGATCATCCGCAAGATGCCGGAGGGAGAGCTCCTTGACTGTCTGTATCAGGAGTTAAAACACTGGAATGAGTAGGTAATATGGAAAAAAAGATAGCGGATGTCTTTCCGAATCTGAAGCTTCCGGATGGGCTGTCAGATCTGATGGAGATCTCCACGGTGACAAAGGTTTCAATCAATCCGGACAATACACTGCTGTGTGTATATCTGGACTGTCCGCAGTGGATCGCCAAAGCTGATATTTATCAGCTGGAAAATCTGATCGAAAAACAGCTGTTTCAGAAAATCAAGCTGCGTGTGCATATCATTGAGCATTTCCGGCTGTCCAGACAGTATACGGTACAGAATTTTTACGAACTGTATCGCCCGAGTATCCTTCTGGAACTGGAAAAATACAACAAAGTACTCTACAGCATGTTTAAAAATGCTGATATTTCGTTTGAAGACGAAAAGACGATGTGCATGGTTCTGCCGGATGCCGTGATTTCGCATGAACGGTATGAGCATCTGGAGGATATCCTTGAAAAGATCTTTGCCCAACGGTGCGGCCTTGACTTTACCCTGAAAAGTTCTTTTAAAGAAGTGTCCGGTGAGGCGAGGGAAAAGGAAAAGGAAGAGCAGATCCACGACTATGTGGGGCGGTTGCTTGAACATGTCCGTGCGGCTAAGGCAAATACACAGGAAACAGTAAAAGAAACAGAGGAAAAATCAAAAACAGAAAAAGCTGCCGGAAAAACAGAGAAAAAGGCCGAGAGCAAGCCCGCCTTTGGCAAGGGCAGGCGCGTACCGGGTCCTGGCGGGGAGAGACGTTCTTTCCGTGCTGTGAAAAAGTCGGATAATCCGGATGTGATCTACGGCAGGGATCCCGAAGAACAGACAATCGATATCGAAACGATCTCCGGTGAGATGGGCGAAGTGACGATCCGTGGTCAGGTACTGACGCTTGAGTCCCGTGAGATCCGCAACGAAAAGACGATCCTGATGTTTAATATCACGGATTTTACAGATACGATCACCGTAAAGATGTTTCTGGAAAATGCGCAGGTGCCGGAAATCACCGAACGCCTGAAAAAAGGCGTTTTCCTGAAAGTCAAGGGACGTACAACCATCGATAAATTTGACCATGAGCTGAGTATAGCCAGCGTACAGGGAATCAAGACGATCGCATCCTTTGTCGAGGGGCGCGAAGACCATGCGGCAAAGAAACGAGTGGAGCTGCACTGTCATACCAAGATGAGTGATATGGATGGCGTTTCCGATGCTGCCGCGATCATCAAAAGAGCCAAGAGCTGGGGACATCCGGCCTTGGCGGTGACAGACCATGGCGTTGTGCAGGCGTTTCCGGAGGCCAGTCATACCTATGATGCGATCGCAGATGACAGCTTCAAGGTCATTTATGGTGTGGAGGCCTATCTGGTGGATGATCTGAAAGATATCGTCTACCAGTCAAAGGGACAGACGCTGGACAGTGACTTTGTCGTATTCGACATAGAAACGACCGGTTTTTCACCGGTAAAAGACAAAATCATCGAGATCGGTGCTGTGCGTGTGGAAAAAGGAGAGATCAAAGCCCGTTTTTCGGAGTTTGTCAACCCGAAGATCCCGATTCCTTTCCGTATTGAAAATCTGACTGGTATCAATGACGGTATGGTTGCTGATGCACTTCCGATAGAAGACATTCTGCCGAAGTTTCTTGCATTTTCCAAAGATGCTGTTATGGTAGCGCATAACGCAGACTTTGATATGAGTTTTATCATGCGAAACTGCGAGAAATTAGGGATCGAACGCGAATTTACCTACGCGGATACGGTAGGGATCGCCCGTTTTCTTCTGCCGGGACTGAACCGTTTCAAGCTGGATACGGTGGCCAAGGCGGTCGGTGTGCGTCTGGACAATCATCACCGTGCGGTGGATGATGCCAACTGTACAGCGGAGATCTTTGTCAAATTTGTCAAAATGCTTAAAGAACGGGAAATCTTTACGCTGGATGAGCTGAATGAGAAGGGACGCATTTCTCCGGACACGGTCAAAAAGCTGCCGACATACCACGCGATCATTCTGGCAAAAAACGATGCCGGACGTGTGAATCTCTATCGTCTGATCTCCAAATCCCATCTGGATTATTATGCGAGACGACCGCGTATTCCAAAGAGTGTCTTTATGGAATACAGAGAGGGGCTTTTCCTCGGTTCTGCCTGTGAGGCAGGCGAGCTGTTTCGTGCACTGGTCAGGGGTGCTTCCGAGCAGGAGATCGCCCGGATCGTTGAATTTTATGATTATCTGGAGATCCAGCCGATCGGCAACAATGCGTTTATGCTCAGGGATGAAGACAGCCCGGCCAATACGGAGGAAGATCTGCAGGAGTACAACCGCCGCATCGTGCAGCTGGGAGATCAGTTCCACAAGCCGGTAGTAGCCACCTGCGATGTGCATTTTCTGGACCCGCAGGATGAGATCTATCGAAGAATCATCATGAAAGGCAAGGGTTTTGGCGATGCGGATGATCAGGCACCGCTGTATCTGCGCACGACAGAGGAAATGTTAAAAGAATTTGCCTACCTGGGTTCGGACAAGGCAGAGGAAGTCGTAGTAACCAATACCAACCGTATTGCCAATATGATCGACAATCTGTGTCCGCTGCGTTCCGGTAAATTCCCGCCGATCATCGAAAATTCCGATGGTATGCTCAGGGATATCTGTTACAACAGGGCGCATGAGATCTACGGAGAAGAGCTGCCCAAGATCGTGGAAGAACGTCTGGAAAGAGAGCTGAACTCTATTATTTCCAATGGTTACTCCGTTATGTACATTATCGCGCAGAAGCTGGTATGGAAATCCAACGAGGACGGCTATCTGGTAGGTTCCAGGGGAAGTGTAGGTTCTTCACTGGCAGCCACCATGTCCGGTATTACAGAGGTAAATCCGCTGCATGCACATTATTACTGTGAGTCCTGTCATTATTATGACTTTGATTCGGAGCTTGTAAAAAGCTTTTCCGGCCGTTCCGGCTGCGACATGCCGGACAAGGACTGTCCGGTCTGCGGAAAACCGCTTAAGAAAGAGGGGTTTGATATTCCGTTCGAGACATTCCTTGGCTTTAAGGGAGATAAGGAGCCGGATATCGACTTGAACTTCTCCGGTGAGTACCAGAGTAAGGCACATAAATATACCGAGGTTATCTTTGGCGCCGGTCAGACCTTCCGTGCCGGAACTATCGGTACACTGGCAGAAAAAACCGCTTTTGGTTATGTCAAAAACTATTACGAAGAAAAGGGAATACATAAAAGAAACTGTGAGATCGACCGTATCGTTGCCGGATGTACGGGAATACACCGGACAACGGGCCAGCATCCCGGCGGTATCATCGTACTGCCGTACGGCGAGGATATCAATTCCTTCACCCCGGTACAGCATCCGGCCAACGATCAGACCACAGACATCATTACCACACATTTTGATTACCATTCCATCGATTCCAACCTGTTAAAGCTGGATATCCTTGGACACGATGATCCGACAATGATCCGTATGCTTGAGGATCTTACAGGGCTGGATGCCCAGAAGATCCCACTGGACAGTAAAGAAGTCATGTCACTGTTTCAGAATACGGATGCATTGCATATTACACCGGATGACATCGGTGGCTGTCCGCTCGGGTGCCTTGGTGTGCCGGAGTTTGGTACGGATTTTGCCATGCAGATGCTTCTGGACACACAGCCGACAGAGCTTTCGGATCTGATCCGAATCGCCGGTCTGGCCCATGGTACCGATGTATGGCTGGGTAACGCCCAGACACTCATTAAAGAGGGCAAGTGTACGATTTCCACAGCAATCTGTACGCGTGATGATATCATGACGTATCTGATCAGCAAGGGGATGGACAATGCCCAGTCCTTTACGATCATGGAGAGTGTACGAAAAGGTAAGGGTTTAAAGCCTGAGTGGGAGACAGCCATGCGTGAGCATGACGTGCCGGAATGGTATATCTGGTCCTGTAAAAAGATCAAATACATGTTCCCGAAAGCCCATGCGGCGGCTTACGTGATGATGGCCTGGCGTATCGCGTGGTTTAAGATCTTTCAGCCGTTAGCCTACTATGCGGCATTTTTCAGTATCCGTGCCACAGCGTTTAACTATGAGCTGATGTGTCTCGGACGGGACCGTCTGGAATACTATCTGGACGATTACAAAAAGAGAAAGGACACACTGTCCAAAAAGGAGCAGGATACCTTACGTGATATGCGTGTCGTACAGGAGATGTACGCCAGAGGTTATGACTTTGTACCGGTAGATTTGTACAAGGCACAGGCACACCGTTTCCAGATCGTGGACGGCAAGCTGATGCCGGCACTCGATACGATCGACGGACTGGGAGACAAAGCGGCCGACGCCGTGGTACTGGCGGCTATGGATGGTACCTTTTTGTCAAAGGACGATTTCCAGAACCGTACCAAGGTGTCAAAAACGGTCATTTCTCTGATGGACGATCTGAAGCTGTTTGGCAATCTGCCGCAGTCCAATCAGATCTCGTTGTTTGATTTCACCGCGTAGAGGCGATGATATAAAGGGGGATTTTTACATGAATGCTATGGAGGTAAAGCTGCTGCAGAGACTGGCAGAGATCTATCCGACGATAGGCGCTGCTTCGACAGAGATCATCAATCTGCAGTCCATCCTGAATCTGCCAAAGGGCACGGAACATTTTATCACGGATATCCATGGAGAGTACGAGGCTTTTTCTCATGTGCTCAGAAATGGTTCCGGCTCTGTCAAAAAGAAGATCAATGATGTTTTCGGACACACATTAAGCTATGCGGACAAGAAGTCGCTGGCAACGCTGATCTATTATCCACGGCAGAAGATCGCACTGGTCAAAAAGGAGGAAGTACATATCCGCGACTGGTACAAGATCACGCTGTATCGTCTGATCGAGGTCTGCAAATGTGTGGCATCCAAATACACCCGCTCCAAAGTCAGAAAGGCTCTGCCGGAGGAATTTGCCTATGTGATCGAGGAACTGATCACTGAAAAAGCCGAGGTCACAGACAAGGGCGCCTACTATGATGCGATCATCAATACGATCATTGAGATCGGCCGTGCCGAGGAGTTTATCGAGGCACTGTGCAGTCTGATCAAACGTCTGGTCGTAGACAGACTGCATATTCTCGGTGATATCTATGATCGTGGACCGGCACCGCAGAGTATCATGGACCGCCTGATGCGCTATCATTCCCTGGATATCCAGTGGGGCAATCATGATATCGTCTGGATGGGTGCGGCAGCAGGACAGCCGGCCTGCATCGCTACCGTGATCCGAAACTGTGCCCGGTATGGTAATCTGGACATCCTGGAGGATGGCTACGGCATTAATATTCTGCCACTGGCCACACTGGCGATCGATACCTACAAGGGCGATCCCTGTGAGAGCTTTTCTATTCATGGTAAAAAGGCCAACAGCTACAGTGAGAACCGTGTCAATGTCAAGATGCACAAGGCGATCACAATCATCCAGTTCAAACTGGAAGGACAGCTGATCATGAGCCGGCCGGAATTTCACATGGAAAACCGTCTGCTTCTTGATAAAGTAGACTATGAGCGTGGCGTGATCACACTGGATGGCAAAGAATATGAGCTGAATGATACGAACTTCCCGACGATCGATCCAAAAGATCCGTATGCACTGACCGAGGAAGAGGCAGAGGTAATGGAGCGTCTGACATCCGCTTTTGTCAACTGTAACCGTCTGCAGTCCCATATGCAGTTTCTGTTGAACAGGGGCAATCTGTACAAGGTCTTCAACGGCAATCTGATGTATCACGGCTGTGTGCCGATGAATAAGGATGGCAGCTTCAAAAAGGTCAATGTGTATGGACAGGAATATTCCGGCCGTGTGCTGTATGATGTACTTGAATCCTATGTCCGCAAAGGATTTTTCGCCATAGACAAGGAAGAACGCAAAAAGGGACAGGATATTATGTGGTTTATCTGGTCCAGTCCGGATTCCCCGCTGTTTGGCAAGGAAAAGATGGCAACCTACGAGCGCTACTTTATTAAAGACACAGAGACACATGTGGAGGTGAAAAATCCATATTACCAGCTGATCAATGATGAAAAAGTACTTGACCATATCCTGCAGGAATTTGGTCTGTACAGCGAAGGCTCGCACATCATCAACGGCCATATGCCGGTCCGTCTGGTAAAGGGCGAGTCTCCGGTGCGCTGCGGAGGCAAGCTTCTGATCATCGACGGCGGTTTCTGCAAGGCATACCAGAAACAGACAGGTATCGCCGGATATACGCTGATCTATAATTCCTATGGTATGACACTGGTAGCTCATGAGCCGTTTTCCTCCACAGAGGAGGCGATTGAAAAGGAGCTGGATATCCATTCTGACCGGATCATGGTTAAAAAGACGGACAGAAGACTTCTGGTAGGAGATACAGATAATGGCATTGAAATGAAAGAACGTATCCGGGAACTGGAGGAACTGTTAAAAGCCTACAGAAACGGTACGATCAAGGAAAAGATCAATTAAACAAAAAAGAGAGAGCCGTGTGTCAGTAATAAAAGACACAGGGCTCTCTTTTTTGCCTGCCATGCATATCAAAAACTGATCCGGTGGACCAGTTTTTTGTGTGGTACAGATTATGTATGGTCGCGGTTTTCTTTCTCATCACGGTCTTTTCGCTGTTCGATGTAGCGATAGACCAGGATATTGGCATAGATAAAGATCGGAATGATAAAGGTCGAGATAAAGGCTGCCCTAAACAGCATACCGGCGGCCGGACTTTTAAAAAAGGCAGACACCAGTGCCACGACATACAGACCGACTAACAGGATGACACCAAAAAGTGCCAGATAGCGTTTGGCTTTTTTCATGGAAAACCTCCGTGATTGGGGATATTTTGCTATATTATACGGAAAAGGCGGAAAAAATACAAGGAGAAAGAGTCGGCGTTTATGAAGTTTTTAGAAAAACTTCATGGAGGAAGCATTGTATTTTTGACACAAAACCTTTAGTATATCCAGTAAACATAAAAATGAAGACTGATTGTGGTCTTTTAAGGAGGATATGCAGATGAGACGTTTCAGAAGCTGGTATGCCGGATTTATGCAGGGGCGGTATGGAGAAAGAGGAATAGACGAATACGGCAGGTTTTTAAATATTGTAACGATCGTCTTTTTAGTGCTTTCGATTCTGTTTCGCCGCGCGGGAATCTTTTACTGGATCGCACTGGCACTGATCATTTATGATTATTACCGTCTGCTGTCGAGAGATTTTGCCAGACGCAGAAGAGAAAACGACCGTTACCTCCAGCTTCGCTATAACCGCGGTGCTTTTATGGAGGATATGCGAAGAAAAAGAGAGGACGCAAAGATCCATAAGATCTTTCGCTGCCCGCGCTGTCATCAGAAGGTGCGTGTGCCCAGAGGCAAAGGCCGTATCGCCATCCGATGCCCGAAATGCGGAGAAGAATTTGTAAAGAAGAGTTAAAAGCCTATGTTTGGATACCTGACGATATGCCGTGATGAATTAAAGATCAAAGATGAAAGAACCTACAGAGCTTACTACTGTGGCGTCTGTGAAGAGTTAAAAAGACGTCATGGACAGCTTTCCCGCTTCGCCCTGAACTATGATATGACGTTTCTGGCTCTTCTGTATGAGGGCGTATACGAAGACGGGACGGAGCAGACAAAAAAACGCTGTCTGCCTCATATGGTAAAGCCGCATCTGACTGTGTGTGGTGCGGCCACAGCCTATGCGGCAGATATGAATGTATTGCTCGGCTATTATGATGCGCTTGATGACTGGCAGGATGAAAAAAAGCCCGGCGGACTGGTGCTGTCCGGTGGCATGCAGCGTACCTTTACAGAAACCAAAGCCCGTTATCCGCGGCAGATGCAGGCGATCCGGACCTATCTTGAAAAACTGAAGGCGTGCGAAAAGGAAAACAGCCAGGATGTGGATCTGGCGGCAGGCCTGACCGGACAGCTGATGGCCGAGATCTTTACCCCGAAAGAGGATGCTTTCCGGCAACCGCTTGGCCGTCTGGGTTTTCAGCTGGGCAAGTTTATCTATCTGATGGATGCTTTTGAGGATGTAGAAGAGGATATGAAAAAGGCCAGCTACAATCCTTTTGCCGCCTGGGCCGCGCAGCCGGATTTTGAAGAAAGAGTACATCAGCTGCTTTTGCTGGTCGCATCCGATGCAGCGCGGGCTTTTGAAACTCTTCCCATTGAGGAAAATCTGGACATTTTGCGCAATATCCTGTATTGTGGTATATGGTCAAAATATCTGACAGCAAGTAATAAGAAAAAGGAAAAGAAAAAGTGACAGATCCCTATAGCGTACTCGGCGTCTCAAGGACAGCCGATATGGATGAAATAAAAAAAGCATACAGAAAGCTGAGCCGTACCTACCATCCGGATGCCAATATCAACAATCCCAACAAGGATCAGGCGGAGGAAAAGTTCAAGGAGATCCAGGAAGCCTACAATCAGATCGTTAAGGAACGTGAGCGTGGGACCACAGGCGGCTATGAAAACAGCTCTTACGGCGGCTACGGTGGCCAGTCCGCACAGGATCCTTTCGGCTTCGGCGGTTTTGGCGGTTACCGTCAGCAAAACCAGTCTGCGGGCTATGAAGAAGGGCCGATCGAACTTCGGGCTGCCGCCAATTATATTCAGAACGGCATGTATCAGGAAGCGATGAATGTACTGCATAATATCAGTGAGCGTCCGGCACGGTGGTATTATCTGCGTGCCCGGGCAAACTACGGTATCGGTAATCAGGTCAATGCCATGGAGGATGCACAGCGTGCCGTACAGATGGATCCGGGAAATCTGCAGTATCAGCAGTTTCTGGTCCAGCTGCAGAACGGTGGTGCCCAGTGGTACCAGAATATGGGTGACAGTTACGGCTATCAGACAACCAATATCAACCTCGGCAGCTGCTGTATGGAATGCCTGATGTTAAATCTGTGCTGCAACTGCTGCTGCTTTGGCAGAGGCTGCTAAGGGAAAGGAAGTCTTTATAAATGACAGTAAAGAGAGAAAAAATGGATGAGATCGTACCGAAGATCCAGCTGGGGATCATTGTGGCATATGTGACGATCTACCTGTTTGGCAGTGTGCGGCATCTGAAAAAGACCGTAAAAACTTTCACATCGATAAAAAGATAGTATAAAACCGGAGGATATGGACAGACTGATATTGTACAAAAGAAACAGTACTTATCCTCCCCTTTGAAAGCCCTGCAGTGTGCAAAAATGCATCATTGCCGGGCTTTTTTTGTCATGTATATCAAAAATTGGTCCAGTGGACCCGTTTTGATTGATGTACACAGATGCGGTCAATAGTTTTTATTGTTTAACAAAAAACAAATTTAAACGTTTAAATTTAATTTCAATTTTCGTTAGACTTTAGATCACAGTATGTTATTATGTATATAAGCAATACAGAGCAGTCCGGCGTGTCTGCTCTGACAGGCGAAAACTTTACTACATAATGTTAGGGAGGAAAAAACATGAAAAAGAAAGTTTTAGCAACAGTCTTAAGCGCAGCTATGTTAGCTACCATGATGGCTGGCTGCGGCGGAAGCAGCTCAGCAGCAGAAGCTCCGGCATCCACACCGGCTTCCAGTGGAACAGAAGCAAGTGCAGCTCCAGAATCCAGTGCAGCTCCGGAATCCAGCGCAGCAGCAGAGAGTGAAGCTCCGGCAGCTAGCTCCGCAGCAGGCGAGACAGCAGCTGCAACAGGCGAGATGCCGCGTATCGCTTTCGTTGGTAAAGTAGAAGGTCAGCCGTGGTGGGACAACGTTAAGAAAAACGTTCTTGAGTGGAACGCTGATGTAAACTATCAGGCACCGGCAGAAGTTGATGCAGCCGCTCAGGTTCAGATCATGACAGACCTTGTAAACCAGGGACAGATCGATGCACTGCTTTTCAGCCCGAACGATCCGGATGCCTGCGAAGCTATCTGTAAAGAGGCTATGGACAAAGGCATCATCGTTATCGCTACAGAGGCTTCCGGTATGCAGAATATCAACTACGATATCGAAGCATTCGATGAGACAGGTCTTGGTGCATTCCTGATGGATCAGCTGGCAGAGCAGATGGGTGAGGAAGGCGAGTACGTAACAATGGTTGGTTCTCTGACCATGGAATCCCAGAACAACTGGGCTGACGCAGCTATCGCTCAGGCAGAAAAAGCTTACCCGAACATGAAATATCTGGATGAGAGAATCGTAGATGATTCCGACGCTGATATCGCTTACAACAAGACAAAAGAGGCTATCGAGAAATACCCGACTCTGAAAGGTATCCTTGGTACAGGTTCCTTTGATGCTCCAGGTGCAGCACGTGCCATCAAAGAGATGGGTCTGACAGGTCAGGTATTCGCTATTTCCGTAGCAATGCCGTCTGAGGTTGCTGACTACATCGCTGACGGAACTCTGGGTTCTGTAGCTCTGTGGGATGCTGGTGTTACTGCAAAAGCTATGTGTGAGCTGGCTGTACAGCTGTTCAACAAACAGGAAGTTGGTGCTACAGCTGACCTGAAGGTTGAAGGTTATACAAACTGCGCTGTTAACGACAAAGTTATCGTTGGTGACGGACAGATCGCTATCACAAAAGACAACATTGATCAGTGGATCGAGATCGGACTCTAATTTATACATCTGATCAAATAACGACAAATGATTAAATGAAACTGAGGCAGAGGAGCTTGCTTCTCTGCCTCATGTATCTTAAACACTGCAGAAGCTCTGCGGGTGAAGAGGGAGTCTGCAGTATCTAAGATGATTCGCTGGCCTGTATGGGTTAAAACTAGAGAGAAGGAGTTTGCGTGTCTATGTCAGAATATTTACTTGAAATGTCTGGAATTTGCAAATCTTTTGCGGGTGTTCACGCATTGGATCATGTAGATTTTAAAGTTAGACCGGGTAAGGTTATGTGTCTGGCCGGTGAAAATGGCTGTGGTAAATCTACATTAGTAAAGATCATTTCCGGTGTATACACCAGAGATGAAGGTACTGTTACATTTGAAGGAAAAGAAATCCCGAAGATTACTCCGGCTGAAGCTACTCAGCTGGGTATTCAGGTTATCTACCAGGATCTTTCCATTTTCCCGAACCTGACGGTTATGGAGAATCTGGCGATCAACTCGGAGATCACCTCCGGTAAAAAACTGGTAAACAAAAAACGCTGGGAGGCTACCGCCAAAGAAGCGTTATCTAAAATTGGCTACAATATTGATCTGAACGCCAGAATGGGTGAGCTGAGTGTCGCTGACAAACAGCTGGTTGCCATCTGCCGTGCACTTCTTTTTAACGCAAAGCTGATCATCATGGATGAGCCGACAACGGCTCTGACCAAGAAAGAGGTTGACGCCCTGTTCAAAACAGTCCGTCAGCTGCGTGACAGCGGTATCGCTATCATGTTCATCAGCCATAAAACAGAAGAGATCTTCGAGATCTCGGATGATGTCTGCATCATGAGAAACGGCCAGAATGTATATTCCGGACCGACTGCAGAACTGAATCGTGACGATTATACATATTACCTGACAGGCCGTCGTCTGAAACCGGATTACTTCGTACCGAAGAACATCAGTAAAGAGCCGGTTCTTGAGGTAGAGCATCTGACACTGAAAGATCAGAAATGTCAGGATGTGTCCTTTAACCTGAAAAAAGGTGAGATCCTTGGTATCACAGGTCTGCTGGGATCCGGACGTACAGAGCTGGCTTTAGCACTCTTCGGTCTGGAAAAGGTGGCCAGCGGTACAGTTAAACTGAACGGCAAGGAAGTTAAGATTTCCAATCCGATCGCTGCACAGAAATTAAAGATCGGTTATGTGCCGGAGGATCGTCTGACAGAGGGCTTATGTCTGCAGCAGCCGATCGCAGATAATATTACGCTGTCATCCTTAAAACGTCTTTCCAACAAGTTCGGTATCATCAAAAAACAGGATATCATCGATGATGCCAATATCTGGAAAGAGAAATTCGCCATCAAGACAGATGATGTAAGGAAGTTTGCATCTACACTGTCCGGTGGTAACCAGCAGAAGATCGTTCTGTCCAAATGGCTCAGCAACGATCTGGATGTACTGATCTTAAACGGACCTACCGTTGGTGTCGATGTCGGTGCCAAGCAGGATATTCACCATCTGGTACACGAACTGGCCAATGAAGGTCTGGCCGTTATCATTATCTCCGATGACCTCTCCGAGGTAGTTGTCAACTGTAACCGTGTTGTTGTCATGAAAGATGGCAAGATCGTCGGTGAGATGGACCACTCGGATATTACCGAAGAGAACATTCTTGAGATTATTCGCTAAGGAGGAATGCGTAATGGATAAAGCTGCTTTAAAACGTTTGACAAAGCGTACAGAGTTTTATATCTTTATCGTTCTGATCGCTTTGAGTATTGTAATTCATATTGTATCCGGTGGACAGCTCTTAGTACCGGGTAAAATTTTTACCATTTTACGAGCTATGGTTACTGATGGTATCTTTGCACTGTGCTGTCTGGTCGTTATGATATCCGGAGGTTTTGATCTTTCCTTTCCGGCGATTGCTGCACTGTCCTATTCACTGGCAACGACACTCTGCCTGAACAATGGATGGTGCACAACCAACCCGGTAGCCGGTTTCCTGCTGGCTATGGTGATTGGTCTTGTGCTGGGTATGTTCAATGGTCTGATCATTGCAAACTTTAAACTGGATACGATGCTGGTAACTCTGGGTACACAGACACTGTTTACCGGTATTTCCATGGGTCTTCTGCAGTTAAAAGAGATCACATCCAAGCTGCCGGTTGGTTTCAAAGGCCTTGGTACTGCAAAACTGATGACCTACACTACAACAGTTGGTGAGCGTCAGGTCAGCTACGATCTGTCCGTAACGATCCTGTTTCTGATCGGTTTCTGTATCGTTACCTCTTTTGTACTGAACAAGACCATGTTTGGTCGTGCACTGTATGCGATCGGTGGTAATGAAGTATCTGCAGAGCGTGCAGGTTACAATGTAAAGAGAACAAAATTCATTCTCTACTCTGTAGTAGGTATGGTAGCCGGTTTCACCGGTATGCTCCGTGTCTGCCTGACAAGCCAGGCCATTCCGAAGGCCCTGATCGGTAAAGAGATGACTATCATCCCGGCCGTTATCCTCGGTGGTGCCAGCATCTTCGGTGGTGAAGGTACTGTATTTGGTACAATGTGTGCGATGGGTCTGATCACTGTAGTTTCCAACAGTATGCTGCTGATCGGTATTGATACAGCTTGGCAGGATCTGTTCAACGGTATCATTATTCTCATCGGTATTACGATCTCTGCCATCCAGGCAAAACGTCGTAACGGTTAAGGAGGGCTGAAAAGTGAAAGTTAAAGAGTTTTTTAAGAAAAATCCATATACAGCCATACTGCTTGCCTTCATGGCAGTCGTACTGTTAATCTTTACGGTGACAAAGGGTGGTGTCTTCTGGCAGCTGGGTACCTGGAAAGGTATCGTAATGCAGTTCCCGGAATTTGGTGTTATGGCCTTTGGTGTTATGTTCTGTCTGTTGATCGGCTGTATCGATATGTCCTTTGTTATGCTGGGCAACTTCGCTACGATCGTAGGTGTTTCCTTTATGGGAACTGCTGTTAAGGACGGTATGTCCAATGCACAGATCGCACTGGTTATCTTTGAAGCGTTTATCATTGTTTCTATCATCTGCGCAATCGGTGGTGTGATCAACGGTCTTCTGATCGCTAAACTGGGTATTCCGCCTGTTATCGCTACGATCGCCATGCAGATGGTCTGGCTGGGTGTTTCCACAGGTGTTACCGGTGGTAAGACAGTATCTTCTGTACCGAGCCTGTACATCGAAGTTGGTCACTCCAATGTATTCGGATTCCTTCCGTTCCCGCTTTTGATCTTCATCATCGTATTCATTATCAGTGCTCTGATCCTGAAATATACAACATACGGTGAAAAGGTTTACATGTGCGGTACAAACATGAAAGCTGCCAAATTCTCCGCTATCAATACAGACGGTATGGTTATCGGTACATTCGTACTTGGCGATATCCTCTGCGGTGTCGGCAGTATGCTGATGGTTTCCACACTGAACTGTGCGAAAGCTGATAACGGTGAGTCCTATGTTATGAAGATCATCCTTCTGCTCGTTCTGGCTGGTATTTCCCCGAACGGTGGTGTTGGTAAGATCGGTAACATCATCTTCTCCGTACTGATCATCCAGATCATCACATCTGGTGTAAATATGTTTGGTAACCTGAATACATACCATGCAAGTATGATCTATGGTGGTCTGCTGGTAATCGTGCTGATCATCAGTACATTCATGGATGGTACAAGTACACTGAAGCTTCCGAAGAAAAAGAAAGCTGCATAATATATTGCGTAATGCTGAGACATTAAATACCTATGGGAACCTCCGGTAATATGCCGGAGGTTCTTTATTGCAAAAAAGCAGACAAACAGCCTTTAAAAAAGACAATTTGTCTGCTTTTTTAGCGTATATTTGTCAGAAGATCTCCGCAGATACAGATCTTAATGAATCATCAGACGCAGCGTATTCTGCTGTATATCATCGAGACAGCGGGATACTTCTGCCGGAGTCTGCGGCTTTGTACGCAGAGCTTCGCACAGTACGGATTCGAACTGATTAGGCTGCAGGTAGCCGCTCTGCGTTTTCTGCGGATAGATACGGGAACGGCACATCTCCATAGCATCAGCTGTCAGATCGATCCAGGGATACAGCTTTTTCAGCTCGTGATTCTTATAAGGGTATTCCAGCGAGGAAGCACCGCTTAAGATCGACATATAGTAGGAATTATGTCTTGCATGCAGCCAGTGGAAAAAGCGGCTGATGTAGGGCATTTTCCGGCAGTTTGGCGATACACCGAAATGCCAGCCGACATTGACCGGTGTTTTTCCGGGAATCGTAGCGTAGCCACTCTTGTGCAGGTATTCGGAATGTGAACGGTTCTGCACCTGGGCGGCATATTCCGTAAAGGATACGATCATAGCAACGTTTCCCTTGGAAAAATCGGCAAATACATCCTGATTGGAATAAACGTTTGGCTCGGAATAGTTAAACGCTTCAACTATATTGGTAACAGCCCGGGCATTCTGGGGTGTATTCATGCATAGATGTCCGTGCGTGTCAAAAAAGCTGCCGCCATGGCTCCACAGGCGGGGCTCAAACTCCAGAGCAAGTTCCTCGTTCAGGCCGGTGGCTATCGCCGTACCGTATGGTGTCGGGGACTCCGGATTATATTTCCGGGTAAAAAAGCGGGCAATAGCATTAAATTCTTTCCAGGTCACCGGCGGACGAAGAGAGATATTGTGGTTTCGCTTGTATGCCTGGCACAGATCAGGATCGTTAAAGAGGTCCTTGCGGTACAGCAGAAACTGTGTACCGCCAACGACCGGAAAGCCGTAGATCCGGTCATTGACCGTGCAGTTGTCCAGATTTTTCTGGATAAAATACCGACGCATTTCCGGCATGGCGTAGACGTCATCCGTGAGATCTTTCAGACAGCCGGTCTGCTGCAGATAGTAAAACCATGAGCTGTCATAGAGATAGATATCGTAGACCGGTGTGTCCCTGTGGGCATCCTTCTGGATCGTTTCAAACAGGTCATGGAATTTCATGATCTCAAAGTGCAGCCGGAGGTGATATTTGTGATAAAAGTGCAGGCTGACAGCTTTGATCGCCTGTATCGTAGGCAGATCTGTGCAGGCGATATTTAAGGTGCCTACAGACAGATCCGGCTGCTCGAGATAAGGATTTCGCGGCATGGGAAGATGCAGCGGATAATCAGTGATACCGTCCTTTAACAGATGAAAACGGTTTTCCGGCTCTTCGGAACCCTTCATCAGATTGATCAGTGCCTGGCAGCCCTGCATGCCAAGGGCATAGGCAGGACGTGAGGTACGGATGATATTGGGATAGAACGAGGAATGATTCCAGTTATCTACGCCCAGCGTCAGGATACAGATATCCTCCGGAATACGCAGATTGGACAGATTGCAGGCCTCGATCACACCCTGGCAGATCGACTGGGAAGAGGTGATGATCGCCTGCGGCGGGTTTTCTATCCAGGACTGTAAAGAGACCTTGAAAGCTCCCTCTTTGGTACCATCACTGGTCAGCACTTCTCCGTGAGGGCTTGTGCCGGCGTTGTCGATCGCATCCTGAAAGGCAGCGATACACTCAGAATCAGAAAACAGATTGTCGGGACCACAGACCAAAAGCAAATCACGGAAATTGCTGTTGATCAGACGCTGTGTCAGATAATGGACCGAATTAAAATTATCAAAACCGAAATAGATCGCATCGATACGGTTCGGCATACGATCCAGAAAGACCGTAGGGATATCGTGCTTGATGATCGTATTCTGGAAAAACTCTGTATTTTCCGGCTGACAGGAAACCAGAAGAATCCCGGCGGAGCCCTTGCTGATCGCATCCTGGATCAGCTTCTGCTCTGTGGTTACATCGTTATATGAACAGGAAATGCTCAGAGAATAATTGGCTGTCTCACTCTGCATGATGATGCCCTTTAAAAACTCACTGTAGCACTGGTTTTCCAGACTGGGAAAGATGGCACAGATATCACGGGACATCCGGCGTTTCAGATTTCGTGCCTGTGAATTGGGAATATAGTTCAGCTCGGCAATCGCCTTGTTGATCCGGGCGCGGGTCTCCGGACTTAAATTGTGGGAATTGTTGATGCAATAGGAGACTGTGGCGATAGATACACCGGCTCTTTTTGCAACATCTTTTAATGTAGCCATAAGCTTCCTTTCGTGGCTGTCCGCAAAGCAGCTTCTTTGTACTTTGTATGATAGATTGCAGAGAAAAAACTGTAATGATGTCCTCTGTATATAGTTTGCCACGGTTAACACAAAAAGTCAATAGAATTGGTTAAACGTTTAAATAAAGAAAAAAAACAAGCTGTCATTTTGCTATACCATTGCTTATAATAAAACCATAAGGAAGCAAGAAATCGACTTAAAGAGAAGTCGTTTATGAAAGGAGATTACATTATGAATAGTATTGAACGTTTTTACGCTACAGTAGAAAGAAAACCGGTAGACAGACCGGCATGCTGGATGGGTGATCCGACACCGGAGGCTGTTCCGGGACTTTGTAAAGAGTTCGGTGTAGACAACATCAAAGATCTGAAAAGAGTCTGTGGTGATGATTTCTACGCTGTAGAGATTCCGTATCATTCAGAGCACTGCAACGCTATTTTCGCTGCATTTGACTGGTACATGAACGGTTCAAACGTAGATACAGAGCATCGTACACTGACAGCTGACGGATGCTTCGCACAGTGCGAGGATCTGGAGGATGTTGAGGCTGTTAACTATCCGTGGCCGGATCCGGAAAAATACATCGATCCGGAGCTGTGCAGACAGCTGGTTGACGAAGCTCCGAAGGATAAAGTCGTTATGGGTATGCTCTGGGCCTGCCATTTCCAGGATTTCTGTGCTGCATTCGGTATGCAGACATGCCTGATGAACATGGTAGCTGAGCCGGAGATGGTTCATTATGTAGATGATCATATCGTAGCTTTCTATGAGAAAGCACTGAAGATCTTCCTGGAAGCTACAAAGGGCAAAGTACATGCTGTCCTGATCGGTGATGATATGGGTAGCCAGAGAGGTCTGATGATCAGCCCGGCTCTGATCAAAGAGTTCGTTATCCCGGGTGCCAAGAGACTGATCGATATCTGCCACAGCTATGGTGTTAAGGTTATGTATCATTCCTGCGGTTCTATCGTAGATGCTATCCCGCTTCTGATCGAGGCTGGTGTTGATATCATCCATCCGATCCAGGCTCTGGCTGTAGGTATGGACCCGGCTAACCTGAAAGCTAAATTTGAAGGCCAGGTTTGCTTCTGTGGTGGTGTTGATACACAGGATCTGCTGCCGAACGGTACACCGGAGCAGGTAGCTGCCAAGGTTAAAGAGCTGAGAGGATACTTCCCGACAGGCCTGATCCTTTCCCCGAGCCATGAGGCGCTGCAGCCGGATGTTCCGCCGGCAAACGTAAGAGCTCTGTTCGAAGAAGCAGACAAGATCTACGAATAATCCGGGGGCAGACGTCATGGGTGAAGTAAGAAGATTTGGTGAGATGATCAAAGTAAAACCGGAAGGAAAGGCTGCGTACATCGCACATCATGCCAATCCGTTACCGGGTGTCAATGAGATGATCAAAGAGTGTCATCTGAAAAACTACTCTATCTACTCTCTGGGAGATTATCTGTTCTCCTACTATGAGTACGATGGAGATGACTTTGAGGCTGATATGGCCAAGATGGCCGCTGATCCGGCTACACAGAAGTGGTGGGATATCGTAAAGCCGCTGATGCAGCCGCTTGAAGATCGCAAAGAAGGCGAGTTCTGGTCAGGTATGACAGAGGTTTATCATCTAGATTAAGGTATAATGTTTAAGAGAAATATGGGGGGAAAGGCTGTCGCAGATGATG
>JAHZHB010000102.1 GCA_019420465.1 Lachnospiraceae bacterium
AAACCGTGTTGTTGGTATGAAATCCCGTGGTGTATATGAGACTCCTGGCGGAACGATCCTGATGGAAGCTCATCAGCAGCTGGAAGAACTGATCCTTGACCGTGAGACCATGACTGTCAAGAAAGACATGGGCAACAAGATGGCTCAGATCGTATACGAAGGCAAGTGGTTCACACCGCTTCGTGAAGCTGTACAGGCTTTCGTTACCTCCACACAGAAATATGTGACAGGTGAAGTTAAATTCAAACTGTACAAAGGCAACATCATCAAAGCCGGTACGACTTCTCCGTACAGCCTGTACAACGAGTCTCTGGCATCCTTCACCACAGGTGATCTGTATGACCATCATGATGCAGAAGGTTTCATCACTCTGTTCGGTCTGCCGCTGAAGGTTCGTGCTATGAAGATGGCCGAAGTAGAAGCCAGCAAAAATAAATAAGCCATAATTTACAAAAGGAGGTATCCCTGACGGAGACCTCCTTTTTTCATGCCTTTCTCATATCTATTCACCGAACCGATGATTCAAATTTCTGGTGTCCACTGGACCAATTATCGATATACATGGCAACGAAAAAGATCCCATATACAGTACCCTCTTCTGTACATGGGATCTTTTCTGGTATTTGACTACTCTTAACAGAGTCTCCGGCACATAAAGGTGGCTTTCATTTCTGACAGCTGTGCCTGACTTCTGTTATTAACTGATATTATAACAAAGAGCTTCCCGCCTCGCATTAATGTAGGTTAAATATTTACTTTTTATTATAATTATAAATTATGGCTGACACAGAACTCTTTATCTTCCAGAATCTGTCTTTTGACCATACTCAGACGTTCTGGGGTCATATTCAGGAACAGGGCAATATCTTTCTGCGACGCTGTTTTCACAAGTTCCGGTTTTCTGTCGATCAGCCAGCGCAGTCTTTCTTCTGTCGGAATACACAACACCTGTTTATGCTCCTGATGTTCCTGTAAGAAACGAAGCATACACTGTTCATACGCATTATTCACCTGCATATTCTGTTCTTTCAACCGCCACACAAGATCAAACGGCACCTTTAGAAGTTCTGTTTCCGCGATAGCCTGGATATTCATCAGCGCCGGTGCCTGCAAGCCAGTGCCATTGGTCAGAAGCGGGGCATACGGTCTTGCCTCCAGACAGTTGATATACAGACTTCCATTGTCCTGAATCAGAAAAGTTTTTACGCCGCCCCGGATAAGAAATGCGATCTGAGTCTCCGGCTCTCCTCTGTAAATGTACATCTCTCCTTTTTTCAGGGTCTGTATCGTTGAAGCCTGCTTCAGCTCCCCAATCACCGTTTCATCGGTAAGTCTCATCACATTTCTGAAAAGTTTGTCTCTGATCATGCTGTTTTACTGCATTCGCATTTCCTTTCTTATGATCTGCATATATCCTTCCGCACTTCTTCAACTGCGGTTGGGCCATAGATATATAACCATTTTATTACTTTTAGTTCTGATTTGCAAACCAAAAGTAGAATTCTTTTTAGATTCCAAAACATTTTTTCAAATGATCTTTACGTATATGAAACCCTTTGTCTACACCGGAAATGGCATATAAAAACAGTGGAATAGCTATTGCAAAAGCCCGCACACAGTAAATCTCCGTGTGCGGGCTTTTCTCATTAGCATATTTTCAATATGATCACACTCTGTCCCATCCATTTTCCTGCACAAGATCCTGCCGTTCATCATGTGTATCGCGATAATGAAAAACAAGTTCCTGATTTTTCAGACTGACTCTGGCACCTGCCGGGATAGATGATGTAATAAAGACGTTACCACCGACGACAACATCATGTCCGATGACAGTCTCACCGCCAAGAATCGAGGCATTGGAGTAGATCGTAACGTTATCCTCGATCGTAGGATGTCGTTTTACATTTTTCAGTGCCTGACCGCCACGGGTAGACAGACCGCCAAGGGTGACACCCTGATAAATCTTTACGTGATTACCGATCGTGGTCGTTTCTCCGATAACGATACCGGTACCATGGTCGATAAAGAAATACTTACCGATCGTAGCCCCTGGGTGAATATCTACACCTGTGATAGAATGCGCATATTCAGACATGATACGCGGAATCATCGGAACACCCAGGCGGTGCAGGACGTGGGCAATACGATGCACGATAATAGCATAAAAGCCCGGGTAGGAAAAGATGATCTCATCTTTATTATAGGCTGCCGGATCGCCTTCATATGCAGCTTCCACATCCGTTTCAATACATTCACGGATCATGGGAATCTGTTCAAAGAAAGTGAGTGCAATCTCCTGTGCCTCTTCCCATGCCTGTTCCGGTGTGATATCGGCCTTGCCCTCGACATGCTTCCACACGAGAGAAATCTGCTTTGTCAGATTATACAGGACATCTTCCAGAAGCATCGATACGGTATTTTCCATTGTATACGTGCGATAATGTTCATTCCGGAAGTATCCGGGGAAAATTATAATCTGTACTTTTTTCAGTATATCTACTACAGCCTCTTTACTCGGATCGTCAAAATGATTCTTTTTATCTACTACACGTCCTTTTTCATAATCCGCCAGGATCGTGCCTGTCAGCTCACGGATGCGCTGCTGTGTGTTTTTCTGGTCTGTCATGTATATAACCCTCCGTTTTTCATTCTTTTCAGTATAACAGTATATGCCAGATTCGTCTATGAAAAACGCAAAGTGTAAACATCCTTCTTTATACTCATTCCAGCATCATATTTTTATATATCGCAGACAACAAATGTTCATCATCAAATAAACTGTACTTTATTCCCCGACTTCACAGATCCGGCCGCCACCGATCACCAGATCATCGGCATACAGTACAACTGCCTGTCCTTTTGTGATCGCACGCTGCGGTTCATCAAATTTCAGATGCAGTCTGCCGTCCTCTGTCTGCCAGGCAAGTGCCGGGGCTTCTTTATGGCGGTAACGGATCTTGGCTTTGATCCGGATCGGTTCTGTGATCTTTTCAAATGCGATCATATTGACCTGATCAGCAGTCAGTTCTGTATGGAACAGATCTTCATTATTTCCCAGTACCACGGTATTATCCGAAGGACGGATATCTGTGACGTAGATCCTCTTTCCTGCCGCCAGCTTCAGGCCACGGCGCTGTCCGATCGTATAGTGTTCAATTCCCTCATGCTGTCCGAGTACTTTGCCTTTTGTATCCACAAAATCGCCCGGCGGCAGCATTTTATCGGTAAATCTTGCGATAGCTTTAGCGTAATCCCCATCCGGTACAAAACAGATATCCTGACTATCCGGCTTTCTGGCATTGACAAATCCATGTTCTTCTGCAATCTTACGAATTTCTTCTTTCCGGTAATTTCCCAGTGGAAAACGCACATGCGCGAGCTGCTGCTGTGTCAGGTCATACAGGACATAGGACTGGTCTTTCGTGGCATCCAGCCCTTTTTTCAACAGATAACGGCCTGTTTTTTCGTCTTTTTCCACACGGGCATAGTGTCCGGTCACAATAAAATCGCGCTGCAGTTCGTTCATACGCAGAAACAGTTTACCAAATTTCAGATATCGGTTACAGTCGATACAGGGATTTGGTGTACAACCGTTTCTGTAGGCTTCGATAAAGCGATCGATGACTTCACCGTGAAAGTGTTCGCTGAAATTAAACACATAAAATGGCATATTCAGGGTATAAGCCACTGCTCTCGCATCCTGTGCATCATCCAGAGAACAGCAGGTTTTATGTCGCTCTATTCCCAGATCTTCATTCTCATACAGTTTCAGCATAACACCGATGCAGTCCGCTCCTGTCTCTTTCGTCAGAAGCGCCGCCACCGAGCTGTCCACACCGCCACTCA
This sequence comes from Lachnospiraceae bacterium, assembly GCA_019420465.1. Classification (GTDB taxonomy): domain Bacteria; phylum Bacillota; class Clostridia; order Lachnospirales; family Lachnospiraceae; genus UBA11957. Next base: position 3,847 of record JAHZHB010000102.1, read on the forward strand.
TCGCAATAATTGCTTTCTCCATAGGGTCTCCTTTTTCTCTATATTCAACTCACATCGTCTTACATTCGTTTTCCCTGCCATTATAGGGGATTTAAATACATTTTTCAATAGGAAGGATTAGGGCAGAAAGAGGGAATACAGCCGGATTCGATACAACGACGGGAGCGTGAGGGTGCTCTGGGAAAACCCTCCGAAGGCGTCGGCACTTAACGAGCACAAGCCGCAAGGCGCAGCTGCGAGTTTAGTAC
>JAHZHB010000103.1 GCA_019420465.1 Lachnospiraceae bacterium
GTACTGCTCCGGATGCAGCCATACCTGCACACGACGCAGACGGAAGTTTCCCGTCGGATCATACTCCAGCGTACTGGCATACACAACGATCGCCACAGCGATCACCACGATCACCGCCAGAAAGATCATAAACGGCTTTGTCTTCGGATGGCTGACAAAGATGATCACCATAGTAATAGCACCGATGATCAGACCCGTACTTAAGTTATCTGTAAAATACCAGGCAAACGCTGCCGGTATAGCTCCCCAGATCAGCAGAAACAATGTACCTTTTAAGGTATTGATCTGCCGCCCAAGCTTGATCGCCAGATACGGAACAAAGATGATCACCGCGATCTTGGCGATCTCTGCCGGCTGAAACGTAATACCGATCTTGAGCCATCTTTTGGAACCGTTGGCCGAATAGCCAAACGGTGTCAGACGTACCATCATCATCAGGATCAGTGAAACGATATATAACAGACCGGCCCAGCTTTTCAGATAATGATAATCATATCTGGAAATGATCACACACAAAACCACAGCGCCCACAGTGATCGGTGCCTGGTGTTTCAGATACCACATACTGTCATTTGCCATTTTGGCATTTGACGCTGCATCATAAGAGCTGGCACTGTACAGAATAATAAGGCCAAAAGCTACCAGAAGAATGATCGCAGCCAGAAGATTGTAATCATAATAATCCCGGCGCGTTCTGGCATCCCGCATAGCCTTTCCTATCTCTCGAAACATATTTTCCCCTTATCATGCCAAATATAGCATAGTTATATCATATACAGCGGCTTTTTTCAAACTATAATCTGTTCAAATACACGATCTGCGCCCAAAAACTCAAAAGCTGACCGCAGACATATAGCGTGCTATAAAATCTCTGGCATAGTCTATAAATTTTCTGGCTGCAGGAGAGGCCATCTGTAACGACGGCACGGCAAGGCCAAGCTGTCTGACCGCGCCGGGCAAAAGCGGCATGGTCTTAACATTTGTATCGTTATGCTCCAGCACCATCCCTGGCAGAATACTGAGTCCCAGCCCACAGGATACCATGGCAATGATCGTATAGTCATCCTTTGCCGAATACTGGATATCCGGATGGATATGCTTTTGTTTCAGCAGACGGTGCACATCTATATCGGTACCTTTTTCTGAAATCACAAAAGTCTGGCCATTAAAGTTTTCCAGCGGAAATGCCGTACTGCCAGAGGAATCCAGTCATACCAGTCATCCACCCCTTCACTGAAAAAGCCCATATCCACTTCTCTTCTCTGCATCCATTCCAGGATATCCTGCGCACCACCCTCCTTGAAATGGATCTCGATCTGCGGATAATCCTTTCGGAATTCCCGTATGATCTGCGGCAGCCACTTACGGGAAATACTGGAATATGTTCCGATCTGCAAGGATCCGCGGTTGAGATCATGCAGATTTTCCACCATCTGCTGCAGATTGTCCTGACTCTGCACGATCTGGCTGACATAGGAAAGGATCTCTTCACCCGCTGCTGTCAGATAAGCACCGTTTCTGCTCCGGTAAAACAATGTCAGTCCCAGTTCCTCCTCCAGACGCTTTAAGGTATGGCTCACTCCGGACTGTGTATAGCCAAGCGCCTCCGCCGCCTTTGAAAAGCTGTGGCAGCGGACAACCTCCATAAAAATATGATATTTGCTGATTTCCATAGATTTCATCCTCATTTCTTCTGTCAGAATCTGATTCTATGACTTTTTGTCATGTTTGTCCATACTTTTATGAATGATTGTCGCTTTACCATACTAAATTTTCCGCTATAATATAACTGTTGATTTCCTGCCGGATCTGTTTTTACTTATCTCAGGGAAACTAACACAATGTTAAGGAGGAGAATATTATGGGTTCATCTACTGTTGCCATACTGATCGCTTTTGTCTGTTATCTGGCACTGATGATCGTGATCGGTGTTGTCTGCATGAAAAAGACAGGCAGCGCCAGTGACTATTTTCTTGGAGGACGTGGCCTCAGCGGTCCGGTTGCCGCACTTTCCGCACAGGCTTCGGATATGAGCGGCTGGCTGTTAATGGGACTGCCCGGTTCTGTCTATGCACTGGGTACCGGTCAGGCATGGATCGCCATCGGTCTGGGTCTGGGTACGATCGCCAACTGGCTGATCATCGCCAAACCTTTACGACGTTATACGATCGTTGCTGACAACGCTCTGACCTTACCGGAATTTTTCGGTAACCGCTACAAAGATGAAAAAAAGATCCTGCTCGGTGTTTCTTCCGTGATCATCTGTATCTTTTTCCTTGTTTACACCGCTTCTGCACTGGCTTCCGGCGGTAAACTGTTTAATTCCGTATTCGGTATCGACTACCATGTAGCCCTGTTTATCGGTGCCGCTGTTATTCTGATCTATACCTTTATGGGTGGTTTTCTGGCCGTCTGTACGACAGACTTTGTACAGGGTATGCTGATGCTTGTCGGATTGTTAGTTGTTCCGATCATCGCATGGAATTTTGTCAGCGGTGATTTTTCCGCCGCACTGGCAAACACCGGTGTAAATTCCGAACACTATATGAGTCTGTTTTATAACGGTGATCATCCGATCACCCTGGTAGAGATTCTGTCCAATCTGGCCTGGGGACTTGGTTACTGCGGCATGCCGCATATTCTGGTACGTTTCATGGCGATCCGAAATGAAAAAGAGCTGAAAAAATCTTCTGTGATCGCTATCGTATGGGTTGTAATCTCCCTGTCCTTTGCCGTTATCATCGGTGTTGTCGGCAGAGCTTTCCTGTTCCCGACAGTCCTTGGCACAGAAGGTGCAGCTTCTACTGAATCTGTTTTCATTGAAATGATCACCCGTGTCTTTACGGAATATCTGCCACTGCCGTTTATCGGCGGACTGTTTATCTGTGGTATTCTGGCAGCGATCATGTCCACTGCAGATTCACAGCTTCTGGTCTGCTCCTCAGCTGTTTCTACCGATATCTATAAGGATATCCTGAATCCGAAGGCAGATGACAAAAAGGTACTGATGATCGGCCGTATCACAACACTGGCTGTCGCTATTATCGCTTTCTTTATCGCCTGGGATCCGAACAGCTCCATCATGGGACTGGTTTCCGATGCATGGGCTGGTCTCGGTTCTGCCTTTGGTCCTCTGGTGCTGATGAGCCTGTTCTGGAAGCGTACCAACCTTCCGGGTGCTGTTGTCGGTCTGGTTTCCGGTGCCGCTACCGTACTCATCTGGGACTACCTGCCGCTTGTAAATGGTCAGACCATCTACGCTGCCACAGGCATCTACTCCCTGCTGGTCGGCTTCTTTATCAGCCTGGTCTGCATCGTACTTGTCAGTCTGCTGACAAAAGCACCTTCAGTAGAGGTCACAGCGCAGTTTGATGCGTATAAAGAGTATAAAGAATAATTAACTGATCCAATTTTGATATCCAAGATAACAAAAACCTATAAAGGCTGCCGTGTCCGGAATCCCATTCCGCACGGCAGCCTTTATACGTTTTATTATCTTTTTCATTCACTCAGTCCTGTCAGCTCAGCCGTCCGTACAGGTCCACCGGCACATTGGCCTTCACCCGGATACCTTCTGCCAGATATTCCTCTTCCAAAAGCTGGCCTTCCTTTCGGATCAGCTGCAAAAGACCGGCCTCACTATAGGGAAAGACCCTCTCCAGCAGGATAAACGATTCCATCAGAAGATCTGCCAGAACGTCCCGGCAGCTTTGCAGTCCTTCTCCTGTTTTTGCGGAAATATACAGTGTTTTTTCCGCACGCGGATCATGCAGACTCTGCACATCATCCAGACGGTCACATTTGTTGAATAATGTCAGGATCTTTTTCTGGTCTGCCTGCAGATCATGCAGCGTGTCATACACGACCTGCATATGCATATCTGCCATAGGATCTGAAGCATCTACCACATGCAGGATATAATCCGCATATTTTGCCTCTTCCAGCGTGCTTTTGAAGGCTTCGATCAGATGATGGGGCAGCTTGTGAATAAATCCTACCGTATCTGTCAGAAGCAGCTGCTGGCCGTTTTCCAGCTCCAGAAGCCTGGTCGTCGGATCCAGTGTGGCAAACAGCTTGTCCTCTTCAAGTACATCTGCACCTGTCATGGTATTTAAAAAGGTGGATTTACCGGCATTGGTATAGCCGACGATCGCTGCTGTGGGAATCCTGCTCTCTTTTCTCCTGTCACGGATCAGTTCCCGGTGTTTTTTCACATTTTCCAGCTCTGCTTTCAGCCGCGAGATCCTTCCATGGATCAGACGTCTGTCCATCTCCAGCTTTTTCTCTCCCGGACCTCTGGTGCCGATACCACCGCCCAGACGGGACAGGGACGCCCGCATACCGACCAGACGGGCAGCACGGTACTTCAGCTGTGCCAGTTCCACCTGGATCTTTCCCTCGCTGCTTCTGGCCCGCGCGGCAAAGATATCCAGGATCACCATCGTACGGTCCAGTACCTTGCATTCCAGGATCTGTTCCAGATTGTTCATCTGGGCCGGAGACAGCTCATCGTCACACACAACACCCGTGGCATCGTATGCGGCCAGCATACATTTGATCTCTTCCAGCTTGCCGCTGCCCAGATATGTGCCGGGATGAATCCGCTCCATGTGCTGTATGACCTGCCCCACACACTGTCCGCCGGCTGTACGCACCAGCTCCTCCAGCTCCTGCAGGGAATCCTCCATGGCAATATTGCCCGGCATACTGGCTGTCTCTGCACCGATCAGTATATAGGTCTCCTTCACCGTCTCATTTGTTATCATTTCTGCCATGTTTTCTTCCTCCAGGGTAAAAAAAGCCGACAAAGGTCGGCTTTTTCCTATCTTGTCTGCAAAAACTGTTTCTCTCTGTCTGCTGTCTCATCGTCCGGATACGCTTTGCTGTATTCGTCCATGAGCGTCTTTGCCTGCGTAAAATCAAGCTTTTTCTCATACACTGCGATACGGTTAAACAGAAGGCTCTGCTTTACGTCACCCTCAGCCGTCAAAAGTCCCTGCTCAATATTCTGCAGAGCAGCATCATACTTTTCTTCCGCGATATCGCACAGGGCCAGTCCGTTATAAGCTTCCGGCGCATCTTCCTTCCGATTCAGATATTCCTGATAGACAGACCGCGCGCTGACCACATCTTCCATCGCCAGATAGACTTTGCCAAGCAGTATGCGAGCCTCATCTGCTGTTTCATCCTGCTCTTTGTTTACCGCCTGTAAAAGGGCATCTCTGGCCTGATCGTAATAGCCAAGGGTATAATTAAAGAGTCCTCTGTAATACGCGCCCTTTGCGTCCTGCGATGTCTGGCTGTCCGCCTCAAGGGCCTGTTCCAGAAACGCACGTCCCTGTTTTTCCATATCATATGTTTTGCATACGGTATATACCTGCCAGATCACGCTGTAGCTGTCATCGAGTGATACGGCTTTTTCGAAATCCTCGATACCACGGTCGGTATCACCTTTTTCCATGTAAACTGTGCCACGCCGTTCATAGGCTTCTGCCGTATGCGTATATTCCAGAAGATCGGTATACGCTTCTGCAGCCCGCACCAGCTCACCTCTGGCCCGGTAGGACTCTGCCAGATAATAGTAAACATCAATAGTAAACGCATCATTGACCGCGTCCATCTCTTCTAGACTCTGTTTGAGCACGGTCACTGCTGAAGCGTAATCTCCGGTACAGTAATACGCGATACCCAGTCCGCGATAGTTTTCTGCCAGTCTTTTTTTCGTTTCTATGCCCTGTTTAAAGCAGGAAATAGCTTCTTCATACTGTCCGGCTTCCAGTTTTGCACTTCCCTCTTTGTACAGCTGGTCTGTAGACGCCGCACAGCCGGAAAGCATCCACGCTACAAGCAGTACAGCGATGCCGGCTCGTATTCTGTGTTTCATGCCTGCCTCCCTTTTATTCCAGGATAAGGCCTTCCTGCTGCATCACAGCGATCACCTGATCCACGTATTTCTCACAAGTTGCATCATCAGCGGCTTCGACCATCACACGGATCAGCGGCTCTGTACCGCTTTCTCTGACAAGGATACGACCCTCACTGCCCAGTGCTTCGCCAACTTTTTTCACCTCAGCCTGCATAGCCGGATTTTCTCTGTCTGTCTTCTTATCTGCCACACGGACATTTTTCAGAAGCTGCGGATAGATCTTTACTTCTCCGGCTACTGTAGCCAGTGTTGTCTTTTTATGTGTCAGCACCTCCATGATCATCAGAGAGGTTAAAATACCGTCTCCTGTAGTGGCATAACGGTTGAAGATAATATGGCCGGACTGTTCACCGCCAAGGCTGTGACCGTTGGCCTGCATGTTTTCACTGACATATTTATCACCTACAGCTGTCTGCTCGTAACGGATACCCTCTCTGTCGCAGGCCTTGTACAGACCGATATTGGACATGACAGTCGTTACGATCGTATCGTTGTTTAACTGGCCTTTCTCCTTGAGATATTTACCACAGACATACAGGATCAGGTCACCGTTGATCACCTGGCCGTGCTCATCCACAGCGATACAGCGGTCTGCATCACCGTCATAGGCAAAACCGATATCCAGATCATGCTCCACAACATAGCGCTGCAGATGTTCGATGTGGGTAGAACCACAGTCTCTGTTGATATTTGTACCATCCGGTGTATTGTTGATCACAAAGGTTTTGGCTCCCAGCGCATCAAACACACTCTTGGCCACGGAGGAAGCACTGCCGTTGGAACAGTCCAGTCCGACCTTCCAGTTTTTGTAGGAACGGGTCGGAATCGAGATCAGATAACCGATATAACGGTTACGTCCGGCTACAAAATCCACTGTACGTCCGATATTTTCACGATGGGCAAAAGGAATCTCCGGAAGCTCACCATCGATATAAGCCTCTATCTGCGCTTCGATCTTGGCATCCATTTTCTGTCCGTTGCCATTGATCAGCTTGATACCGTTATCGTAAAACGGATTATGGCTGGCGGAGATCATGATACCACAGTCAAACTCATCCGTACGTACCACATAAGCCACACTCGGTGTCGTTGTCACATGTAAAAGGAAAGCATCCGCACCGGACGCTGTCAGACCGGCAACCAGAGAATATTCGAACATATAGCTGCTTCTTCTGGTATCTTTACCGATCACGATCTGCGCCTTATGCTCACGGCCAAAATACCAGCCCAGAAAACGTCCTACTTTATAAGCATGTTCTACTGTCAGATTCACATTGGCTTCCCCGCGGAAACCATCTGTTCCAAAATATTTTCCCATTGTATCCTCCATTTATCAGGTTTTATCCCTGTCTCTTCGCCCGTTCTTTACGAAAAAGACCGGACAGTATTTTCCTGTTTTTCAGCTACAGAGTTACTATATTATATGCGTAAAAGTCCTGCGCCGTCAACTCCGGACCAAAAGTACGTTTTTACAGATCAGAGACCCTTTTCTTTTGCATAGGCCAGAACCTGCGGCAGTGCCCTGTCCTTTTCCACACCGGAAAGTCTGAGATCATGAGCAAAGGAAAGCACCTCGGAAAAAGCCGGTCCCGGCTTCAACCCGGCCCGTACAAGATCCGCTCCCATAACACAGGGACGTGCCATGATCTCTTCAAACTGTTGCAGACGTTCTTTCAGAAACACATTATACGTCTGCAGCTCTTTTTCATTTTCCATTCTGCCGCCGCGGTCACATCCGGCCAGCAGCAAAAGCCCCTGCGGATCGACGGATGCATCAAACATACGGTTTGTGGCTTTCAGACCGGCATGATCCGCCGCCAGCTGATACGGCCGCATATGCAGTCTGGTCATATTCAGCACATATTTTCTGAGCTGCACCTCATTTGTCAGCCGTCGGATAAAGGTTTCCACCAGAGGAATCCCTTCTGTCTCATGTCCGATCGCCTGGATGCCTTTTTCCGTTCTTTTCGTTGCCGTGATCTTTCCGAAATCATGCACCAGCGCTGCCAGCATAAAGCTCATGGCATCTTTTGCCTGATGGCGACAGGCAGCTGCCCGGTCAAGCACCTGCATACTGTGCACATATACATCCCCTTCCGGATGATATACCGGATCCTGCGCAATATGCTGCAGCTTTTCCACCTCCGGAAACCACAGTGTCATCTGCTGCATCCGGATCATTTCTCTGAAAAAGACCGACGGATGAAGCGCCTTTAACAGAGCCTTTTCCAGTTCACCGAAAACACGCTCGCTGGCAAGTGCCGACAGATCCATCGTTTTGGCAAGCTCTACAGTCTCCGATGCCAGCGTAAACGAAAATCTGGCGGCAAACTGTGCCGCCCTGAGCACCCGCAGAGGATCCTCCACAAAGGTCTCACTGTTCACATGACGCAACACCCCTCTGTGCAGATCTCCGATCCCGTCAAAATGGTCGATGACCTTTCCGGTCAGAACATCCTCCATCAGTGCATTCATCGTAAAATCGCGGCGCAGAGCCGCCTTGTACGTCCCCAGATACGGGTCCACATACACGGCAAAGTCCTTGTGTCCTCTGCCTGTGGCCTCTTCCTTTCTCGGCATCGCAATATCCAGCCCGTATCCCCGAAGGCCATAGATACCAAAGCTGGCACCCATCTCAGTCCTCTTTCCGAGGCTGTCCAGGATATCCCCCAGCTTCTCCGGCGAAATCCCGTGGATCTCGATATCTACATCTTTGTTATCGATGCCCATGATACGATCCCGGACAAAGCCACCCACATAGTAGGTATGCCCACCGGCTTTTTCCACCTCGCCGGCAATTCTCTCGGCCATCTCTATATCTTTGTTTCTCATGCTCAGTCCTTTAATTTAGCCAGTTTTGCGGCCTGATCCGCACTCGTCAGCTGATCGATCAGCTCATCCAGATCTCCGTTTAGGATCTCATTTAAACGATGACTGGTATATTTGATACGATGATCGGTCACACGCCCCTGCGGGAAATTATAGGTACGGATCTTTTCTGAACGGTCGCCGGTACCTACCTGGCTTCTTCTGGCTTCCGCTTCTGCATCATGCCGTTTCTGCAGCTCCAGATCATACAGACGGGAACGTAAGACCTTGATCGCTTTATCCTTGTTTTTCAGCTGGGATTTCTCATCCTGACAGGAAATAACAATACCTGTGGGAATATGTGTCAGACGGACCGCCGAGTCAGTGGTATTGACACACTGGCCGCCGTTTCCGGAAGCACGGAACACGTCAAACTTACATTCGTTCAGATCCAGTTCGAAATCGATTTCTTCTGCTTCCGGCATGATCGCTACCGTGATCGTGGACGTATGGATACGTCCGCCGGACTCTGTCTCAGGCACACGCTGTACTCTGTGCACACCACTCTCATATTTCAGACGGGAATACGCCCCGTTACCGTTGATCATAAAGGTAACCTCTTTAAAGCCGCCGATCCCGTTCTCATTGAGACTGAGCATTTCGGTCTTCCACCGGCGTCCCTCTGCATATTTTACCAGCATACGGTAGATCTCCGCAGCAAACAGAGCTGCCTCATCACCACCGGCACCGGCACGGATCTCTACGATGACGTTTTTCTGGTCATTGGGATCCTTCGGCAACAGATCGACCTTCAGCTGCTGCTCCAGATCTGCGATCTCTTTTTTGGCATCAGCCAGCTCTTCTTTGAGCATTTCCCGCATATCTTCATCTTTTTCCTCTTCAAGCATAAGAAGACTGTCATCGATCGTCTCCTGACACTTTTTATAGGCACGGAAAGTATCTACGATCGGCTGTAATTCAGCCTGATCCCTCATCAGCTGCTGAAACCTTTGTGAATCCCCGGCAACAGCCGGCTCATTTAATGCATTTAATATTTCCTCCAGACGAATCTGCAGGGTCTCCAGTTTTTCCATCATGGAATTATCAAACATCTTTATTCCTCCTGTTTCTCTGCCTTCCATCCTATTGCGACCCGGTCGAGCCCCGCCAGGTCTTTTATGATCTCTGTATTCTGATAACCGGCCTTTTGCATAAGCTTAAGCAAAGCCTCTCCCTGATCGTATCCGATCTCAAAAGCCAGAAGCCCGCCGGATACCAGATACTGTCTGGCTTCGCCTACTATACGGCGGTAAAAATCCAGACCGTCCCTGCCGCCGTCAAGTGCCAGCATAGGCTCATGTACGCGCACCTCTTCCTCCAGTGTCGAAATCACATCACGCACTATATACGGTGGATTGGAAACGATTACCTGATACGTTCCGCTCACTTCTGCAAACAAATCGCTTTTTATGAATCTGGCCTCTGTTTCCAGCCGTCTGGCATTTTCTTTTGCCACCTGTAAGG
>JAHZHB010000104.1 GCA_019420465.1 Lachnospiraceae bacterium
CCCCTGCACATACCCGCGCTGCACACTTAGAACCATCGCCCAAGCGTCGGCAATCTGCCCGCCGCACGGTATGGAAGGCTGCTGCTGTACGGTCGTCCGTTCCCCTGCAACATCCCCCAGCCCTCGCAAATTCCCGTTTCGACGCATATTCTCATTTCTGTACTTGCACAACTACGCATGAAAGGTTAGAATGTCAGTATCGTGGTCCATTGTACCCTTTTGGGGCCTTTGCAAACAGAAAAGAGAGGACGAAAGACTTGATAGCATTAGGAAAAAAACAAAATCTTACCATCGTTAAAACCGTAGACTTTGGCGTATACCTCGCCGAATCCGAAACCGCCGCTGCCGCCGGAGAAAAAGTACTTCTCCCCACCAAACAGGTACCCCCGACAGCCAAAAAAGGCGACACCTTAAACGTATTTATCTATAAAGACTCCCAGGACCGTCTCATCGCCACCACCAACCAGCCACGTCTCGAACTCGGCCAGGTTGCCCTCCTTCGCGTAGTCAGCGTAGGAAAAATCGGCGCATTCCTTGACTGGGGACTCGAAAAAGACCTCTTCCTCCCCTTCAAAGAACAGACCATAAAAGTCCGCGAAGGAGAAGAATGTCTCGTAACCCTTTATATTGATAAGTCCGACCGCCTCTGTGCCACCATGAAAGTGTACCACAGCCTGCGTATCGACTCCCCGTATAAAGAAGGCGATACCGTCAGAGGCCGCGTCTACGAAACCAGCGGCAACTTCGGCGTTTTTCTCGCCGTAGATCACCTTTACAGCGCCCTGATCCCCAAAAAAGAAGCTCAGGGACATTATAAACCAGGTGATGAAATCACCGTCCGTGTCGTAAAAGTCCGCGACGATGGCAAACTCACCGTATCCCCGCACCAGAAAGCCTACCTCCAGATGGACGTAGACGCAGCCAATATCATGCAGGTCCTTGAAGAATTTGCCGGCGTACTCCCCTTTGATGACAAAGTATCACCAGAAGTCATCAAAAGAGAATTCGGCATCAGCAAAGCCGCATTTAAACGCGCCGTAGGCCGCCTGCTCAAAGAAGAAAAGATTGCCATCAAAGACGGCCGCATCTACCGCCTGTAGGAGGAAAACATCATGTCATTTGCCCATTTACATGTGCATACCGAATACAGCCTGCTTGACGGATCCAACAAGATCACCGAATACGTCCAGCGTGTTAAAGAACTCGGTATGAACAGCGCAGCCATCACAGACCACGGCGTCATGTACGGCGTTATCGACTTTTACCGCGCCGCCAAAGCCGCCGGTATTCGTCCGATCCTCGGCTGTGAGGTATACGTGGCACCGGGCTCCATGTACGACAAAGAAAGCAACGGCGGAGATGACCGTTACTATCATCTCGTCCTGCTTGCTGAGAACAATACCGGCTACAGCAACCTGATGAAGATCGTTTCCAAAGGATTTACCGAAGGTTACTACTACAAACCCCGTGTAGACAAAGAAGTACTCGAAAAATATCACGAAGGTATCATCGCCTTAAGCGCCTGTCTGGCCGGCGAAGTTGCCCGCGAGATCACCCGTGGCCGCTATGAAACAGCCAAAGAGGCTGCCCTGAACTATGAAAAGATCTTTGGCAAAGGCAACTTCTTTCTCGAACTGCAGGATCACGGTATTCCCGACCAGCAGCAGGTGAATCAGGCTCTGCTTCGCATGAGCCAGGAGACCGGGATCGAACTCGTATGTACCAATGATGTCCATTACACCTATGCCGAAGATGCCAAAGCCCATGACATCCTTCTGTGTATCCAGACCGGCAAAAAAGTGCAGGACGAAGACCGTATGCGTTACGAAGGCGGCCAGTACTACGTCAAATCTCCCGAAGAGATGGCCCGCCTGTTTCCGTATGCCCTGCAGGCCCTTGAAAATACCCAGAAGATCGCCGACCGCTGTGAAGTCGAGATTGAATTTGGTGTGACCAAGCTGCCAAAATACGACGTCCCCGAAGGTTATACCTCATGGGAATACCTGAACAAGCTCTGCTGGGAAGGCCTGGAAGAGCGCTACCAGCCTGTGACCCAGGAGTTAAAAGACCGTCTGACCTACGAACTGTCCACGATCAAACAGATGGGGTATGTGGATTACTTTCTGATCGTGTGGGATTTTATCCATTATGCCCGCTCCCAGGGCATCAGCGTAGGACCGGGCCGGGGATCTGCCGCCGGCAGTCTGGTATCCTATACGCTTGGTATTACCAAGCTGGATCCGATCCGTTATAATCTGCTGTTTGAGCGTTTCCTGAATCCGGAACGAGTTTCCATGCCGGATATCGACGTGGATTTCTGCTATGAAAGACGTCAGGAAGTCATCGATTACGTTGTACGAAAGTACGGCAAAGACCGTGTCGTACAGATCGTTACCTTCGGTACACTGGCTGCCCGCGGTGTGATCCGCGATGTGGGTCGTGTGCTGGATATGCCGTACGCCCAGTGTGACACGATCTCCAAGATGATTCCGAAT
>JAHZHB010000105.1:0-1035 GCA_019420465.1 Lachnospiraceae bacterium
TCATCCTGTAAATCTTACTTTTTTTCTGCATTTTTTCTCCCCTTGTAGCTTTTGTTTATAACAGGTTTTCAATCGTTGTAAAGATATCTTTTGCCTCACGGATCGCCGTCTCACTACCTACAACGCAGATCTGGTCCTGGCTCATGGCCGAGCGGACGATACCTGTCAGTGCACGAATGTCCTGATCTGTAGCTGCAAGCACCTCATCACGTTCTCTCTGCAGTTCCTCCTGCGTGATACCACTCAGCCAGGATGACATGGAGACATTGCCCAGTGTATGCGGTGTCATCGGTATATCCAGCTCACTGATTGCTCCGATCACATATTTGTCCATCGTACGCTCATCCGCTTTGAAGTGACGCACATACTCTACTGCATTATCAAACACATCCAGCGAAGATTTCAGATTCGGATCTCTGTATGTTACCATATAGCTGCCACCCTTTCGGCCAAAGCCGCTCATACAGCCATAAGCACCGCCTTTGACACGGATATTCATCCACAGATAATCGTATCCCATCAGCACCTTCAGGATACGCAAAGCTCCGGTATAGCGATAGCCGTCTCTGGCAAAATTGCCGCACTTGGCCACATACTGCACCTGCCCTGCCGTGATCAGTGCCTCTTTGATCTGCTTTGGTTCCCAGATCTGGGCACCTGTGCGTACGGTATCGGTGTAAAGGTCTTTTTTCAGTTCAGCTACCGACTGTTCCACGCCCTGATAGCCCTCTTCGTCTGCTGTGATACCGACGGTCAGATTTTCCGGACGGAACAGCATTTTCATCAGTTCCCTGAGATTTGCCGTCAGCTTGTCCTTTTCTTCTTCAAAATGCTCACTGAGATGTTTGATAAACCGGGCATATTCCACACCCGATACTCTGTCCTGGAAAGCAGCCAGCCGGGAAAATCCTGCCGTTGCTCTGTACATGGCCGTTGCATTTCCTCCGGAGACAAGTGCGGTCTGCAGTCTGGCTTTCTGCTCATCTACGATCTCCCGCAGACGCTTTGTATCTGTAAGATCGGAAGTCAGAAGGA
>JAHZHB010000105.1:1045-2659 GCA_019420465.1 Lachnospiraceae bacterium
CATGGAAAACAGGAAATTCTTCTGGCTGTAAAGTCCCTTGGCACGGACAGTCATATAGCGCTGTCCCGACCCTGCAGTCTTATCCTCGGCTACCTGCACACCAAACTGGATACCACCGGAGCAGGCATTGATCTCATGAAACAGCTCACTGTAGCTGTAATGTCTCGTTCCTGTATAGCCCAGCACAGCTTTTAAAAGACCCATATACGGGATCAGATCATCCGGCACTTTGTTGGCATTAAACAACAGATGGATATAGGCGATCCGGCTGGTAAAGATATCGTGCTGCACGATTTTCGTACCGCCGACAGTATTGACTGTATTATGCAGTGTATAGGTTTCCTTTTTGATATCCGAACGCTGCAAAAGAGGGATACACTGCAGATTTTCTTCTGTCTCCGGTGCATCCTGATATGCTTTTAAGTCCTTTGTCTCTTCGACGATCGTTAATACTTCTTCTTCTGACAGACTTTCTTTGTAGCGGGCCAGTTTTTCTTCCAGAGCTTTTGTCTGTGCCGCCTCCAGGCCACGTCTGGGAATACCTGTCACGACAGCCATATGTGTATTGTTCAGGAAATACCGGCGGATCAGCTCTTCAAAATACCCTTCCTGTGCCTTTTTTCTGAGGTTTTCAAATACACGGATCTGATGCAGATAGGCAAAAGCAGCCATATCATCATACAGCCAGCTGGCAAACATATTGAGTCCCAGGATCAGTCCCCGGGGATAAGATGCAAAGTCCCCCTCGCGGAACCGGAATTCATAAAAATTGATACCGGACAGCAGGGCTTTGTGAGAAATACCCTCATCGGCAATCTTTGTCAGCTCTTCACGGACCAGAGCGACAAACTGGTCTTTTTTATGTTCGTCCGCACCTTTGACAGTCACAGAGAAAAAAGGCTGCAATATACCATCGGCATATCCACCGGAAACATCACGACCGATTCCTTCATCCAGAAGACGCTGTTTTAACGGCGCACCAGGTGATGTCAGAAGCACATACTCCAGAATCTGCATCGCCACATTCAGTTCCACATCGCCACTCTCCCCGGCTACCATACTGCAGGTCAGATACGCATTGTTTTCCAGCGGATCATCATCGAGTACCGGATATTCCAGCACTTTCTCTTTCGGTGCTGCAAAGCTCTTCTGCTGTGGAATTTCACTGTGCACTGCAAACGTTTCAAATCCGGACAGATATTCTCTGTCCATCCACTCCAGTTTTTCAGCCATATCCATCCGTCCGTACAGATAGATATACGCATTGGACGGGTGATAATACGTCTTATGGAATTCGAGAAATTCCTCATAGGAAAGCTCCGGGATCACTTTCGGATCACCGCCGGATTCCACTCCATACGGTGTACCCGGAAACAGTGTATTGAAAATTTCTCGGTCGATCACATCATCGGCTGAGGAAAAGGCACCTTTCATTTCGTTGTACACAACACCATTCAGTTTCAGCGGTGCATCCGCATTTTCCAGTTCGTAATGCCATCCTTCCTGACGAAAGATCTTTTCTTCCTTATATATATTCGGGAAAAAGACAGCATCCAGATAGACATGCATCAGATTCTGAAAATCCTGGTCATTGCAGCTGGCCACCGGGTACAT
>JAHZHB010000106.1 GCA_019420465.1 Lachnospiraceae bacterium
GTCTTTCACCTGACGATGCTGTATTTACGGTTCCTGTCCTCTTAGTATACTACTTTGACACAGCATTAACAAGCACCGTTTTTCATACAATACGAGCCGTAATCCAAATTGGTCCACCAAACCAATTATCGATATGCAGGGCAACATAAACAGCCCTCATATAAGCATCCGCTTACACAAGGGCTGTCCGCACTGCCGGTTTCAACATCTGCAAACCGACATTATTTCTGTACATAGTGTCCCAGAAAATCCTTCAGGTCATGCATGGCGCGCTTCAGATTTTCAATCCTCGGCAGATAGACCACACGGAAATGATCCGGCGCCATCCAGTTAAATCCCGTACCATTCACGATCAGAAGCTTCTTCTCTTTCAACAGATCAAGGGCAAATTTCTCATCATCTGTGATGTGGAACTTTTTCACATCCAGCTTCGGGAACGCATAAAAAGCTGCCTGCGGCTTCACACAGCTGATCCCCGGTATATCGTTTAATGCTTCATAGATATACTCGCGCTGGTCATAGATCCGGCCACCAGGCACCAGATATTCCTCCACGCTCTGATAACCGCCAAGCGCCGTCTGGATAATGGACTGTGCCGGTACATTGGAGCAAAGACGCATATTGGAAAGCATATTGATACCTTCCATATAATCCTTTGCCACAGCCTTATTGCCGCTTAAGATCATCCAGCCCACACGGAAACCGGCGATCATATGTGATTTGGACAGTCCGCTGAACGTCACACAGAAAAGATCCGGAGCCAGCGAAGCGATCGATGTATGTTTCAACCCGTCCATCACCAGACGGTCATAGATCTCATCGGAAAAAATGATCAGCTGATGCTCTCTGGCCACCTCCACGATCTGTTCCAGCACTTCCCTTGGATACAGTGCACCGGTCGGATTGTTCGGATTGATCAGAACGATCGCCTTGGTACGGCTGGTGATCTTTCTTTTAATATCATCGATATCCGGATACCACATAGCCTCCTCATCACAGATATAATGCACCACATGGCCGCCGGCCAGCGTTGCCGATGCTGTCCACAGCGGATAATCCGGTGCCGGGATCAGGATCTCATCTCCGTGGTCCAAAAGAGCCTGCATGCTCAGAGTGATCAGCTCACTGACGCCATTGCCGGTATAGATATCCGACATCTGTACATTCGGCAGCCCCTTTAACTGGGCATACTGCATGATCGCCTTTCTGGCTGAAAACAGACCACGGGAATCCGAATAGCCTTCACACTGCGTCAGCTGCTGACGCATATCATCGATCACTTCATCCGGTGTACGGAAACCAAAAGGTGCCGGATTACCGATATTGAGTTTCAGGATCTTCATCCCCGCATCTTCCATACGGGCTGCCTCGTCTACAACCGGGCCACGGACATCATACAAGACATTATCGAGCTTTGTGGACTTTGTGAAATGACGCACACCATTTTCATCCCACATATCTCTTCGTTCCGGCATAGCCGGTGCACTGTCTGCCGGCATTACCGGCTCCATAGGCACATCTTCTCCCTGCAGCCACAGCTGACTGACCCCCAGCGCCTCTGCCAGTACTTTTAAAATATCCCTGCGGGGCTGTGTCCTGCCACTGACATACTGACTGATGTGACTCTTGCTGATATGCAGCCCGGCCTTCTCCCCTGCCGGCTCTGCCAGACGCACCAGATCGATCTGACGCAGTCCCTTTATCTCCATGATCTCTTTTAAACGCTCTGCAATCGTAGCCATACCAAACCTCCTGTTTATAAAAAGGCATCTTTCGCCCTGTTTATCTGTAATCTTTGTTCAGTATAACTCTTTGCTTTTCAAAGTTCAATATTTGAATTAGAAGTTAATTATCTTAAACTCCCCAGTGGGACAACTTCCGCGATCCTGTTTTTCCATGTCTCTACGAGAGCATCCAGCTTCCACGCCGCATTTGCCGGACTGGTCGACGGCAATACGATGGCCTCCTGCACACACCGCTCTTTCAGATAGCGGTCATACAGCTTCTGGGCTGTTTTCCCATTGACAAAGATCCTGACGATCTGTGTCTGTTTCAGCAGCTCTTCTACCGGATTCGGCACAACATCCCGGATCGAAGCATCACTCGATCCTGTGATCGTACAGCTGGCGATCACATCCCATACGGCAATATGATGCCGGTGCAGAAAAGCTTTCTTATCCCCGATACTCTCTGGAAGCACATCTTCTGTGACAGCTGCCAGTACTTTCCAGAAGCGGTTCTGCGGATGATGGTAAAAGAAAGCAGCTTCCCGGGACTTTACCGAAGGAAAACTGCCAAGGATCAGGATCTTACTGTCCGGATCCCATACCGGAGTTATATTATGTTTAGCCGTTTCACCTGTTTTCTTCATCGACCGGCTCCTCATCAAACTCTACCAGTGTATAAAAGCCTCTTGGCTTTGTCTCGATCTCCTTTACGATCCCCGTTCTGCTCTGCAGTCTCTGATAGGCCGGATAATTTCTGCTCATCGCCACTGCCGGGACGATCGTATAATAAAAAGAGGTAGGCAGCTGGCTCTCAGTTACCGTCACCTCCTGCCCCACCGTCAGAAGCCCTGTCCTTTCCATTTTAAACTCCATCAGACGCATATATAGCCTTTCCTTTCTGTAAAAAAGAGGTGCAGGGCGTCCCCTATACCTCTTTTACCGTAAACTCAAACGGATGGATAAAATTACTTCCGCGCATATGCAGATCATCCACCATATAATCCACCATCTCACGATCTGTCTCGATCATACAGAATCTGCGATCCTGCTCCGTTGCGGCTCTGGCTGTAATGCCTATCCCCGCAAAGGGATCGAGCACCACATCATGTACAAAAGAATAGTACTGCACCACCCGCCCGGCCAGTTCCTTCGAAAATCTTGCCGGATACTTTTCTTCCGGATCGGAGCTGATATTCCAGATATTTGTTTTTTCATATCCGTCCGGGATCCTAGATGCCTCCACATCCTCCGGATGCGGATGATCATGGATCAGATGATCGATCAGCACGTCCTGTCCCTTTCTGTAGACCATCAGATATTCTGTAACCGGCTTCGGCTTGTACTGCAGCGGATTGCGGTCCACCGAAAAACGGCTGCCCCGTCCAGTCATGCGCCCGGAACCATCCGCCTTACACAAAACGATATCATCCACAAATACAAAGCCTTCTTCCATAAAAATACGGTGAAGATCAAACGTCACCGCGATCCGGATCGAAGACTCACTTCTGATTCTCCTCGGTATCATGATATGCGATGCGGTAATAGCCATAAACCTTCCGTTTTGCAATACACGCTTACACTCCCGGATCACCTCACGCATCTGTGACAGATAGGCTGTATAGGCTGTATGAATATCCTGCTCCTTTTCCGGTGAAAAAGGCGTGGGAGACGTCATGATCAGATCCACACTCTCTTCCGGCAGACTCTTCAGTCCCTTTAAGGCATCACCCAGCAGGATCTGATTTTTCAGGGAAGAGACGGTATATTCTTTTTTACTTCTTCTGGCTGCCATAGCTTGTTTCTTCTTTCCTTATCTTTTAAAACAGCCGAATAGTCCTCTGTCAAAGCAGTCTTATGGCTATCCGGCTGTTCTGTGTTTACTGTTCTGCGAACTTTTCCTGCATCATGCGGATCACAGGCTCCGGTACATACCTGGAAATGTCCTTGCCGTAGAATCCGATTTCCTTTACGATCGTCGAGCTTAAAAACGCATACTCCAGACTGGTCGTAAAAAAGATCGTGTCCATCTCAGGATCGATCGAATGATTCGTCTGTGCCAGCTGCATCTCGTATTCAAAGTCCGATACAGCACGCAGACCTCTGACGATCACATGTGCATTGTTTTCTCTTGCGAAATCAACAGTCATACCCTCAAAAAACTTTACCGATACATTCGGCATATCCGCAATACATGCCTCGATCATCTCTTTACGTTCCTCAAGTGTAAATGTCGATGTCTTTTTTGAATTTTTCAGGATGCCAATCACCACCTCATCCATGGCTTTGGCTGCCCTCTTGATAATATCCAGGTGTCCCAGTGTGATCGGATCAAAACTGCCCGGATAGATTGCTTTTGCCAACTTCCTCTACTCCTTTGTCAAAAACGGCTCACATAGCCCTGTATCTGTTTACTGCATCGTCCAGCTGCCATTGGTATTGGTTCCCTTATAGATCCGGGTACCATCACCGGAAACCAGAATATTGATCACTGTACTGCTGCCATCACTGACAGAGAAATTATAATACGGAACATTCTGGTATGTTGTCGTACCCTCATAAGAATACGTGTATGCCTTGCCATCCGCAGAAGATGCACCATAATAATTCTGTGCGATTTCTTTGGCCGCATCGGCTGTCACGCTGGCACCGGCGATCGTATCCGTATCAGAACCGGAAGCAGCTGCGGTATCTGGTGTTGTGCCCGCTGCAGCGGCTGTCTGGTCTGTACCTGCTGTAGCTGTCGTATTTGCCGTGCCTGCGGTATCTGTCGTGGCAGCACCGGCAGTCGCGTCCGTCGTACCGGCAGTGCCTGTCGCAGTCTTGGATGTCGTATCCGTAGTGCTTGCTGTCGATGTACCCGGCATGGAAAGAACCGTGCCATAGGACGTCGTACCGGAATCCGTCGTCTGACCTGTCGAAGCTGTGCCGTCAGAAGCTGCTGCCGTCTGCGTCGTCGCTGTATCTGTGGTGCCTGCTGTCTGTGCGGCATCCTGCGTGGCCTCATTGCTGTCTGTGTTTCCCACAAGCACCGTTTCCAGAGGCATCTTTGTCATCTTTTCCAGAGAAACGATCGTATAGTGGAACGGTGACTTTTTCCCTTTGTATGGGCTTTTTTTCACCTGGGCACTGTATTCTCCGAGAGAAGTTCTCGAAGAAGCGTCTACCAGATATGCCGTGATCTGATACGTGCCGCTTTTGTCCAGCTTTTCACAGGACTGAACCGCTATATCATATCCTGTTGTATCATTCATGGCAAACTGCCATTTGCTGCCGCTCTTTGTTACGCTCTCGCTGCCTTCTGTGATCTCCGGAAGCTTCTTTGCCTTACCAAGGCCACTGTACAGTGAAGCCGCATAATAACGAAGCTGTGCCTTTTTCACCGTATACTGCTTGGAACTTTCATCAAAGCTGATACGCTTATTGTTAACCCCATAGGCAGATACCAGATAATTCATCTCTTTCCAGAACGTCTCACCGTTTGCCTTGCTCTCTGCATCAAACGCTGCATTGCCCTCCTGCTCCGAAATCATGCGGGCCAGCAGGACATAGCTCACTGACGCCATATCCTCATCCAGCGCGATGGCCGCCTGCACTGTCTCTGCGCCCTGTGCAGCAGTCTCTGTCGTCTGGGATGTCTGACTCGCAGCCGTCTCAGCAGTCTGGGATGTCTGACTCGAAACTGTCTCAGCACTCTGGCTGCCGTCCACAGTCTGGGACGCTTCCGGTGTCTTGGACGCCTGCTCACCCACAACAGAAGTACTCTGGGATACGGATGAAGACGCTTTATTTTTTCCACAGGCTGTGATACTGCATAACGCCAACGCCAGCAGCATGCCTGTTACGATTTTCTTTTTCATATGTATATAACCTCACTGATCTTCCTCTTCGGATACTTTGGCGATACTCTCATAGTTATTAATATTTTACCATATCCCGAAATGAATGCAAAGACAAAATACACTAACACACCTTAATATTTCTGAAAATCCATCTGCTGCCCGATTACTGCTCTACATAACAAATCAAAATTGGTTCACTGGGCCACTTGTTGATATCTATGGCAATAAAAAACGTCCATGCCCACACCTTACCATACGGTATATGTCCCGAAAAATATCCGAAAACATATACCGTATGGTAACGGCACGAGCACAGACGCATACAGCTCTGCAAAAACTTATAATTCTTTTCCTGTCAGCATCTTATAGCCCTGCAGATACTTATCGATCGTCTTGTCCACGATCTCCTGCGGCAGTGTCCAGTCATTGTCCGGATTGGCTTTCAGCCAGTCACGGGCAAACTGCTTGTCAA
>JAHZHB010000107.1 GCA_019420465.1 Lachnospiraceae bacterium
CTTACGTAATCTTACGCGCGAGCCCGCTTTAGCGAGCGCGTTAGATGAAGTTAGCACTTAGTTCGGTAAATCGTTGCACTTATTTGAAACCAGACCCGGACCTGCTCCCTGCACGGTTTTTCTCATCGTCCGTTTTTCAAAATGTATTTCCTATAGCTTTTTTAGTAAGATGATGCTACAATAGGCGATAGAATTGGAAATAAAATCGTAATAAAACTGTAACAGGAGACCCCATCATTTTGAATACAAAGAAACAATCCGCAAATTCCCTGAACAAAATCGCTTTAAAGGCCGGCATCTTTTACATCTTTGCCCAGCTTTTCATCCGGGGAATTTCCTTTATCACGACACCACTGTACACCCGCCTTTTGACAACTGCACAGTACGGCCAGATCAAAGTCTACGAATCCTGGCTTCTGATCGCCGTTCCTGTCATGTCGCTGTGTCTGTGGAAGAGTGTCGACCGTGCCAAATATGATCTCGACGAACAGGGGTACAATGCCTATGTGTCGTCCAATCATACCCTGTCCTATATCTCCATCGCCATCTGCATGCTGCTCTGCCTCCTCTTTAAAGATCAGGTAGAAGCCTTCTGCAATATGGACGATATCATGTTTTTCACCGGCTTCGGGTATGTGTTTGCCTATACCAGCATCCTGTTTATGCAGCGCCGTGAAAAACAGCTGATGCGTTACAAGGCCAGCACCCTGATCACGCTGCTGACCGTAGTGCCGGCTACGCTTATTTCTCTTGTGTGGATGTATATCGGCAAACAGAATGGCATGCAGAGCGAGCTGGTACATTACCGCGTTATTTCCTTTTATGGTGTACATATCATCGGCGGTATCATCGTTATCATCATGCTCACTGTGCAGGGTAAAAAGCTGTTTTCAAAGGTTTTCTGGCGCTATGGCCTTCTGTACAGTCTGCCGTTGATCCCGGAGGCAATCTCCATCCAGATCATGAACCAGGCGGACAAGATCATGGTACAGAAGATGATCAGTGATGAGGCGTCCGGTCTGATCGGACTGGGTACGACAGTATCCTTTATCATCTGGATCCTGGAGGACAGTGTATGGAATGCATGGCAGCCATGGCTGTTTGAAAAAATCTCACGAAACGAGACAAAGGATGTAGAAGCACCATGGAAGATTTTGATGCATGGTTTTGGCCTGATCTCGTGGTTCCTTGTCATGCTGGCACCGGAGGCTGTACTGATCCTCGGTGGTAAACGCTATGCGGATGTGATCTGGCTGATCACGCCAATGGTGACAGGTACGCTGTTTCGTTTTTACAGCTACAGCTATACTGCGATCCAGAATTATCACAAAAAGACAGGTTACGTGGCCCTTGGTACACTGATGGCTATGGTTGTCAATGTGATCCTGAATTATTTCTGCATCCTGCTGTTTGGCTATCAGGCAGCTGCATACACAACTGCTGTCAGCTATTTTCTGCTGCTTCTTCTGCAGGGCTGGCTCGAGCTTAAGATTACAGGGCAGCGCATTATTCCGCTGGAAACGACGGTGCGTATTTCTCTGCTGTACTTTGTGATCAATCTTGTCTCCATGGCAGCGTATGAAGTGCCGTGGTTTGTACGTTACCTTCTGATCCTTGCCGGTGCAGGTTTTGCTGCAAAGAAAGTACTGCCGCAGTTTATGCAGGTGGTAAAATCTACAAAGAAGAAAAAAGGAGAGCATCATGTTCGATAAACTTCAGAAAAAACTGGTCAACGTCTATATTTTCCTTGATCTGGCCAAAATGGAGAAAAAAGTACCCTATGACCAGAAAAAAGTCGTGCCGATGCAGAACAGGCGTGTACAGAAGCTGGTTAAAAAGGCCTATAAGATCCCTTTTTATAAGGAAAGATTTGATAAAGCCGGTGTCCGCCCCGAAGATATCAGAACAGGGGATGATCTGGCAAAACTGCCGCTTTTGACCAAGGATGACTTAAGGGCCTGGATGAAGGAAGAGGAAAAAAAGCCGAAATACCGCTACTGGTTCAGGGATACGACCAGCGGTTCCTCCGGCGTGCCGCTGATGGTGTTGTTTTCCCCGAAGGAAAAGGCCTATATGATGGCCAACTGGTTCAGAGTCATGCTGGTGGCCGGCTATAATCCGTTCAAAGGAAAGACGATGAGCCGTCGCAGCGCACACAGTGTTACCGGCGGAAAAGATACGATCCTGCAGAGATTTGGTATTCTGCGGCGCGGTTTTGTCAACCAGTATGCGCCGGAAGCCGATATGGTAAAACAGATCAATGCCTACAGACCGGACTTTCTGTATATGAACAAGACCGAGTTTATGCGGCTCTGTCTGTACTGCAAACAGAATGGTGTGAAGTTGCATCAGCCGAAATTTTACACACCGACAGGTGAAAAGATCGATGATACGGCCAGAGCACTGTTTCATGAGATCCTGGGGCCTGGCATTATCGATTCCTACGGTACAGCCGAGGCCGGTGCCTGCATGGTGAAGCTGTTTGATGCCACGGATTATATGATTCATCAGGATTCCTTTGTGGTCAATATCATGGATGATGACGGCAGGGTGGCTGACGAGGGCAAGATCGTGGTTACTCCGCTGTACAAGACGGATATTCCGCTGATCAATTATGTCGTTGGTGACAAAGGTACAGCCAGTGTGAAAAACGGTGTTCGTGTGATCAGCGGTGTACAGGGACGTATGAACGACTTCTTCCGTTACAGGACAGGAGAGGTGACGACATTCTTTGAAATTGCGCCGATCATTGCGCACTGCAAAGACGTCCTGCAGATCCGTTTTATCCAGGAAAGCTACGACAAAATCCATATCCAGTGTGTCCATAACGCACAGGATGCCACCCGTACAAAAGAAGAAGCACAAAAAGAGCTGGAAACAGCACTGCAGGCCAAATTCAAACATCCTTTTACCCTGGAGTTTGAATGGATGCCGGTCATTCCACCGGATCCGAATGGCAAGCTGCGTATGATCGTATGCAATGTGAAATAAACATACATGTTTGTGTCGGGTGATGTCAAACAGAAACAGCAGGATGTGACAAGTATGAAAAAATCGTACATATCTATAACAGAAGGGGAAAAGGGGAAAATGAACAGAACAAAAAAGAAAACACTGTGGTTACTGAGTTTACTGGTGTTGCTTGTGCTGCCGGTATTTGCCATGCCAAGGCAGGCGGAGGCGGCCAACAATAAGAAAATCTCATCCTACAGTGTAACGATCAACAACAAAAACGTAAAAAAGAAAAAATACACCATGAATTCCGGTACCAGCGTGGCCATAAAGACCACGGTAAAACCGGCACAGGCCTTAAAATCTGTGACCTATAAGTCAGGCAACAGCAAAGTTGCCAAAGTAGACAGACAGGGCAAAATCACTGCACTGAAAAAAGGTGTGGTCAAGATTACGATCACACTCAAAGCCAAAAACGGCAAAAAACAGTCCACCTGGGTCAAGGTGAAGGTCAATGGTGTGGATACTTCCAAAATCAAGACCTATGCCGTGACCAACGATGGAAATAACGCGAAGAAAAAGACGATTACGCTTGAAAAAGGAAAGAAAACCTACCTGAAAGTCGATGTCAACCCGACACAGGCCAGAAAATCTGTCAGCTTTAAGAGCAGCAATAAAAAAATCGCCACCGTCAGTGGCTCCGGCAAGATCAAAGCGAAAAAAGAAGGTACGGCCAAGATCACCATCACGATCAAGGCAAAAAATGGCAAAAAATATACGACCTGGGTCAAAATAAAGGTCGTCAAAGTTAACAACACCAGAATCACCGGCTACACCGTGACGAGTGCCGGAAACAACGTGGATAAACAGCGCCTGACCCTTGACAAAGGCGACAGTGCCAAAGTCGATGTGGCAGTCACACCGGCTGTAGCTTTGAAATCCCTCACCTTCAGCTCAGATAATCCGGCCGTAGGTGTGGACGGTGCCGGCAATATCAGCGCCATCAGCGCCGGAAATGCCCGGATCACGATCCGGATGACACCAAAAGAAGGTGCAGTGCAGACGACATACGTTGATGTCAGCGTTATGGAAGTCGTAAAATACTGCCTGCTGATGGAAAAAGGAACCACCTGCGACGTGCGTCCGGATGGTTTTGGCGGCACACTGACTGCTACCTCTTCAAACCCGGCCATCATCAACGTGCCCTACGGCAATACACTTCATGCCAACGCCTACGGCACCTGCGAGATCGTAGTGACCGGTACGAACCAGAGAGCTTACATCACCATGACCGTCCCCGACGTCAGCGCAGAAGCCAGCGGCTCCAGCCTGTCCCTGCCGTCCATGAACAGCGGCTGGCATACCTTTACCGTATTCAAACAGGCAGCCAGAACCTACGGTGATTACAGCGAATTCCTTGCCAAACACGGCTGCGCCAACTGTACACTGACCAACATGCTGCGCGCCTACGCTCCGGCGTTTGCCACAGCCACACCGGATACCGTGATCGCCGGTATCGAACGTCAGGTAGCAGGTGAAGACGCCTGGATAACGAATCATATAACGACAGATGTGGATCATCAGGATCCGGTTAGCATGTACGGCATCAGCCAGATACTTTCGGCTGCGGGTGTAAGAAACACTTATGTAACAAAATTTAATAGCAGTATGAAGGACAGCAGCGATGGAAATGCCACGGAAGATATTATCGCACATCTGAAAACTGGAAACCCGGTAGTATATGAAGCCAGAGATTACAACCGCTATACAGGCAGTTCCGATGGACGCTGGACAGGAAATTATCATACACTGAGCCTGCTTGGCTACTTTGTTGATGGCCGCGTTCTTTTGACTGACACCGCCGGCCGTGGCTGGTATAAGCCTTCCAATGGCTACTATGGCGGACAGCGCTTCAAAATTGTCGACCTGAAAGACGCGATGAGCCATATGTTTTCCTGCACTAATCAGCCCAGGGATATCTATTTTAACGGAACTACCAGAGCCGGTGGTTATATCAAAGTAAACCCATAAACGTCGAAAAAACATATCTCCCTTCGGCTGAAATTTCCTGTCGGATATTTCAGTCGAAAGAGAAAATCAGGCACGGATATCATAAAACGCATCAAAACATTTTTATAAAGACTCACGCCATCAGACGTGAGTTTTTATATTTCAATCACGAAATATATCCACTGAACTTTACCATCTCCACAGCGCTCCCCATTTCACCAGTACACAGGGAAACGAAGCGGGGCGGGAGAGCCGTGAGAGAACAGTAAGGGGCTACAAAACGATTCAAAGTGCGCTTTTAGCCTGTATGAGATCCAGTGCTTACGTAATCTTACGTGCGAGCCCGCTTTAGCGAGCGCGTTAGATGAAGTTAGCACTTAGCTCAGACAGGTGTTGCACTTGTTTTGTAGCCCCTTGCTGATCTCTCACGGCTCTCCCGCCCCGCTTCGTTTCCCGTCCCTCCCCACCCAAATTATTACAAAACCTTTAAAAATGCAGAAAAATATGAAAAAAATACAAAATCCACTGCAAAATCCCCAAAAGTATGCTATCCTCTATGTGGTTAACTACGTCCTTTTATAACCAAAAGAAAGGAATCCATCATACATGAGAAAAAGTGTAATCAGTTATCTGGAAGCTTCCGCGCAGAAGTACCCGGACAAGACAGCATATGTAGATGAGCACGACAGCCTGACCTTCGGCGCTTTAAAAGAAGCCGCCCTCGCCATCGGTGCCGGACTCATCCCCCACGTACAGATCGGCGACCCCGTCTGTGTTTACATGGAAAAAAGCGTTGGCTGCATAGAAAGCTTTCTCGGTACCGCCTACACCGGCGCCTTTTACGTACCGATCGACTTTGCCATGCCCGAAGCCCGTATCCGCCTGATCCTTGATACCTTAAACGCACAAGTCATCCTGACAAAGCGTGGCATCGAAGTTCCCGCAGGCTTATGTGAAGGCTGCACGATCCTGTGTATCGAAGATCTCAAAGAAAACGTTGATGCCGGTCATCTGGCCGAGATCGCTGTCCGTCAGCGAAAGACCATCGACACCAATCCGATCTACGCCATCTTTACCTCCGGTTCCACCGGAGTGCCAAAAGGCGTGCTCGTCAGCCATCAGTCCGTGATCAATTTCACCGAATGGTGGTGTGAGACCTTCGAATTTACAGAGAAAGAGGTCTTTGCCAACCAGACCCCGTTTTACTTTGATGCTTCGGTCAAGGATATCTATGCCACACTGCGCTGCGGTGCCACCATGTATATCGTACCGCAAAAGCTGTTTTCCCTTCCGGCAAAGCTGGTGGAGTTTTTAAACGAACATAAAGTCAACTGTATCGACTGGGTACCGTCTGTACTCTGCATGATCGTAAACTTCCGCACCTTCCAGAAGGTAAAACCGCTGTATTTAAAGAAAGTCATGTTCCTCGGCGAAGTTATGCCGACCAAACAGTTTAATATGTGGCGCAAAGAACTGCCGGACATCAAATATGCCAATCTTTACGGCCCGACAGAAGCCACAGGTGACTGCACCTATTATAAGATCGAGCGTGAGTTTGCCGATGACGAGCCGATCCCGATCGGTGAGGCCTGCAACAATACCGAAGTACTTCTTTTAAATGAGAAAAATGAGCTCGTACAGGGAGATGAGCAGGGCGAGATCTGCGTCCGCGGCTGTTCCCTGGCACTGGGCTATTACAATAATCCGACAAAGACCAGCGAAGCCTTTGTACAGAATCCGCTGCAGGATAAATACCCTGAGCTGATCTACCGCACAGGCGATATCGGCCGCTACAACAGCTACGGTGAGATCGTTTTCTGTGCCAGAAAGGATGCCCAGATCAAACATATGGGTCACCGCATCGAGCTTGGTGAGATCGAAAATTCCATCGCCTCACAGGAGGATATACGCCGTGTCTGCTGCCTCTTTGATAAGGCAAAACAGAAGATCGTAGCCGTATACGAGGGCGATATCGAGTCCAAAGAGCTGATCAGCCGGATCAAAAACAAGATCCCGAAATACATGATCCCGCAGATCTACCACAGAGTCGACACTATGCCGACCAATCTAAACGGAAAGATCGACCGTGTCAGATTACAGAAAATCTATATAGAAGGAGAAAAGTAACCATGGAAGAAAGAATCTTAGAAGTAGTCAAATCCATCCGCCCGGATGTGGATTTTGAAAAGGAAACAGCACTGATCGATGATGAAATCCTCGATTCCTTCGATGTGATCCAGATCGTGACAGAGCTGATGGAAGAGTTTGGCATCTTTATCGATGCCGATGACATCGAACCAGAGAATTTGAACTCTCTGGAGGGTATCCGTGAGATGGTAGAAAGAAAGATGGAGGCCTGATGCGACGTACAGAAGCTATCGGCGAGATCCTTTTGCATATCTATGACTTTGCCGTGATCGATGCCCGGATGTATATGATCCGGAGCGACGATGCGGCACTGATCGTAGATCCCAACGAAAACGCGGCTCTCCTTCCGGATCTGGAAGGGGTCAGCCGCGCGTTTGTGTATCTGACCCATGAACATTACGACCATATCAGCGGTGTCAACTGGCTCAGAACAAAGCTTCCCTGTGATGTCTGGTGCAGCGATATCTGTGCCGCACGTCTGGGAAATATCCGGGAAAATCTGTCAAGGACCTTCCCGTTTTTATTTTTACAGGACAAGGAAAAGTATGCCTATGTCCGTCGTGAACTGAAGCTGCCGTATACCTGCAGCGCTGATCATACCTTTACGGGTGAGCTTCATACCACCTGGTGTGGTCATACGCTGTATGCAAAGAGTGCCAGAGGTCATTCTCCCGGTGGAAGCCTTCTGCTTCTGGATGGTCATCTGTTGTTTGGCGGAGATGCATTGCTTGGTAACGGTCTGGAGATCAAAAGTCTCGGTGCGGATAAAGATGCCTATAGGGCAGAAGTACTGCCATATGTCAGATCCCTGCCAGAGGAAACCATCGTATGTCCGGGACATGGAGAGATCACCACACTGGGAAAACTTTTGCCGGTGATCGAAGGATATCTGTAAAAATGAAATCCTGCAGTCTCTATACACAGGACTGCAAAACAAAAGTAATACAGGAAACATGAAGCTGTGATGCAAATACGATACATGAAAATGTTCGTATTATATATCCATGTGCATCCTGATGTAACATAGCAGAAAAAGAGAGAATTACAGTATATGGAAATAAAATCATTAACATTTATCATATTCTGCGCCATCGTCGCTGTCGCATACTTTGCCCTGCAGCGCACGGACAAGCAGAAAATAGTCCTTCTGGTCGCTGACTTTTATTTCGTCTGGCGTTACAGTGGACTGAAAGCAGCCATAGCGCTGTTTATGATCTGTCTCGCCGTATTTCTGATCGCCCGGCAGATGGAAAAGGCGGAAAAAAAGAAACCTTTTCTGTGGCTTGGTGTGGTATGCACGATCGGCGTGCTGATCTTCTTTAAATTCTTCACCGGTATGGCAGAGACACTGCTCAGTATGGCGAGTGGCCGCCCGGTGGATATGTTTAAAATCATCGTACCGGCCGGTATTTCCTACTATACGCTGGCCATGTGTGCCTATCTGGTGGATATTTACCATAAGAAATACAAAGCCGAGACCGATTTCATCGCCTTTTTAGTTTATGTGACCTATTTCCCGGCGATCGTGGAAGGTCCGATCAATATGTACCGCAAGCTGATGCCGCAGATCAAGCAGCAGCATACCTACGACTGGGACCGCATGATCCGCGGCCTGATGCGTACCCTGTGGGGCTACTTAAAGAAAGTCGTGATCGCTGACCGTATTGGCATTCTGGTTATGGGCATTCTCCAGACCGAGGATACACACGGTATCGTGATCCTGTACGCACTGGTGATCTACAGCTTCCAGATCTATACCGATTTTTCCGGAGGTATCGACGTGATCATGGGTATTTCCCAGGTACTTGGCATCGAACTGGCCGAGAACTTCAAATCACCGCTGATCTCCAAAAATGTCACCGAATACTGGCAGAGATGGCACAAATCACTCGGTGAATTTATGGAAAAATACATCTATTACCCGATCGTACTGAACCGGAAACTGATGAAGTTTTCAAAAAAGATCAAAAACAAATACCAGAGCCGTGCATTTTCCGCCTTTGTGGCATCCCTGATCGTCTTTGTGATCGTAGGTATCTGGCACGGTACCGGCTGGAACTATGTCGTATACGGTATGTATCAGGCGTTTTTTGTTTCTACAGCCGTGATCTTAAAGCCGACCTATACCAATATTAAGAAAAAGCTGCATGTCAATGAAAAATGCTTAAGCTGGGAGATCTTCTGTATCCTCAGAACCTTTGTGATCCTCGTTTTCGGACGACTGATCATCAAGGCCAGCAACCTGCATCAGGCCGGCGAGCTTTTGTCAAAGATCGTACATATGGACAATGTATACAGTCTGTTTAACGGCGACCTGCTGCAGTACGGGCTGGATGGCAAAAATATGATCGTCATGTATATCGGCATCCTGATCGTGATTCTGGTGGATGTACTGCATGAACAGAAGGTCGAGTTCAGAGAGCTGATCTTAAAGCAGGACATCGTATTCCGCTATTTCGTTTATTTTACCGCACTGGCGATCCTCATCGTCTTTGGCGTGTATGGCGGTGAATTCAGCGCAGCATCGTTTATTTATCAGGGATATTAAGGAGAAAAGCAAATCGTGAAGAAAAACTGGATCAAAGTCATCGTATTTTTCCTGCTGCTGGCCATGATGCTTACAGGGCTGTCCTTTGTATTCCATCACCGCTGGACAGGAAACGACGATCTCTATTCACTCAATATGAGCTACAAACAGGAGCCAAAAGACAGCATCGATGTGCTGTGTTTTGGTACCAGCGAAATCTTAAACAGTGTATTTCCGGCGGCTATGTACGATGAGACCGGATTTACCTGTGTAAACTTCGGTACGACGCACAAATCGGCCATCGTTACCTATTATCAGCTGAAATATGCGCTGAAATACCAGAAACCAAAGCTGGTTGTCTGTGATTTTCAGTCTCTCTTTTCCGGCCGTCTGCCGTCCCGCTCGACAGAGGATGAGACGCTGTATATGAAGGTTTTTGATACGATGCCGGACTGGGATATCAAAATGGAGCTTTTGCACACTATGAAAAAGGAAGATCCGTCAGTCAGCACCTTTTCCTATCTGGTGCCGGTGCTTCGCTACCACAATATGTGGAGCGAGCTGACAAAGGAAGATTTCCAGTCCGATGCAAAAGCCAGAAAAGACTATAAAGCCTACAAAAACGGCAGCGACCCGATCTTTAAGACCAGATACAGGGATGAGCGTCGTCCCGATATCACCGGGATCGTGCCTGAGCTGTGGACACCGACCGGTATCGAAGAAGATATGTCAAAGATCAGTATGAAATACTATGACAAATTCATCGAGCTGTGCAAAGCCGAGGATATTCCTGTCGTGGCACTGATGACACCAAAGGTGCGTGATGCCGGTATCAAGCTGGACCGCTGGGACAAGATCGAAAGCTACCTGACTGAGCGCGGTGTGGATATCATCGACTACAACACCTACGAAGAGATCAGCCGTCTGGGACTTGAGCTTCCGGAGGATTACAAGGATTCTGCACACTTAAATTATAAAGGCGGACTCATTTTCTCCAGAGATCTGGCCCACAGACTGAGTGAAACCTACGGCCTTGAAGACCACAGAGGGCAGCAGGGCTATGAAAAGTGGGAAACCTACTGGGCTGCTTTCGAAGAAGACTGCGAAAAGAATGCAAAGTAGAATTCCAGATGGCCCGTGAAAGAATACAAAGTAGAATTC
>JAHZHB010000108.1 GCA_019420465.1 Lachnospiraceae bacterium
GGCGGTGCTCCGTGGGTAGCTCCGAGTGCATATTTCCTTGGTATCGCAGCTATTATCTGCTCCGGTATCATCCTGAAGAAAACAAAACTGTTTGCCGGTGATCCGGCTCCGTTCGTTATGGAGCTTCCGGCATACCATCTGCCGACAGTAGGCAGCGTACTGAGAAGTATGTGGGAGCGTGGTTCTTCCTTCATTAAGAAGGCTGGTACAATTATTCTTCTGTCTACTATCGTTATCTGGTTCGCTACATATTTCGGTTTCGTAGACGGTGCTTTCCAGATGCTGACAGAGGATCAGATCGACTACTCTATCCTGGGTACGATCGGCCGTGGCTTAAGCTGGATCTTTGTTCCGCAGGGCTGGGGCAACTGGCAGGCAACTGTGGCTTCTATCACAGGTCTGGTTGCCAAAGAGAATATCGTTGGTACTCTGGGTATTCTGTACAGCAGTGGTGATGCAAGCGTTTACAGCAATATCGCAGCAGCATTCACTCCGATCACAGGTTATTCCTTCCTGGCATTCAATCTGCTGTGTGCACCGTGCTTCGCAGCTATGGGTGCGATCAAGCGTGAGATGAACAACAGAAAGTGGTTCTGGATAGCTATCGGTTATCAGTGTGGTTTCGCTTATCTGGTATCTCTGGTTGTGACACAGATCGGTAATCTGATCGCCGGTAATGGCTTTACAGTATGGACTGTTGTAGCATTTGTGATTATCGTAGCGTTTATCTATCTGCTGGTTCGTCCGGCAAAGACGGCTGAATCTGTACATGGTCGTGCGGTTGCTGCAAAATAAGGGATTTTGTGAGCTGGCTGTTGCGATAGTGCAGGGAATGCGGTATTGTAGATGAAAAAGCTGAGTTGAGAAAAGGAGGTTGTTTATGGGTACATTTGTTGTGGGAGCTGTGATCGTGGTGATCGTGGCGGTGATCGTCAGATCGATGATCAGAGACAAAAAGAGCGGTAAATCCTCCTGCGGCGGCGATTGTGGTCACTGCAAGGGCTGCCATTAAATATTGAAGAGAATCCCCGGTTCACGTGGTGGTGAGCCGGGGATTTTTTTGGGTGGGGACGGATGTCCGGCGGCAGGCTGTGGCAGCAGTATGTCCTGCGGATTTTCCCGACGCTCGCGCGATGGTTCTAAGCGTGTGGCATACCGTCAGTCAGGGTACCGTACGCATTCGCGGCGTTTTCTGATGAAAATGCGGCTCAGGCGTACTCATCTTCCGCCTGGTAAGGCGGAAGATGCCCCTGTCTGCCGGTATGCCACGCGCTAAGAACCAGTCAGCCCTCGCTTTAGGGAAAATCCGCAGGACATACCGCTGCCGCAGCCTGCTGCCGGACATCCTGACTTTGAGGGTATGGTGGCAGGGCTGGAGGTGGTGGGGCACAGGGCGGCTGGTGCCTGCTGTGCGGTTAGGGGGAGTTTGTGGGTGCGGTGGAGCTGGAGGTGGTGGGGCACAGGGCGGCTGCGCCTGCTGTGCATTTAGAGAAAGTTTGTGGTGGGGTATGGGAAAGTTTAACAAAAAAATGGGGGATTTTTGGCGGAAATGCTTGATTTTTCGGGGGAAGATGAGTAAAGTAATAAATGAATGCTTGTAAGAGTGGTGATGCTGGAAGAGAGGCGTCTGAGCAGGTACAAGTAGGTATATTGACGCATCATGCGAAAGGAGATAGAGAAACATGAGTCAGGTATACAATCCGAAGGTCATTGAGAAGAAATGGCAGCAGATCTGGGATGAGAAGAAGGCTTTTGCTGCGACAGATGACTATACAAAACCGAAATTTTATGCTCTGGTAGAGTTCCCATATCCGTCAGGACAGGGCCTGCATGTCGGACATCCGCGTCCGTATACGGCGCTGGATATTGTTGCCAGAAAGAGAAGAATGCAGGGCTACAACGTATTGTATCCGATGGGGTGGGATGCCTTTGGTCTGCCGACCGAAAACTATGCGATCAAGAATAAAGTACATCCAAAGATCGTTACCAAGAACAATGTGGCACGTTTTAAAAAACAGCTGCATTCTCTGGGCTATTCTTTTGACTGGGACAGAGAGATCAATACCACAGATCCGAATTATTATAAATGGACCCAGTGGATCTTCCTTAAACTGTTCAAAGCAGGTCTGGCTTATAAGACAGAGATGCCGATCAACTGGTGTACTTCCTGTAAATGCGGTCTGGCCAATGAGGAGGTTGTCAACGGTGTCTGCGAGCGTTGTGGCAGCGAGGTTGTCCGTAAAGTCAAGAGCCAGTGGATGTTAAAGATCACAGCTTACGCTGACAAACTGATTGATGATCTGGACAGTGTAGACTATATCGAGAGAGTAAAAGTTTCCCAGAAAAACTGGATCGGCCGTTCCCATGGTGCTGAGGTGGAGTTCAATCTCAAAGATAAAGAAGACAAGCTGAAAATCTATACCACAAGACCGGATACCCTGTTTGGTGTTACGTACATGGTTGTTTCTCCGGAACATCCGTATCTGGAAAAATATAAAGGTGAGATCAAAAATTACGACGAGATCGTCGCTTATCGTGAGCAGGCTGCCAAGAAGTCTGATTTTGAGCGTACAGAGCTGGCAAAGGATAAGACTGGTGTGCAGATCGACGGTCTTAGCGCTATCAACCCGGTAAACGGCAAGGAGATCCCGATCTGGGTATCCGATTATGTCCTGATGTCCTATGGTACAGGTGCAATCATGGCCGTACCGGCACATGATACCCGTGACTGGGAATTCGCAAAGAAATTTAACCTGCCGATCATCGAAGTTATCGCAGGCGGAGACGTAGAGAAGGAAGCTTTTACAGACGTTGCCACAGGAACACTGGTAAATTCCGGATTCCTGACCGGTATGTCCGTAGAAGAGGCCAAGAAAGCCATCATCGACTGGTTGGTTAAAGAGGGGGGTGGTGTATCTAAGACCAATTTCAAACTGCGTGACTGGGTATTCTCCAGACAGCGTTACTGGGGTGAGCCGATCCCGATCGTCAAGTGCCCGAAATGCGGTTACGTGCCGATTGACGAGAGCGAGCTGCCGCTGGAACTGCCGGAGGTAGAAAACTATGAGCCGACAGACAATGGTGAATCTCCGATCGCCAAGATGAGAAGCTGGGTAGAGACAACCTGTCCGTGCTGTGGTGGTCCTGCAGAGCGTGAGACGGACACCATGCCGCAGTGGGCCGGTTCTTCCTGGTACTTCCTGCGTTATACAGACCCGAACAATGAAAATGCCCTGGCAAGCCAGGAGGCTTTAAAATACTGGATGCCGGTAGACTGGTACAATGGCGGTATGGAGCATACTACACTTCATCTTCTGTATGATCAGGGTGTTGTACCGTGTCCGGAACCGTACCAGAAGAGAACTTCACACGGCATGATCCTCGGCTCCAACGGTGAGAAGATGAGTAAGTCCCGTGGCAATGTTGTCAATCCGGATGATATCGTAAACGAGTTCGGTGCAGATACACTGCGTACGTATGAGATGTTTATCGGAGCCTTTGATGCAGCTGCTTCCTGGAGTGAGGAAGGAGTACGTGGCTGCCGTCGTTTCCTGGAGCGTGTATGGAAGCTGCAGGATATGGTGACAGACGAGACTGGCTACAGCAAGGATCTCGAGACTCGTATGCACCAGACAATCAAAAAGGTTTCCAGTGATTTTGAAAACCTGAAATATAATACAGGTATCGCTGCCATGATGGCGCTGATCAATGAGTTCTACAAGAAGGGCAGCCTGACACGTGATGAGTTTAAGACGCTGATTGTGCTGCTGAACCCGGTAGCTCCGCATATCACAGAGGAGCTGTGGGAGATTATGAACTATGGCGGTATGCTGCATGAGACCAGCTGGCCGGAGTACGAGGAAGAAAAGACAGTAGAACATACAGTAGAGATCGGTGTTCAGGTCAACGGTAAGGTCCGTGCGACAGTGAAACTGTCCAAAGACGCTTCCAAAGAGGAAGCTATTGCAGCCGGTAAAGAGGCTGTCAAAGACCGTCTGACAGACAACATTATCAAAGAGATCTACGTACCGGGCAAGATCATCAATATCGTCTGCAAATAAGATCAGTGCGCCTGTACTGACCGGGCAGTCAGCTGCGAGCTCAGGCTGATGAGACATGCAGACAAAACGACATTAATATAAGAAGTGTTTAGAAACAGGAGCTGTGTCAGAAATGATGCCGCTCCTGTTTTTTCCTGCAATTTTAAAAACAGGCAACATGAAAGACAGAAAAAAAACAGTTTGGATGATGAACGAAAACGAAATTTCCACATAAAAACGTGTCATTTTTTACAGAAAATCAGACATAATTTATAAAAAACTGCCAAAATGTAAAATTGTCAACAATCTACAATTGACAATCGGCCGGATTTAACCTATTATCAAACAGATCATTGCGTTTTGGAAGTTATGTATACTGATTCTTTATAACGGTAAAGTGATAAAAAGACACAGGGTAAAATTTCCAAACACGAAAGAAACCGTATCCGCAGCAAATGCCATGATAAAGAAAAGACGCGGATACAAGAGAAATAAAAAAGGATGGGATAAAACATGAAAAAGTATCTGGCGCGAAGAATTGCCATGGCCATTTTTACGATCCTTGTTGTGGCCTGTCTGACATTCTTCCTGATGAATGCAATCCCCGGCAACCCATGGTTGTCAGAAAAAACGCCTACGCAGGCGACAATCGATGCACTGAATGCCAAGTACGGTCTGGACCAGCCGCTGATGGTGCAGCTGGGCAAGTACCTGGGCAATCTGCTTCACGGTGATTTCGGCACATCGATCAAGATGCAGAAGAACCGTCCGGTTCTGGCCATCATCACAGAGATGTTCCCGGTATCTGCAAAGATCGGTGCCCTGGCTCTTATCTGGGCTGTACTGGTGGGCGTACCGCTGGGATGTCTGGCTGCGTTTAAGCGTGGCACAAAGATTGACAGCTTACTGCGTGTCATCTGTACGATCGGTATTTCGATGCCTGGTTTCGTTGTAGCTACTTTACTGCTGCATGCATTCTGTGGCGGTATTCCGGGAATGAAGGTTTTCCCGGCACTGTTTGACGGCACACCGAAGAGTTATGTGCTGCCATGTCTGGCACTGGGCTTTTACCCGATGTGTTATCTTTCCAGACAGACACGTACGGCTATGCTGGACTCCATCAACCAGGAGTACATCAAGACCGCCCGTGCCAAAGGTCTGAAAAACAGTGCGATCATTTTTAAACATGCGCTGAGAAACGCTCTGATCCCGGTTATCACGTATCTGGGACCGCAGATCGCCTTTACACTCTGTGGTGGTCTGGTCGTAGAGCAGGTTTTCTCTATTCCGGGTCTGGGACGTTACTTTATCCAGTCTATCCAGAACCGTGACTATCCGCTGATCATGGGTACTACGATCTTCCTGGCGACATTCGTTATCATCATGAACCTGATCGTAGATATCTGCTACAAATTTGTCGATCCGCGAATCAATCTTGGAAATGGAGGAAACTAAGCTTGAGCGATAAGAACGTTAAACTGGGTTCTCTGCAGCCGAATATCGATGATATCCTGCAGTGGAACGATCTCCCGGCTGACGCTTTCACGCCGGCGAGTTCCGAAGAAAAAGCGAATTTTATTCAGGACAGAAAGAGCGTTTCCTACTGGAAAGATGCATGGAGACGTCTCCGTAAGAATACAGTAGCTATGGTGGCACTGGTGATCATCATCTTTTTATGTCTGTTTTCCTTTGTCGGGCCGAGTGTGGTGCCGTACTCCTACAAACAGCAGATCCGTGGTGCCGAGGCGCTTGATCCGTGGCATTACACACTGGAGGATCAGGAAAAGATCAATGCTTATGTAGCGGAGCATACCGGTTCATCTGCGCTGTCTCCGGATGAGGCAGTAGAGCAGGCACGTGCCGAAGCTGAGGCACAGGGCAAGGAGCTCAGCCGCATCGAAGAGGCCAAGATCCGTGCACAGGCCAATGTATCTTCTCAGAAGAAATCCGAAGAGGAGACAATGACGCCGAAGCAGGCAGCCAAAGAGCTGGGTATCAAAAAATCCCTGTTTGGCTATTCCGCAGATGAGCTGCAGCGCAAGGCTGACGGTGAGAAGGTATTCCCGCATGTGTTTGGTACAGATGATCTGGGCCGTGATATCATGGTTCGTGTTATGGTCGGTACCCGCGTGTCTATTATCGTAGGTATCTGCGCAGCACTGCTGGTACTGGTGATCGGTGCCTTATACGGTTCCATTTCCGGTTACTGCGGCGGTGTAGTCGATACGGTTATGCAGCGTATTGTTGAGATCATCTACTCTATTCCGGAGATGCTGATCATTTTGCTTCTGTCTGCTACGTTAAAGCCGGCACTGGAAACGTTCCAGAATGCAGGCAACGGACCGTTAAACAGACTGGTTACGATCCTCGGACCGAACCTGATCTCCATGTTTATCGCGTTTGGTCTGTTATACTGGGTAACCATGAGCCGTATCATCCGTGGACAGATCCTGCAGTTAAAGCAGCAGGAATACGTCACAGCTGCCAGAGCACTCGGTGCCAGAGGCGGTCGTATTATCAGTCGTCATCTTCTGCCGAACTGTATCGGACAGATCGTTACAACGACTTTCCTGCAGATTCCGTCTGCTATCTTCCTGGAGTCCTTCCTGTCTTTCGTCGGTGTTGGTGTTTCCGCACCGCTGACAAGTCTGGGTTCCATGTGTTCTGAGGCCTTAAGCGGTCTGAGTTCCTATCCGTACCGACTGCTGATCCCGGCAATCATCTTAAGTGTGATGATCCTGTCCCTGAACCTGTTCGGTGACGGACTTCGTGATGCACTTGACCCGAGACTGAAAAAATAAAGAGAGAGGAGAAATACTATGGCACAGGATAAAACAAATGAAAATCTGCTTGAAGTAAAAGATCTCCACGTTTCTTTCTTTACTCCGGCCGGTGAGGTCAAAGCAGTAAATGGTATCAGTTACAATCTGAAATATGACGAGGTTATGGGTATCGTCGGTGAGTCCGGTTCCGGTAAGAGTGTGGAGGCCTATTCGATCATCGGTCTGTTACAGTCTCCGGGTAAGGTCGTTGGCGGTTCCATTACCTTTGAGGGAGAGGACATGCTGGCAAAGACCAGCAAGGAGATGATCGATATCCGCGGCAATAAGATCGCGATGATCTTCCAGAATCCGATGACCTGTCTGAACCCGGTATATACCATCGGCAACCAGCTGGTGGAAGCTCTGCAT
>JAHZHB010000109.1 GCA_019420465.1 Lachnospiraceae bacterium
AGCAGATCAAACAGCTGGCCGGTATGCGAGGCCTGATGGCAGATACGACCGGTCACACCATCGAGATGCCCATCAAGTCCAACTTCCGTGAAGGTCTTGACGTACTGGAGTACTTCATGTCTGCCCATGGCGCACGAAAAGGTATGTCTGATACCGCTCTGCGTACGGCTGACTCCGGTTACCTGACCCGTCGAATGGTTGACGTTTCTCAGGAGCTGATCATCCGTGAGACAGACTGCAGCGAGGGCAAGGACGAGATCCCGGGCATGATCGTTAAGGCATTCCGCGATGGCCGTGAGGAGATCGAGGGCCTGAAGGACCGTATCACAGGAAGAGTTTCCTGCGAGGATATCTATGACAAAGACGGCGAGCTCATCGTGAAGAAGAATCACATGATCACACCGAAGCGTGCAGCACGGATCATGGCCACCGGCGTAGAGCAGGTGAAGATCCGTACCATCCTGACCTGCCGCTGCCACAGCGGTATCTGTGCAAAATGCTATGGCGCCAACATGGCCACCGGCGAGGCTGTACAGGTGGGCGAGGCAGTCGGAATCATCGCAGCACAGTCCATCGGTGAGCCTGGTACACAGCTGACCATGAGAACCTTCCACAGCGGCGGTGTTGCCGGCGGCGATATCACACAGGGTCTTCCCCGTGTCGAGGAGCTGTTCGAGGCAAGAAAGCCCAAGGGACTTGCCATTATCACAGAGTTCGCAGGAACTGCTGTCATCAAAGATACAAAGAAGAAACGCGAGATCATCGTTACCAACAACGAGACCGGCGAATCCAAGGCGTACCTCATTCCTTACGGTTCCAGAATCAAGGTTCAGGACGGACAGGAGCTGGAGGCCGGCGATGAGCTGACAGAAGGTAGCGTGAACCCGCACGATATCCTGAAGATCAAGGGTGTTCGTTCCGTACAGGACTACATGCTGCAGGAAGTACAGCGTGTATACCGTCTGCAGGGTGTTGATATCAGCGATAAGCACATTGAGGTGATCGTTCGTCAGATGCTTCGTAAGGTAAGAATCGAGGAGAGCGGAGATTCCGAATATCTGCCGGGTACCCTGGTAGACATCCTTGATTTCGAGGATCTGAACGAAGAGCTGATCAAAGAAGGAAAGGCGCCTGCAGAGGGCAAGCAGATCATGCTTGGTATCACCAAGGCTGCACTGGCAACCAATTCCTTCATGTCTGCCGCATCCTTCCAGGAGACAACCAAGGTTCTGACCGAGGCTGCCATCAAGGGTAAGGTCGATCCGCTGATCGGTCTGAAGGAGAACGTTATCATCGGTAAACTGATTCCTGCCGGAACCGGTATGAAGCGTTACCGCAACGTAAAACTGGATACGGATATGGAAGAAACCGACGAGCTGGAATTTGCCGAGGAGCCGGAAGACGACGAGGAGCTGAATTTCAGCGAGAAAGTGGACGACGATGCACTGGCTGATGAGGATTCTGAAAGCGCAGACGAGGCAGAAACATCTGCTGAGGAAGCTGCTGACGAGGACGAAGAGCCGGAAGCATAAAATCAAGCCGAGATACAGGGGCGGGGCTGCGAAGCAGTCCTGCCCTTTTCGTTGCCCTGAATGCAAAAGGAGACATTGTCAACAGGACAGGAACCTTCGCGAGGATACTGTTTATTATGCATCAATAGAAGGAAAATACAGATGTCTTATGGTAAGGTGGCAAAATATCGAAGAATGATCTGTTACAGGATTCTTTCTGGTTTGTTGTAAAATAGGAGAAGTAGAAGAAATGAACCGAGATAAAAAATACATCGGCGGCATCGTTGCCCTGTTTCTGGCGGCTTTCGCCTGGGGCTCTGCCTACACGGTGATGAAATCCAATCTGGAAATCTTTCCGGCCATGTGGCTGCTGGGCATCCGTTTTGCCATCGCCGGAGCGCTGATGGCGGTGATCTGTCTGCCAAAATGGAAAGAACTGGACAGACAGACGGTATGCCATGGTGTCTGGATGGGCATGCTTTTATATATGGAGTTTTTCTTTTTCACGGTGGGGATCCAGTACACCACTGCTTCCCGGTCGGCCTTTGTGGTGGCGGCCTACATCATCTTTGTACCGGGTGCCTACTGGCTCGTATTCCGGAAACGCCCGGGGAAACTGGATGTGGCGGCGTCGGTCACCTGCCTGCTGGGGGCGGCTATCATTTTGCTGGACAGCGCTGGCGGCGGCATCAACAAAGGAGACCTCCTGACCGTGGGCAGCTCCCTGTTCTATGCGGTACATGTCATGTACGGCTCCGTGTATGCCAAGCAGCACAGTCCCTTATTGCTGAACATGCTGCAGATCGGCACCGCCGGGATCATCGGGCTGGCGGCGGCATTTCTCACCACCCCGTTTCCGACGGGGGTGCAGTTCGCGGACTTTGGCGGTGCCATTTACCTGGCGGTGGGCTCCACCATCATCCCGTATCTGTTAAGCCTGGTGGGACAGCGCTACGTGCGGCCCACCACCAGTGCTGTCATTCTTTCTTTTGAGAGTGTGTTCGGCTGCCTGGCCTCTGTGCTCGTGCTGGGGGATCGGCTGACACCCCGGTTTGTGTTGGGGGCCGCTGTGGTGCTGTTTTCATTCTTTGTGGCAGAAGGGATTGTGCCAGGGATGAAGCGTTGATTTGTTTAAAAAGTTCAGTCGCGCCATTCCCACAGCTCATTTTTGCTCATGAACTGGCGCTCAGCCCATCCGTCCACGTTGCCGCTCTTACGTGCGAGCACGACGCCCGGCAGCATGAGACGGCTGGCTGAACTTTTTTCACAAAGGGGCTTGACAAGAAAATGCGGGATTCGTATAATAACTTAGTGTGCGCAAGAATGCATTTTCTTGGCGCGCACGCAATTCAGCAAGAGTCTGAATCAGCAGCCGCGACACAGAGCAGGAAAACCCTGCAACTGAATATTACAGGAGGTGAACAGGATGCCTACATTTAACCAGTTAGTTAGAAAAGGAAGACAGACATCTGTAAAAAAATCTACAGCACCGGCTCTGTTAAAGAGCTACAACTCTTTAAAGAAGAGAGCAACAGATTCCAATTCTCCGCAGAAGAGAGGAGTTTGCACCGCTGTTAAGACCGCAACCCCGAAGAAGCCTAACTCTGCTTTAAGAAAGATCGCCAGAGTTCGTCTTTCCAACGGAATTGAGGTAACAAGCTATATCCCCGGTGAGGGACACAACCTTCAGGAGCACAGCGTTGTGCTGATCCGTGGAGGAAGAGTTAAGGATTTACCTGGTACAAGATACCATATTGTCAGAGGTACACTGGATACCGCAGGCGTTGCCAAGAGAAGACAGGCACGTTCCAAGTACGGTGCAAAGAGACCGAAAGACGCTAAGAAATAAGCAACTGTAGTTTTTTCGTATCACAAACAGAACTATGATTAGTGCGGTGATCCTGATATTGCCCTGACGGCTGCGGGTTTAATAGATAAAGGTTTACGCGCGAACACAGTAGACACATGTGAGTACCGAAGATTTAATTGAAAACGGGCTTTCATAGTCCGCGAATCATAATTAAGGAGGGAAGTAACGTGCCACGTAAAGGACATACTCAGAAAAGAGACGTATTAGCTGATCCGTTATACAATAACAAGGTGGTTACGAAGCTTATCAATAACATCATGTTAGATGGTAAGAAAGGTGTAGCCCAGAAGATCGTATATGGAGCATTTGACAAAGTCGCTGAAAAGACCGACAGACCTGCTCTTGAGGTATTTGAAGAGGCTATGAACAACATCATGCCGGTACTGGAAGTAAAAGCAAGACGTATCGGTGGTGCTAC
>JAHZHB010000110.1:0-10999 GCA_019420465.1 Lachnospiraceae bacterium
GTATGACAACGAGAACTCCTACACAAGCCAGATGGTTCGTACAATCAAATACTTCTCTGAGTTAGCATAAGTTAAACCAGAGTGCGTGTTTTGTACGCAGCATAAATAAGATCCAACAAAGGGTCCGGTCTTTAGGGACCGGACCTTTTTTGTTTGGCGAAAGACAACAGGAGGTAAGAAACAATGGGTTTAAACAAAAAGACCGTAGATGATTTAAAAGATCTCAAAGGTAAAAGAGTCCTTGTCCGCTGCGACTTCAATGTGCCGCTGCAGGATGGCAAAATCACAGATGAGACACGTATCGTAGCAGCTCTGCCGACCATCAAAAAACTGACCGGCGAAGGTGCAAAGGTAATTCTGTGCTCTCACCTTGGCAAAGTAAAGAACGGACCGAACGAAGGCGAGTCCCTGGCTCCGGTAGCTGAGAGACTGGCTGAAAAGCTGGGTGCTCCGGTAAACTTCGTATCTGATTACAACGTAACAGGCGAAGCTGCTACAAAGGCTGTTGCTGAGATGAAGGACGGTGATGTTGTTCTTCTGCAGAATACACGTTTCCGTGGCAAAGAAGAGACAAAGAACGGCGAAGAGTTCTCCAAAGAGCTGGCTGATCTGGCAGACGATTATGTATGCGATGCTTTCGGTTCTTCCCACAGAGCACATGCTTCCGTAGCCGGTGTAACCAAATACATCCGTGAAAAAGGCGGCAACTGTGCGGTTGGTTATCTGATGCAGAAAGAGATCGAATTCCTCGGCAATGCTGTTGAGAATCCGGTACGTCCGTTCGTAGCTATCCTTGGCGGATCTAAAGTATCTTCCAAGATCTCCGTTATCAACAACCTGCTTGAAAAAGTAGATACACTGATCATCGGTGGCGGTATGGCCTATACATTTGCAAAGGCCAGAGGCTTTGAGATTGGTAAATCCCTGGTTGAGGATGATTACGTAGAGTACGCAAAAGAGATGATCGAGAAAGCAAAAGCCAAAGGTGTAAACTTCCTGCTTCCGGTTGATAATGTCGTAGCCAAAGAGTTCAGCAACGATGCTGAGTCCCGCGTTGTCGGTGACAATATGGCAGCTGATGAGATGGGTATGGATATCGGACCGAAGA
Organism: Lachnospiraceae bacterium; assembly: GCA_019420465.1. Taxonomy (GTDB): domain Bacteria; phylum Bacillota; class Clostridia; order Lachnospirales; family Lachnospiraceae; genus UBA11957. Next base: position 1,109 of record JAHZHB010000110.1, read on the forward strand.
CAAGAGAGCTGTACGCAGAGGCTGTTAAAGATGCCAAGACTGTTGTATGGAACGGACCGATGGGCGTATTCGAAATGCCGAATTTCGCAGCAGGTACTGTTGCCGTAGCGAAAGCTCTGGCTGATATCGACGGTATCACGATCATCGGTGGTGGTGATTCCGCAGCAGCTGTAAACCAGCTTGGTTTCGGTGACAAGATGAGCCATATCTCCACTGGCGGTGGCGCTTCTCTGGAATTCCTTGAGGGTAAGGAGCTTCCGGGCGTAGCAGCTGCAGATGACAAATAAGATACACAAAACAATATAAAATTTCAGGAGGATACATCCCATGGCAAGAAGAAAAATCGTTGCTGGTAACTGGAAGATGAACATGACTCCCAGCGAAGCAGTTAAATTAGTAGAAACACTGAAACCGTTAGTAGTCAGCGATGACGTAGACGTAGTATTCTGCGTACCGGCTATCGACATCGTACCGGTAGTTGAGGCCTGCAAGGGTTCCAACATCGAGGTAGGTGCTGAAAACATGTATTTCGAGGAGAAAGGTGCTTACACAGGTGAGATCTCTGCAGCAATGCTGAAAGATGCCGGTGTTAAATACGTTATCCTTGGACATTCCGAGAGAAGAGATTACTTCAAAGAGGATGACGCTCTGCTGAACAAGAAAGTGAAAAAAGCTTTCGAAGCAGGTCTGACTCCGATCCTTTGCTGCGGTGAGACACTGGAGCAGAGAGAAATGGGCATCACTCTGGACTGGATCCGCACACAGATCAAATCCGATCTGGTTGGCGTAAGCGCAGAGCAGGTTGCTTCCATGGTTATCGCATACGAGCCGATCTGGGCTATCGGAACAGGCAAGACAGCTACATCCGATCAGGCAGAAGAGGTTTGCGGCGCTATCCGTGAGTGCATCAAAGAAGTATATGACGAAGCTACAGCAGAAGCTGTTCGTATCCAGTACGGCGGATCTGTAAATGCAGGAAATGCAGCAGAGCTGTTCGCAAAAGCTGACATCGACGGTGGTCTGGTAGGCGGAGCTTCTCTGAAACCGGATTTCGGAAAGATCGTAAACTACAAATAAGTAGCAGCTTTTATTTCCCCCGGCGGTCTTTTGGGCTTGTCGGGGGATTCTTTATCTGAACGATTTTTACAGTGTATTTTGGAGGAAGGCGTAGGTTTGCCCGGTAGATACAGGTGAACAGCTTATACACGGGGAAAAAGAGGGTATCCACTGCAGCAGGTGCAGGATCTGTGGATATCTGCCCGGAAAACAGAACATACTGTGGAAAGGAATAACAACCTATGGAAGATTTACGTTATGCTGTTCTGATTGATTCAGACAACATTTCGGCAAAGTATATCCGGTATATCCTGGATGAAATGACAAAGTACGGTGCGGTGACCTATAAGCGTATCTACGGTGACTGGACCAGTACACAGACCAGCCGCTGGAAAAAGGAACTTCTGGAAAACTCGATCAGTCCGATCCAGCAGTTTTCCAATACGACAGGAAAAAATGCCACAGATTCCGCGCTGATCATCGATGCGATGGATATTCTGTATACAGGAAATGTGGATGGTTTCTGTATCGTGTCCAGTGACGGTGATTTTACCCGTCTGGCAGGACGTTTAAGAGAGTCAGGTATGGATGTGATCGGTATGGGAGAGACAAAGACGCCACGTTCTTTCCGTGCTGCCTGTACCGTATTTACCAATCTGGAGCTTCTGGCTGCCCAGGAAGATGAAAACCGCAAGGAAAAGACAGCTTCCGGCAAAAAGAAAAAGGCGGATAAAAATCATGCCGCCGCAGAGGAGTTTGTGCTTTCAAAACAGGATGTGGAGGAAGCAATCGCAGAGATCATCACCGGCAATGAAAATAATGGCAAGGAGACAGGTCTTGGTGAGATCGGCAGCCGTCTGGTCAAAAAATATTCCGACTTTGATGTGCGTACCTTCGGTTACAGCACGCTGTCGAAGTTTATCGAGGAAATGGAGCGTTTTGAGACGGTCAAGGATCACCACAATGTCTTTGTCCGCATGAAAGATACGAAAAAGACAAAGGAAAAGCTGGCTGCCTATGTGCTGGAGCTGATCCGTCAGGCAGGGGAAAACGGCATGGATCTTGGCTTTACCGGCCAAAAAGTGCACAATGCCTTTCCTGATTTTAATGTCAAAGAATATGGCTATGCCACGTTTTCAAAATTTTTGCAGAGCATCGGGCATGTGAGAATCGACGGAAACAATATTTTCTACGAAGAAGATACAGCGGTATAAAACATGGGCCGTCTGTGCGGATTTCCCGGAAATCAGGTATAAAGGCATATATTTGTATAGCACTTAGTCTTGAATAATCCGGGCAGATTTGTTATATTACCCATGGAGTTTTATGCACACAGCACCGGCCCTTTTTTTCGCCGGTGTATGACAATACAGATAAAAAAGGAGAAATCATATGAGTAAGAAACCTACCGTATTACTGATCCTGGATGGTTATGGACTGAATGACAATCCGAAGGGCAATGCCGTTGCTATGGCAAAGACCCCGGTTATGGATAAGCTGATGAAAGAGTATCCGTTCGTTAAAGGCTATGCCAGCGGAATGGCTGTCGGTCTGCCGGACGGACAGATGGGTAACTCTGAGGTTGGCCACCTGAATATGGGTGCCGGCCGTATCGTATATCAGGAGCTGACACGTATCACCAAAGAGATCGAGGACGGTACGTTTTTTGAAAACGAAGAGCTTCTGGCTGCTGGTGAAAATGTAAAGAAAAACGATTCCGCACTGCACTGCTTCGGTCTTCTGTCTGACGGTGGTGTACACAGCCACAACACACATCTGTATGGTCTTTTAGAGCTGGCAAAGAGACATGGCCTGAAAAAAGTCTATGTACACTGCTTCCTTGACGGTCGTGACACACCGCCGGCATCCGGAAAGAGCTATATTGAAGAGCTGCAGGCAAAGATGGACGAGATCGGTGTAGGTGAGATTGGTGTTGTATCCGGCCGTTACTATGCAATGGACCGTGACAACAACTGGGATCGTGTGGAAAAAGCTTACGTTGCCCTGACAAAGGGTGAGGGTGTAAAAGCCACAGATGCAGCAGAAGCTGTACAGAAATCCTACGATGAGGGTGTGACAGATGAGTTTGTCGTACCGACAGTGATCGAAAAGGACGGAGCACCGGTAGCTACAGTCAAAGACGGTGACAGTGTAGTCTTCTTCAACTTCCGTCCGGACCGTGCAAGAGAGATCACACGTGCGTTCTGCGCTGATGATTTCACTGGCTTTGCCAGAGAGAGAAAGCTGGATATCGAGTTTGTATGCTTCACAGAGTATGATGTGACGATTCCGAACAAGCGTATCGCTTTCAAGAAAGTAGAAGTAACCAATACCTTTGGTGAGTGGCTGGCTGCCAACCATATGACACAGGCCCGTATCGCCGAGACAGAGAAGTATGCACACGTTACCTTCTTCTTCAACGGCGGTGTAGAGGCTCCGAACGAGGGCGAGGACCGTATTCTGGTCGATTCCCCGAAATATGTACCGACATACGACAAAAAGCCGAGAATGAGCGCTTATACCGTTTGTGACGAACTGAGTAAAGCTATCACAGGTGGTAAATATGATGTGATCATCTGTAACTTCGCCAACCCGGATATGGTCGGCCATACCGGTGTGGAAAAAGCTGCTGTAAAAGCTGTCGAGGTTATTGATGAGTGCGTAGGCGAGATCGTAAACTTTATCAAAGAAGTAGACGGCACACTGTTTATCTGTGCTGACCACGGTAACGTAGAGCAGCTGATCGACTACGAGACAGGCGAACCGTTCACCGCACATACAACCAATCCGGTACCGTTCATCCTGGTCAATGCAGATCCGGCTTACAAGCTGCGTGAGAATGGCTGCCTGGCAGATATCGTACCGACACTGATCGAGCTGATGGGTAAAGAGCAGCCGAAGGAGATGACGGGTAAGTCTCTGCTGGTGAAATAAATGCAGCATCGTGCGAAGTCATAAAAGATAAATCTGTAAATGACAAAATAAAATAGTTTCAGTAAGCGCAAAAATCCCGGACAATCTGTAATGTCCGGGATTTTTTGTGTCACGTATATTCTGCAAAAAAATATTAGTTTATACGGTTCAATTCAGATTCTGCATACTTCGTATAAAATGCTATCCTGGCGGAAATACTGACTTTGGATATGTGTTTAAGTCAGAGAATAAAGGAGGTATTTTTGCTATGTTTCGATATCTGCCGATCCGCAGGATAAACGCCAGAGAAATCCTTGATTCCCGGGGAAATCCCACTGTAGAAGTAGAAGTTACCGTAGGAGAAGGTATCATCGGGCTGGATGGTCATACAGGCAGGGCTATGGTGCCCTCCGGTGCATCGACCGGAAGCTACGAAGCCCTGGAACTCAGAGACAAAGATACAGACAGATATCATGGAAAAGGCGTACAAAAGGCAGTCGAACATGTCAATACACAGCTTGCAGAGGTTCTGGTAGGTGAAAATGCCCTGAATCAGGAATATATCGATCATCTGCTGAGGGAAACTGACGGGACGGAGAATAAGGAACATCTCGGGGCCAATGCCCTTTTGGGCGCATCGCTGGCTGTTGCCCGGGCGGCGGCAAAGGCGCTTCGTATTCCGCTGTATCGTTATCTGGGCGGATGTTACACTACCAAATTGCCGGTACCGATGATGAATATTATAAACGGAGGTGCACATACCGACACAGGACTGGATTTTCAGGAGTTTATGATCATTCCCGGAAAGGCAGACAGCTTTGCTGAGGCACTGCAGATGGGAACAGAGGTTTATCATACACTGAAAGCGTTACTGAAAGAAAAAGGCTATGTTACGGCAGTCGGTGATGAGGGCGGCTTTGCACCGGATATGGCGAATGCAAAAGAGGTGTTGCAGGTGCTGTGTGAAGCCGTGGAAAAAAGCGGCTACCGCTGCGGGGAAGATGTCTGGTTTGCGATGGATGCCGCTGCCAGTGAGCTGTATGACAGGGAACGTCAGGCCTATGTCTTCCACAGGGAAGGTAAGGAAAAGGGACAGCCGATTCTTCGGACAACGACGGAGCTGATCTCTTATTATGAAGAACTGATCCGGGAATTTCCGCTGCTCTCTATTGAAGATGGCCTGCGGGAAGATGACTGGGAAGGCTGGCAGACGATGACAGCCCGGCTGGGAGATAAGGTGCAGCTGGTCGGTGACGATCTCTTTGTGACCAACCCGGCCCGGGTAAAGGGTGGAATCCATCTTGGCGTGGCCAATGCGGTGCTTGTCAAGGTGAACCAGATTGGTACTCTGACCGAAGCTATGCAGACGATCCGTATGGCGCAGCAGGCAGGCTACCGTACGATAATATCTCACCGTTCAGGAGAAACAGAGGATACTTTTATAGCGGATCTCTCTGTAGCCTGTGGTGCCGGACAGATCAAGACCGGTGCGCCATGCCGGACAGAGCGGACGGCCAAATACAACCAGCTTTTGCGCATCGAGGAATATATCGGCAGTGTAGCCGAATACAGTTGCCCGTTCTGTACGGAAAAGCTGGAATAAAAGCGGATGTGCAGATATGAAGCGGAAATAAGTGTGCAAATACAGCGAAAATGCTTGAAACTGTGCAGATTCTGTGCTACTATAGACTAAGTTTGTACAGGAGGTAGACATTTTGGAGATCTTAAGAACCATCATTACGATTATATATGTTATAGATTGTATTGCACTTACCGTAGTTGTGCTTATGCAGGAAGGTAAACAGAAAGGACTCGGCGTGATCGGCGGCGGCAATACCGCAGATACCTACTGGGGACAGAACAAGATGCGTTCCAAAGAGGGCGTGCTGATCAAGTCCACAAAGGCTATGGCAGTTCTTTTCATTATCTTATCTGTAGTATTAAACATGAACTTTTAATCATGAGGCACTCTTGGAAGACCAGGGGTGCCTTATTTTTGCTGTAATGCCCGCAGGTGATCTGTAAAGCTTATGCATTGCGGGCAGAGACAGACATGCAGACAACACAGGAGGAAACTTTGAATCCAAAACAGTTAAAAAAAAGAAAAAAATTAATATATGACGTGATCTGTTCAAAATCCTACGTGCCGATGCGCGGCAAGGAGATTGCGATTTTGCTGGATATACCGAAGGAAAAACGCAAGGATCTGCAGGATACATTGGACAGCCTTTTGCAGGACAATAAGATCATGATGGACAACCGCGGCCGCTATATGAAAAAACGCGGTCCGGAAAAAACAGAGAAAAAAGAGTTTAAGGGCCAGACGATCAAAGGTACCTTTATCAGCCATCCGAAGGGCTTCGGTTTTGTTGAAGTCGAGGGCGAGGAGCAGGATTATTTTATTCCGGAGGAATATACCGGCAGTGCTTTTCATAAGGATGAAGTAGAGATCCTGCCGCTGGTCAACAAAAGAGGTCGCCGCCCGGAGGCAAAGGTGGTGGCGATCACCGGTCACGGTCTGACACAGATCGTCGGCACATATCAGCAGGAGCGCTCGTTTGGCTTTGTGAAACCAGATCTGCATAAAATAGAGCGGGAGATTTTTATTGCGCAGAAAAATGTCGGGGAAGCCAAAGACGGACAGAAGGTCGTTGTGCAGATGACATCCTATGGCGGCCATCACCGCAGCCCGGAGGGAAAAGTAGTCGAGGTGCTGGGTTACAGCCGTGAGCCGGGTGTGGACGTGCTGTCGATCGCAAAGAGCATGGAGCTTCCGATGGAATTTCCGGAAAAAGTGGCCAGACAGGCTGCCCGTGTGCCGGATCATGTGCAGGAGGGTGACCGTGACGGCCGTGTGGATCTGACGGATCTGATGATGGTGACGATCGATGGTGAGGATGCCAAGGATCTGGATGATGCGGTCAGTCTGTATGAGGAGGACGGTCTGTATCATCTGGGCGTGCATATCGCGGATGTCAGCAATTACGTGCAGGAAAACAGTGCACTGGACAGAGAAGCCATCAAACGCGGCACCAGTGTATATCTCGTGGACCGTGTGATCCCGATGCTGCCGGTGGAGTTATCAAACGGCATCTGTTCGTTAAATGCCGGGCAGGACAGGCTGGCTCTAAGCTGCCTGATGACGTTTGATGCTTCGGGAAAACGTCTTTCCCATGAGATCGTGGAGTCTGTGATTCATGTGAACCGCCGGATGTCCTATACGGAGGTCAAAAAGATTCTCGGCGGCGAGGATGAGGCGCTGACAAAAGAATGCGGTGCGCTTGTTCCGATGTTTTTTGCAATGGCCCAATTATCGAAAAAGATCAGAAAAAACAGACAGAACCGTGGTTCCATAGACTTTGATTTTCCGGAATGCAAGATTATTCTGGGCGAAACGGGGCATCCGATCGAGATCCGTCCGTACGAACGGAACGTGGCAACGGATATGATCGAGGACTTTATGCTGTCTGCCAATGAGGCTGTGGCAAGTGAGTACTGCAAGCGTGAGCTGCCGTTTGTCTACCGTGTCCATGAAAATCCGGACCCGGAGAAGGTGGAGCAGGTGCTGACGCTGATCCATGCGCTTGGTATGGATGTGAAAAAGGCAGGGCAGGAGATGACACCGGGGGAAATTCAGGAGATTCTGGCAAAGCTTAAGGGAAAGCCGTATGAAGATATGGTGAGCCGGCTTCTCTTACGTTCCATGAAGCGTGCCCGGTATACGACCGAGTGCAGCGGGCATTTTGGACTGGCTGCGAAATATTACTGCCATTTTACCTCTCCGATCCGCCGGTATCCGGATCTGCAGATCCACAGGATCATCAAGGACAGTATCCGCGGCCGTCTGAAACCGGAAAAGATCGAACATTACAGAGAAATACTGGAAGAGGTGGCCAGCCAGAGCAGCATCTGTGAGCGCCGTGCCGAGGAGGCTGAACGCGAGACGGACAAGATCAAAAAGGCCGAGTACATGAGTTATCATCTGGAAGAAGTCTTTGAGGGACGCATCAGCGGTGTGACAGCCTGGGGCATCTACGTAGAGCTTGACAATACGGTGGAAGGTATGGTGCGTCTGCAGGATATGTACGATGATTATTATCATTTCGATGAGGAAAATTACCGCATCGTGGGTGAACATACCGGAAAAGTCTATGGTCTTGGCGATACAGTGCGCGTGATGGTAGAAGATGTGGACGTAACAGCGGGTACGATTGACTTTTCCTTTACGGAGAAAGCTCCGAAGAAGAGGAAAGGATACAGATAAAACGTGTACAAAGCTCATACTGCGGTCTGGAGAATATCCGTGAACTGCAGAGCGTCGGCATTTTTACAGTTTTATTTTACAGTTTTAAACCGGCTGTTGATTGGCATAGTTCTGATAAAATGATATAATGAGCGTCAGCGAGAAGAAGCAGGCTGTGCATGTTCAGTGTGAGCGGCGAATGGCGATCATGATTGCTGCGTAGCAGCGGAAAGCACAGAAGGTGCGAATCATGATATAATGAGCGTTAGCGAGAAGAAGCAGGCTGTGCATGTTCAGTGTGAGCGGCGAATGGCGATCATAAGAGCTGCGAAGCAGCGGCAAGCACCGTAAGGTGCGACTTATGATATACTGTGGGAAAAAGCAACAGACATGAGGAGAATGACATATGGCAAAGCAAAAGGGCATCAAACTGATCGCCAACAATAAAAAAGCCTACCATGATTATTTTATAGAGGAGCAGTACGAGGCCGGTGTGGCGCTGCATGGCACAGAGGTCAAATCCCTGCGTCAGGGCCGCTGCAGTATCAAGGAGTCCTTTGTGCGGATCGAGAATAATGAAGTACTGATCTATGGTATGCATATCAGTCCCTATGAAAAGGGAAATATCTTTAACCGTGATCCGCTCCGGGTGAAAAAGCTTCTTTTACACCGGTACGAGATCAATAAGCTGCAGGGCAAGATCGCCGAGAAAGGCTATACTCTGGTGCCGTTAAAAGTATACTTAAAGGACAGCCTGATCAAAGTGGAGATCGGTCTGGCAAAAGGTAAAAAGCTGTTTGACAAGCGTGCAGATATCGCAAAGAAGGATATGCGCCGCGAAGCAGAGAGGGATTTCAAGGTGAGAAATCTGATGTGAAAAATATGGTAGACTAGTGTCAGGTATGGTTGTTTGATTCAAAGCTGAATCTTCGTCTTTGTGGAAATAAAACAGTTGCTATACAGTATGTGCCATTATTTTTTAATAGAAGATTGTGATTCAGATGGTATTTAAACTACTGGTTTAAACGGGTGCAGCAAGCTTGACAATCCGGCACTATCTGTTATAATCAAAGACACCGTAACAAAGAAACGTCTGTTTATTGTCCGCAGGAAAGCGGATGCCAGTTCTTACCATCGCGGGCTAGTACTGGTTTCGACGGGGGTTTTGAAGTTCGGGAAGCCATCCGCAGACTCCGGAACTGCGTCATCAAGCTGGAACTTAAATTTAAACGCAGACGAAAATTACGCGTTAGCAGCCTAAGCGCTGCTTGTCCTTCCTTAGGATTCCTGCTGCTTAAGGTCGGGCATCAAATTTAGCAGGGCACTTCACTCCCTAAGCTTTGCGGGAGCGGAAGATTTTATGAAGCTACCAAGCTCATAAGCCTGTCATTGGGCGTATGCGTAAGGGAATGTCAAAACGATGACTGTGATGGGAGATGCCTGAATGAATAGGCTTTCGGACGCGGGTTCGATTCCCGCCTGGTCCATAGGAAAAACCCTTGAAAAATCAAGGGTTTTTCTTTTTGCGGTCAAGTTCGAGGTCAAGTCACCATATTTCTACAATTTCAGAAGATACTACCCCGGAATTGAAGAGAAATGGAAAATCCGTTGCTATATTTCAGAGATTTCAGAAGATGTTACCCCGGGATTGAAGAGAAATAGAAAATCCGTTGCTATAT
>JAHZHB010000110.1:11099-13774 GCA_019420465.1 Lachnospiraceae bacterium
AAAATCCGTTGCTATATTTCTGCAATTTCAGAAGATACTACCCCGGGATTGAAGAGAAATAGAAAATCCGTTGCTATATTTCTGCAATTTCAGAAGATACTACCCCGGGATTGAAGAAAAATGGAAAATCCGTTGCTTTATTTCTGCAATATTAGAAAAGTTGACACCGGGATCGCAAAAAAAGTGGAAACCCGGTGTCAATTTCTTCTTTAGGAGTTGATTTTGACCTCGGAATCAGATAGTTTCGGAGTTTCCGCGGTCAAATCCTTTCAACCAGTGCTGTTACAGTTTCCCGGCAGCCCGTTCTTCGATGGTATGAGAAAAGTTCTCAACCTTATGAGCGTATTCCTGATCCATCAGTGTGGAATGCAGAAGAAAATCTGCTGTGGCCGGGTTGTTGGCCATGGGGATATCGTATACCTGAGCGATACGAAGCAGAGCCTTAACATCCGGGTCATGTGGCTGGGCAGCCAGAGGATCAGAAAAGAAAATAACCATATCAATAGAGCCTTCCACGATACGTGCACCAATCTGCTGGTCACCGCCGAGCGGACCGCTGTTGTAACCTTTGACCGTGAGACCGACCTGATCTGTGATCATGCGGGCTGTTGTACCGGTACCACACAGATTGTGTTTCTGTAAGATATCTTTATTGTCCGCACACCATTTCAGCATTTCCTGTTTTTTTCCATCATGCGCGATAAGTGCAATATTTTTCTTTACACCAATAGTCATTGTTAAATACTTGATCATGTTAAAATCCTCCTTAAAGTCAGTAGTATAGCAAAGTAAGTCGCGGGTTTCGTCTGATTTGGGTAAAAACTATGTAAAAGTATCTGACGGCAGGTTTTGTTTTATGGCTGAACCCAGGCAGAAAAAATTCTGCTGGATTTCATTTCCGGTAAAAACAAAACGCTGACATCATCTGTAAGGTAACATAGACGGCTATGAATGTCAAAGTAAAATGGAAAGTCTATGGGAAATAAATGAAAACAAGGTTCATGTTTATGATGGGAAAATGAAAAACAAGATTTGTGTTCACAATGGAAAAATGAAAACAGAGTTCATGTTTTCGAGGAAAAAAGAAAAATGAAGTTTATGTCTATAATGGAAATGCAATAGAAAACAGGATGCTACGCTTATATGTAAATACCTGCCTAATATACGTGTATCTACTTGAAAAAATTGACAAATGCCAATATTTTAACGTGTTCCTGTATATTTTGGCATTCCTGTATATTGGACTGAAACATAAGAAAGTGAGAAGTGTAAACAAAAAACAGAGTATTTCTATGTACATAAAGCTGTCGTCTGTGCTATAGTGAAACAAGAACACAGGTTCGATGATGAAGAGAGAAAGCCTGTGGGAAATACGACAGTATAGAACAGGGAGAGTGTACGTATGAAAAAGAAGAAAACCGGGCTATGGGTCGGTCTGATTCTGCTGTTTGCGGTGATCGGACTGTTACCGCAGCATGAGCAGCAGAACAGTAATACAGCAGCACAGCAAAATGCCGTGTCCTTTGTAGCAGAAAGCCAGACAGATGCCACAGCGTCATCAGCCGAGGGAACGTCGCAGGCTGATGTCACAGCGTCATCAGCAGAAGGAACGTCGCAGGCTGATGTCACAGCGTCATCAGCAGAAGATGCTTCACAGGCTGATGTCACAGCGTCATCAGCAGAAGATGCTTCACAGGCCGATGTCACAGCGTCATCAGCAGAAGGTGCTTCACAGGCCGATGCTACAGTGTTGTCATCGGAGGAAACATCACAGACAGATGCCACAACGTCATCAGCAGATGAAGCATCACAGGCTGATGTCAACGCGCAGGCATCAGAGACACAGGCATCGCTGCAGACGCTGGATGCAGCATCCATTCCGGCATATACCGGGGAAGCCTCTGTTGTTCTGAATGATAATGTACCATATTTCACTGATACAGAATATACGACAGAAGCTTTTGAAAGCTACAGCAATCTTGACAGTCTCGGACGCTGTGGCGTGGCTTATGCCAATGTATGCGAGGAGATCATGCCGACGGAGGAGCGAGGCGCGATCGGTATGATCAAACCTTCCGGCTGGCATACGATCAAATATGACTGTGTGGATGGTAAGTACCTGTATAACCGCTGCCATCTGATCGGTTACCAGCTCAGCGGTGAAAATGCCAACGAAAAGAATCTGATCACCGGCACACGCTATCTGAATGTAACCGGCATGCTGCCCTATGAGGATCAGGTCGCAGATTACGTGCATGATACGAAAAATCATGTTCTGTATCGTGTGACTCCGGTATTTACAGGGGACAATCTGGTTGCTGATGGCGTAGAGATCGAAGCTGCTTCTGTCGAGGATAAGGGGGCATCTTTGCAGTTTCATGTGTTCTGCTATAACGTACAGCCGGGAGTAGAGATCGATTATGCAACCGGAGACAGCCATCTGGCAGAGGAGGCCGCAGTACAAAAAAGTGGCAACAGCAAGGCTGCATCAGGCAATAGCGAGATAGCATCAGGCAACAGCGAGACAGCATCAGATAAAACGACAGCAGCTGTTTCCGGGACAGGCAGTCAGGATAAAACCGGCAGCATTGTCGCAGCAGGGACAGCCGATACGGATACGACATCGAACGAGGCGAAAAAAGAGATAACCTACGTGCTGAACAAGAACACACATA
>JAHZHB010000011.1 GCA_019420465.1 Lachnospiraceae bacterium
TAGCGAGTAAGTGTCCGAGACTACAGGCTCGGACCGACGGAGCCGGAGCGCAAAAAACATAACAGTGTGCAGGGGCAGGGAGGATTTTTCGTCCGTCCCAAATAATGTTATTTCATCATCCAAACATTTTTTCATCCAAAACGATCGTAAACGGCCCGTCATTCACCAGACTCACCTTCATATCTGCCCCAAAACTTCCCGTTTCCACAACAGATACTTCCTTACGACACTCTTCGATCATATACTCGTACAACGCCTCAGCCATCGCCGGTTCCCCCGCCTCGATAAAACTCGGCCGGTTTCCTTTCCGGCAGTTCGCATACAGCGTAAACTGCGAAATCAGCAGCAAAGATCCGTTTACATCCTTCAGAGACAGATTTGTTTTTCCGTTCTCATCCTCAAAAATACGAAGTCCAAGCATCTTACGGATATATTTGTCCGCTGTCTCCCTGGTGTCATCCGCACCGACACCGATCAGCACCATGTAGCCTTTACCGATCTGCCCGATCACATTACCGTCAACAGCCACAGATGCCTGGCTGACTCTCTGAATCACAAGTTTCATTCGTTTTCATCCTCCTGTATCCCGGCAGACGCATCTGACCCTTCTGTTTCAGCCACATCCTGTATATTTTCAAACTTATCTTCTGTAATGATCACCTTTTTCTGTCTAGCTATATTTTCAGCAACATCTTCCTCTTCGAGAATCCTTGATTTTTTGATCGTATATGCCGGCAGGATCTCATCATCCGTATCCGGATCAGAAAGACGACGTCCACGGATACCATAGTGAAACAGCTCCGGATCCTGACAACAGTCACGTCCCTTTTGCGGCATACGCGTATCGACATCCATATGATTCATATCTTTGTAGGCTGCCACCTCCATCGGCATATGATTCTTTTCCAGCAGATGATCCATCATATTGGTTACCAGCTGGCAGAGCACTGCAAACAGCGGTACGCCGATGATCAGTCCAACAAAGCCAAACAAACCGCCGCCTACAAGGATAGCCACAACGACCATAAAGCTGGACAGGCCGGTAGAATTGCTTAAGATCTTCGGACCGATCAGATTGCCATCCACCTGCTGCAGGATGATGATGAAAATGATAAAATACAGACACTGCATCGGGCTGACCAGGAAGATCAGAAGCGCACTCGGCACAGCACCGATGAACGGACCGAAAAACGGAATGATATTTGTAATACCCACGATCACACTGACTAACAGCGCGTACGGTATCTTCAGGATCGAGGTACATACGTAGCAGATCACACCGATGATCGCAGAATCAATGATCTTGCCAAGAAAGAATCCGCCAAAGGTGCGGTTGACATAGCGAAGATCACGAAGAATATTGTTCGCATAAGCCGGATCCCCGACAACAGCATACAGAAGTCTCTTGCCACGGGCGATAAAATCTTCCTTTCCATTCAGAAAATACAGGGAAATAATACTGCCGATCAGAAAATTTTTGATAATCGACAAAAAGTCCATGATCTGTGAAGAAAAAGAAGCCATGAATTCATTCAGCCGCGGCATAAAGGAATTGTTGATCCAGTTCTGCAGGCTGACAGTAGCCTTTTCCAGTGTATCAACAGCCGTAGATTCAAGCTCCGGATTATTCTGGAACAGTTTGACAAGATTCTCCCGGATATTGGTAGCATACCGCGGGAAACTGTTGGTCAGATTGATAATACTGTTGACCAGCTGCGGTACCAGCAAAGCAATCAGGCCATAGATACAGGCAAACATGAATAAAAGTGACAGGATCACACTGCCCAGCCGGATAAATTTGCGTACCTTTTCAGACGGATGCAGATCAAACTTTTTACAGATAAATCCCATGATCACAATATTTTCGATAAATTTCATTACCGGATTCAGGATGTAAGCAATAAAAGCACCGTAAATGATCGGCATCAGAATATTAAAAAGCGCCTTAACAGCACCGAAAATGCTACCCAGATGCGAGGCTATAATAAAAACACAGACGCTTGCGGCTATAACCAGAAACGCTGTGATCCCCCACTGTATGTGTGTCTTTTTTAGCTTGATCTTCATATGAAACCATCCTGTTTTCAGATTTTATAATATGTCATGTATGAGCGATGACCTTATCTTTTGTATTATAACACAGACTGGAAGAGACAAACCAGAAATTTATATAAAATAATGCAAAAAATATGTCAACTGTGGTATGCTGATGCAGATCAGAAAAGATATCCAAATATGGAGAAGTATAATGAATACACAGAAATTATTAAGCTATACAAGAAAAGCCATCGATGACTACGGTCTGATCCGCGAGGGTGACCGGATCGCTGTCGGTATTTCAGGCGGAAAGGACAGTCTGACTCTCCTGGTCGCCCTGAAAGAGCTGCAACGATTCTACCCGAAGACATTTACCCTCGAAGCGATAACGGTTGATCTGGGCAATTCTGGCTTCGATACAGTGCCGCTGTCGGCTTTCTGTCAGGAAAAGGAAATCCCCTACACCTGTGTCCGTACACAGATCGCCGATGTTGTTTTTTCGGAAAGGAAAGAAAAAAATCCCTGTTCTCTCTGCTCAAAAATGAGAAAAGGAGCTTTGAATGAAACTGCTCTGGCGCATGGCTGTACAAAGATCGCTTATGCCCATCACAAAGATGATCTGATTGAGACTCTCTTTATGTCTCTCCTGTTCGAGGGACGCATACAGACTTTCTCTCCGTTGACTCATCTGGATCGTACCGGACTTGATGTGATCCGTCCTCTGATGTATGTCAGTGAAAAAGAAATCCGCGGCTATGCCCTCGGCTGCCATCTGCCGGTAACCAAAAGCTTCTGTCCTGCTGATGGTTACACGAAACGGGAATACACCAAGGAGCTGCTGGACAAAATTTACATTGATAATCCGGGCACACGCGAACGGCTCTTCTCTGCCTGTCTGACTGCTGAGTTCAAAGACTGGCCTGAAAAATCAGAACGTTATAACAGAGGATAATATCTGTCTTGGGAGACGGAGCGCAAAAATCAGAGATATGTATGCGCCTGTCGGAGACCTTTTTCGTCCGTCCCTAACATTTTTATTCTATTGTACTTATTTCATAATATCCAGCAAATGCTCAAAATACTCCGGCAACGGCGCTGTACATTCCATATACTCTCCTGTCCGCGGATGCACAAACCCCAGTGTCATCGCATGCAGACACTGCCCCTCCAGCGTATACGGAGACTTCGCTGTACTGTATACCGTATCTCCAAGCAACGGATGCCCGATGCTGGCCATGTGTACACGGATCTGATGCGTCCGTCCCGTTTCCAGCTGACATTCAATGTAGGTAAAACGGGAAAATCTTTCCAGCACGCGGTAATGTGTCACAGCCCGTTTTCCGTTGGTACGGTTGATCGCCATCTTTTTGCGGTCTACCGGATGCCGGCCGATCGGTGCATCTACTGTGCCCTCATCCTCTTTGAGATTTCCCCATACGATCGCACGGTAACGGCGGTTGATCGTATGCTCCTTCAACTGCTCAGCCAGACTGCGGTGCGCCATATCATTCTTGCATACGACGAGAGAGCCTGTCGTATCACGGTCAATACGATGTACGATACCCGGTCGCAGAACACCGTTGATTCCCGAGAGCTGCCCTTCACAGTGATACAAAAGCGCATTGACCAGCGTACCGCTGTAATGTCCTGCAGCAGGATGTACGACCATCCCTTTGGGCTTGTTGACAACCAGCAGATCCTGATCCTCATACAGAATATCCAGAGGAATATCCTCCGGTGTAATATCCAGCTTTACTTCATCCGGAATCTGAATATGGATCTCATCCTCCGCTTTCAGCCGGTAATTGGGCTTGACAGCCTGTCCCTGCACAGTCACATGCTGACCTTTGATCAGTTTCTGTAAATAGGATCTGGAAAAATCAGGAAGCATTTCATCCAGAAATTTGTCCAGACGCTGGCCATTCTCCTGCGCTGAAAAAATCATTTCCTTCATGCACTTTTTCCTTTCCCCGGTGTAAGAAACGACAGTTCATCGTCTTTATAAAAAAAGATAACAAAGATCACAAGCAAAGCTGCCCCCACCGTAATATAGATGTCTGCCACATTAAAGACCGGGAAATCAATCAGGGAAAACCAGAAGAAATCCACTACGTAATGGCGAAAGCCTCTGTCGATCATATTACCGATCGCACCTGCGGCAATAAAAAGTGTGATCATACGCAGCGGAAGCATACGCAGTGTAAAAGGCATACGGGTATACACTACGGTACAAAGGATCAGAAACAGAACCCCAAGAAGCAGAAACAGCCACTGCTGATCCTGCAGAATGCCGAAAGCTGCGCCGTGATTTTCAAGATAATGCAGAGAAAATATCCCGGGGATCAGTGCGATATCGTTCTGTCCTTTCAGATAGATGATAGAAAGAAATTTTGTCCACTGATCCAGAAACAAAAGCAAAAGAATGCCTGCAACACCGGCAAACAGATGTTTTAAACTGGCTGTTTTTTTCAATGTTTTTCCTCCTTCAGAATGCTGGACACAGCATCGCGCAGTGTATCGATCGGCAAAGTTTCGATCACAGCATGGCCGATGCGATCCAGCAGGATAAATTTAGTCAATCCGTCGGAAGCTTTCTTGTCGGAAGCCATCGCCTGTAAGACGTCTTCCACACGAAGCCCATTCACACTGTCTGGCAGTCCGTAGTATCGGTTCAGTTCAAGAATAAACTGATACTCGCTTTCTTTCAAAAGGCCCTTCTGCCAGGAAAGCCATACAGCAGCAGCCATACCGACGCCCACGCACTGGCCGTGCAGCATGGAAAAATCCATAAGCTTTTCTACGGCATGGCCGATCGTATGACCGAAATTCAGAATCGCACGGACGCCCTGCTCTGTCGGATCGCTCTCAACAACTTCGGATTTAATGCGGCAGCATTCCCGGATCATATGCGCCAGCGCCTGGGAGTCTCTGGCGATAACTTCATGCCGGTGCTCGCCGAGCCACTGGTAAAAGGAAGCATCATAGATCAGTGCAGATTTCAGGATCTCACCCATACCGCAGACAAAAAGTTCCTCATCCAGCGTAGATAATGTCTGCATATTCATATAGACCAGACGGGGCTGATGAAAAGCACCGACCATATTTTTGAACTGTTCAAAATCCACGCCGGTCTTTCCACCAATGCTGCTGTCTACCTGTGCCAGCAACGTAGTGGGCACCTGAATAAAATCTATGCCACGCAGATATGTAGCTGCAGTGAAACCGCACAGATCACCGGTCACACCACCGCCGAGGGCCAGCAGAAGATCTTTGCGGGAATAATGCTTTTCAATCAGAACACGGTAAAAATCCCGGACCGTATCCAGATTTTTGTGCTCTTCTCCGGCAGGGAAGACAAAGGTATCTACCTGATATTCGTTCTGCAGTGCCTCTGTGACATCCTGCAGATACAGTCCGGCCACGGTGCTGTCTGTGGCGATACAGATCTTGGTCGCTTTGCAGGAAAGATCGCGGATGCGGGCGGAAAGCTCTGCAAAGCTTTCCGTCCAGACAATCGGATAATCAAAACAGTTTTCTCTGCTTACTCTGAGTGTGTTTTCCATAATAGTGCTGCTCCTTTTTCAGACGAAACGTTGTATATTGATCCAGTATTTGCCCTTTTTGGACTGGCTGGATGTATCCAGATAGCGGAATTTGCCAAGTCCGCGTACAGAGATCAGATCCCCCGGATGAAGCGTATAGCCATTGGAGGTGATAAGACGCGCATTGACATACACCTGACCGCCTTCAATATAGGGAATGGCCTTGCTGCGGGACAGTCCAAAAGCTACAGACAGCACACTGTCCAGACGGACACTGCTGACGGTTCCGGAGATCTCCCTGTACCTGGGATGCGGTATATTCGTAATCTCTTCCTCGACAGCCATAACGCTGGTATGGCGGATACGTGTAAGCTCATGGCAGATCAGATCCGTCATTTTCTGATGGCAGAATACATACGCTGTCTGCTCATCAAGAAGGATATCGCCAAGGCAGCTTCTTTCTATTCCAAGATTCATCAGGGCACCAAGATAGTCCCGGTGTGTCAGATCTTCACAGAAGCGGGCATTTAAAGGCCGGATCGCAATACAGCTGATCGGAAAAGACGGTTCCCCATATAAAACAAAAGCATCAGGTAGAAATGCCGCTATCTGACGCTCCGCTTCTTCATATCCTCCGGATAATCTCAGCTTAACACCGAGATCATCCATATGCAGATACTGTAAACTATGTAGTTCATTAAGATTTAAGAAATCAGAGTACACCACGATATTACGATTATAAGCCCTGTTGGCCAGATCCATAAAATGGCGTCTGATCAGCTCTTCATTGTCCATAAGTTAAAACTCCGTACGGAAAGAAGGCATGTTGAAACTGTTGTTCAGGATTTCCTGAAAGTCACCGCTGATCTCCACATTGGCCGGAGTCAGTACAAAGATATAGCTGGATACCTTCTGCAGGCTGCCACCGAGTGCATAGCATGTACCGGAAGAAAAGTCGATCACACGCTGTGCTACCTCGACATCGATACCTTCGAGATTTAGCAGTACAGTGCAGTCATCAAGCAGTGTATCTGCGATCTCACGTGTATCCTCCATGCTGGTCGGCTTGATCACACAGACCTCCATATTGGCCATGGAAGTACGTCCGCTTAACGGGGTGATCTTGGAAGAAGTCTTTGACTTGACTGTGGTTTTGGGTTTTACGGTTGTTTTAGGTGCAGCTGTCTTGGTGACAGCTGTCTCTTTAACAGATTTGACAGGGCGAACCGGTGTCTTGGCTACAGGCTCATCATCGTCAAAATCATCGTCGTTGTCCAGCTTTTTAAAGAAACGCTTTTTCGGTTTTTCTACCTCATCAGCGTCATCATCATCGAAAAAATCGTCGTCATCATCATAATCATCGTTTAATTTTACAGCATTTAAAATCTTGTCTAAGAAACCCATTATCAATCCCCTTTTCTCTATTTCGTATAATCGCGTTCGCCAAAGATACCGGTACCGACACGTACCATAGTTGCTCCCTCTTCAATGGCGACCTCGTAGTCATTTGTCATTCCCATGCTGAGAACGCTCATAGTGACATTATTGATGTTTTTGGCAGCAATGTCAACACTTAATTGCTTTAATTTGCGGAATATCGGACGGTTTTCTTCCGGATCTTCCACAAACGGTGCGATCGTCATAAGTCCACGAATGGAAATATTTGGAAGTTTGGCAGCAGCCTCGATCAGAGCGATCGTTTCTTCTGTCGTCACACCGAATTTGCTCTCTTCCTGTGCTACGTTGACCTCAATCAGTACAGGTACGGTGATCTCCTTTTTTACAGCTTCTTCGCTGATCGTCTCTGCCAGACGAAGGGAATCGACCGAATGGATCATACAGGCTTTGCCAATGACCTGACGGACTTTATTTCTCTGCAGATGTCCGATCATATGCCAGTGTATATCCGCAGGAAGCACTTCGATCTTCCGGCAGATCTCCTGCACT
The DNA here is from genome assembly GCA_019420465.1 of Lachnospiraceae bacterium. GTDB lineage: Bacteria > Bacillota > Clostridia > Lachnospirales > Lachnospiraceae > UBA11957. The sequence goes on from JAHZHB010000011.1 coordinate 7,527, forward strand.
TTGTTTTCACCGAAATCACGCTGGCCGACGCTGTAGGCTTCTTTAACCATGCTCTCCGGTTTTGTCTTGCTGACCGCGATCAGTGTCACCTCATCACGGGATCTGTCTGCCCGTGCACAGGCAGCAGCTATCTTTTCTTCCACTGTTTTCAGATTTTCAATTACCATACTGTATATCTCCTTTTTGTTCTCTCAGAACAGGATCTCGTCTTCACGGACAGTGCTGCTGTCCAGGACAATATTATCATATAACGCCAGTCCGTAGGATGTGCCGGTCTTTACGATACAGTACTCTTCGTTCTGGTCGATGATCTCAACACGGCGGAACACTGTATAACCACGATTGATACAGTACACGCCACTTAACTGCCCGGTCTTGTCCAGAGTAAATGTCTGTGTAGAATTTTCCCTTATCAAGATATCTCCACGGGCAAACTCTGTCATATCCACATAATAGTTGTCATCGTCACTGGCATAGATCGTTGCATTCACAAACTCTGTGCCGGAAGTTCCGTTCTTTTTGTCAATGCGACGGATAAATCCAAGGGCCGAACTGTCCTCATCCTTTACAGCAAAATCCTTTGGCACCAGGAAAAAATTCTTGGATACTATCGAAGTTACGGGAATCTTGAGTCCCTTTTCGGCATTGGTGATCAGCTCGATCTCCAGATAGCGGTCAGATACATAACGGATCACACCGGAAGTAAAGGTGATCTCAGCATAGATAGCATCTGCCCGTTTGAACAGCTGCAGGCTGCCGGTCATCGTGGTACTGTCTTTTTTGAAACGCACCTTGATCGATGTCTTGCCCTCTAATTTGGTAGCCTGTACCGAAGAGACAGGGACAATCAGCGACCATGTTTCGTCCTTGACCAGGCGATACACCGGTGTTCCGGCAGTTATCTTTTCTGTGGTACGCAGATTTTCTACTTTATAGGAAGCATAGGAAAAATCATCTGCGGTAAAATTATCAGTGCTGATATTCTCCATACCATCCTGTGAATAAGCTACAATACCGCTTTCCGGTGCCATATAAACAGAAGCATCACCCACAACGGCAGTGGAACTGTCACTGCTGTCCATACCGGCATAGTCCAGAATGCTGCCTGCCAGAGCATATTTGAAAGAATATACCTGGCCGAAATTTGCCGGGTTGAATGAAGAGGCAAACTGTGCGGTCAGAGAACGGACATTACCAAGTGCACTTTCCGAAAGCTCTGTACTGCCGGTAGTTTCAGAAACCGTCTGTGTCAGCGAATATACCGCACCGGATTTGCTGACTCTGTGGCCATCCTGCGCATAATAGCGAACGTAACCGTCGTTATTGGCAGTCACGATCGTTTCACTTCGCACGGCCAGAGCGGTATACGTCTGGTTCTGTGCCAGCGGTCCGGAAATAACCTGATATGTAGAAATATGCTTTGTCGTCGCATAGATGATCAGACTGATCACGATATACAGGAGAATCACGCCGAAGATAAACGTTCCGATGTTTAAAGTAAACACGGAGGTAGCTTTTTTTCGCTTTTTCTGTCTGTCTGCCACCGGTTCATCTCCTCTCCTCATAAATGCCCTAATATTCTATCATTTTTGTCACCGACACACAAGAGTTTTTGCTGTTTCTGTATAAAAAGAAACGGATATGCATATGCTACAGTCATATTAAACAGGAGGAATCATGTATGAAAACAAAATGTCTTGATTATACGGCACTGGTACTTACGATCGTAGGTGCTGTCAACTGGGGACTGATCGGCTTTTTCAAATTTGATCTGGTTGCGTGGCTGTTCGGTTCACTGACGCTTTTGTCCCGCATCATCTATGCGCTGGTCGGCATAAGCGGTCTGTACTGTATCAGCCTGTTCGGCAGGATAAAGGATATGGGAGAAGAATAGACAAAAAGTTCCCCTGATGCAAAAAAACATCGCATTCCTTTTCGAATGCGATGTTTTTTGACAGTTGCTATTCTGATAGCTGTTAAAGTTCAATAAAAATATATTCAGCGAGATCTGCCGGGATGTCAGCTTTGTCCAGAGAAACGCTCAGAACAAAATTAACTTTGAAGTTTTCACTGATCATAGCCAGCTCTTTGATGGTCGAAGTGATATCGGCGCCTTCCAGCTTTGCAACATTTAAGAAACTGTCCAGATACATCTCTTCCAGATCGTGATCCTGTGAAATGATACCAAGGATAAATCCGATAAACTCATCAGAGTTTTTCAGGCCATATCCGGATGCATCGATCAGACGGATCTTATTGTTCAGCTCCAGCATGTGTTTTGAACTTTTGTCGATATATACGATATTTCCATTTGCTGTTTTAATGGAAGAGTTCACTTTGTCTAAAAGCTGCTTAGTTTTTCCTTTCCCTTTTTTACCGATAATCATTTGAACCATAGCAGTTTCCTCCTTAGATACTTATGTGGCAGACAGCCTGGCTGTCTGTGCTTGATTTAAGAAAATTATAGGCTATTTGTCACATAATTTCAATCATTTTTTCGCCGTTTTTTGAAATTTCATACAAATTTTATGAGTTAATCTGCTCTAACAGTGTATTCATATCCTGATACAGATAGATCTTGTTTATGGCCTTCATCACGATGGAAATATAGGGTTCCCCGTAACGGTTCTGGCTTAAAATCGCCAGACAGGAACCCGCTGCTGAAGTGGTACCGGTCTTTCCACCAAGAACAGTCACACCGTTTGGAGCACTCTCCTCTCCTGTCAGATAATGATCGGTGGCATCCAGCCTGGCTGTCAGCGTCTGATCACCTCTCTGATAGGAAATAGTGTAATTGCCAAGCTGCATCGTCTCTACAAAGTAGGGATAGGTAAGGGCTTCATTCAGCATCAGATAGATATCATAGACCGTCGTGTAATGGTTTTCATCGTGCAGACCGTGCGGAGAAACAAAATGCGTACCGGTAGCACCAAGGCTCTGGGCTTCTGTATTCATCATATTGACAAACTGCTCTACCGTACCGCCGACATGCCGTGCGATCGCCATGGCACAGTCGTTTCCGGAATAGACTAAAAGGCCATGAAACAGCTCGTCCATCGTGACGGTATCTCCTGCACCAAAACCAACCATCTGAGATCCCTCTTCCAGTGTGATATCGTCCTCCGTGATCGTCACCGTATCGTCCATATTGCCGTATTTAACAGCCAGTATGGCGGTCATGATCTTAGTGATACTGGCCGGGTAGACCTTTTCAAACATCTGGTCACCAAACATGACCTGTCTGTTCTCCACATCAAACAGAGCACCCTTTTCATTTCCACTGAGAGAGATATTACTGTTATCCACATCAGCAGATGCCACACACAGGTCAGCGGCAAACGGTGTGGCTTTCATCAGATCTGT
>JAHZHB010000111.1 GCA_019420465.1 Lachnospiraceae bacterium
TGTGTGTGTTTCCGGGGTTCTTTTCCTGCTTCTGGCGGGAATATGACAACGGAATCGAAGTCTGTGTGTGTTTCCGGGGTTCTTTTCCTGCTTCTGGCGGGAATATGACAACGGAATGAACGTTTTTTTGCAATCTCGGTGTCAATTTTTCTAATATTTCAGAAATATAGCAACGGATTTTCCATTTTTCTTCATCTCCGGGGTAACAGCTTCTAATTCTGCATCAGGTTTACCATAAAGCACTTCGTCCGATGCCAGATCTGGCACCGGACGAAATTATGTTTGCTTTTATCAATTTTCATCAAGTCAACATTTTTATCAACTCTGCCTCATTACCACTTACCTTGTTTTATCGTTTATATCACCCCTTCACACCTGTTCGCCGTCTGCAGGCTGCTTACTGTGTTCCTGCTCTAACTGGGTGAGGAATTCAGCTGCATCATCCGGAGCATCATCTAAGGTGTCGTCACCAACATCGACTACTTTTGGCTGTTTACGGTAAAAAATGTCGTACATGACGGGGACGATGAACAATGTCATGAGGGTGGCGTAGGCCATACCACCGATAATGACGATAGCCATACCCTTGCCCATGGAGTCACCGGCATTGTGGCTGATAGCCATGGGGACCATGGCGAGGATGGTGGTCAGAGCGGTCATGAGAATCGGACGCATTCTGGTGCGGCCGGTCATGAGGAGGGCGTCGCGTTTTTTCATGCCACCGATGCGCAGCTGGTTGGCATAGTCTACGAATACGATACCGTTATTTACTACTGTTCCCATCAGGACGAGGAAGCCAAGCAGGCTGATCACAGACAGCTGTTCGCCTGCAAACAGAAGGCCTAAGAAACCTCCGGTGAAGGCGAGCGGTACGGTAAAGATGATGATGAACGGTGACAGGATGCTCTGGAACTGAGCTACCATGATCAGATAGATCAGAGCGAAACCGAGAAGCATCATCTGCATCATCTGGCTTAACATATCGTTGACATCTGTTGTTGAACCGCCAAGCTCTACGGTGTAGCCTTTCGGTGCTTCATAAACTGCCAGCTTTTCCTGTACCTGACGACCGACCAGTGTGGCATTGTAGCCGTCCTCCATGGAACAGGTGACACTCATAGTTCTGGTGCCGTTAGCGCGGCTGATGCTGGCTACGCCTTTACCGCGGCTGATGGTTGCATAGTCTTTTAATTTCTTTTCTGTAGTTTCCTGTTCTCCGTCATCGTTTGTCGTGGTGACGCTGAATGTGGTATCCAGAAGATTATCGACATTCAGAACATCTGTCTCATCGATCAGTTTGACATCCATCTGTGTGTCATCGAGATAGCCGCTTAAGGCTGTTTTGTCTGTTGTGATACGGTCTGACAAAGTCTGGTAGATCTGGGCTACGGTGAGTCCGTCGCGCATGGCCTTTGTCTTGTCGATCTCCAGATAGATCTCGTCATCTCCGTCTTCCTGTCCGTTGGATACATCTGTACAGCCTTCGGTATCCTCCAGAATCTTCATGATATCTTCACTGATTTCCAGAAGCTTGTCCGTATCACGTCCGGTAAGATCGACCGTCAGTCCGGAGGAAGACAGTGAAGACATTTCACTCATGGAAGAAGAATTCGTACTTACTTCACAGTCCAGATCCTTTGTATTATCCTCAATATCTTTGCAGATCTGTTTGATCACACGAACATCTGTCACACCATCCTCCGGCAGTACATAGAAGCTGTACTGCAGATAGTTGTCAGAACTCATCGTGCTGGAGATCAGACTGCCTACGTTTGTCAGGGCACCTACGGTCTCTACATGATCAACCTTCTGAATAGCCTCCATAACTTTGTCGGCTGTGGCATAGGCATCTTCTTTGGTCGTATCATCCGGCATCGTACAGCTGACAGCAATCTGCTGTGTGGTCATATCCGGCATAATGGAGATGCCCATGTGGGTCACACCAACTACAGAGAATATAAGAAGTGCAATGGCCAGTACCAGTGGCACGATCTTTACTTTCAGACAAAAACCAAGGATTTTGGCATATACGGCACAAACTTTATCAAAAAACGGATATTTCTTCTCTTTGTGTTTTTTTAACAGTGTAGCTCCAATCACCGGAACTACGAAAAGCGCTACGATCAGAGAAGCAAGCAGCGCAAAACCGATCGTCAGGGCAAACGGCAGCATCAGCTGACGTACATATCCTGTGGTAAAGATCATCGGCAGGAATACGCAGATCGTTGTCAGTGTGGAGGAAATGATGGCTCCTGCTACCTGTTTGGTACCCTGCAGGGCAGCTCTCGGTGCAGCCAGTCCACGGGCACGCAGACGATAGATATTCTCAATAACAACGATCGAGTTATCCACGAGCATACCGATACCCAGAGACAGACCCGAAAGGGACATCATATTGATGGAAATACCTGTTGCATACATCAGGATCAGCGCTACCAGTACACTGAACGGAATACTGAAAGCAACGACCACGGTCGGTTTCACATTCTTCAGGAAGATGATCAGAACCACCAGGGCTAACAGAGCACCCAAAACCATACTCTGCAGTACGGCTTTGATAAACATCGTAATATAATCACCCTGATCCATCAGTGTTTCGATATGTAAGCCTTCGTTATCTGCTTCGAGCTGAGCCGCACGTTTCGCAAATGCAGAAGAAACCGTATTGGTGCTGGCCGTACTGTTTTTATAAATTGCCAGTACGACAGCCTGCTCACCATTTACCTTTTCATAGCTGTCCTCAGCATTGTCCACAACGGTAATATCCGCCACATCGCTGAGTTTGATATCACCGATATCATCAATCTTGCACAAAACCAGATCATCAAGTTCTTCTACAGAGGAGAAGTTGTCACCGACTTTTAACAGCCATTGATGGTCTTCTTTATCATCGATATAGCCGGCCGGCATCTCAAAGTTCTGGGCATAGATCAGATTGGAAAGCGTATCCATCGTTACCAGAGAATCTATATTGGCATTGTCTCTGGCTGTTTTTGCAGATTCCTCGTACTGATCCTGTGCCTTGTCCAGTTCTTCCTTCGCACTGTTGATGGAGGACTGGGCAGCGGACATCTGCGCATCTGCGGAACCAAAGCCTGCAGAAGCCTGCATGGAGCCTTTGAGCACCTGCTGATACTGGTCGTCGATTCCCTGCATCTGCTCGGATGCAGCAGAAACAAGTGCTTCTGTGGCAGCGATCTCTGTTGCCATATTGGCAAGCTCTGTATCGATCTGCGGCAGTCTGGTGGTTACAGCATCATAGACCTGTTTCACAGCATCGTAATCCATGGAAGATACCTGATCACCCATGCCGTTTTCACTCATCCAGTCTTTAAAGGCATTGAAACTGTCCTTGTCAGCTACAGCTGCGGCAATACCTGACGGTACGACAACACCTGCCTGTGCGGCCATATCGCCGACAGCATCGTGCAGTTTTCCAAGCGCACTGTCGATGGAATCGTATGTTCCTTCTATATTATTATCCTCATAAGCCTTCTTTTCAGCTTCCAGTGCTGCTTTCTGGGTCTGCAGTGTAGTCAGCTGGGATTCATAGGCAGCCTTTGTGGCCTGTGCCTTGTCCAATGCTACGCTGGCATCAGCCAGAGAATCGGCTGTCTTTTCCTGCTGCTTCTTCAGTTTCTTTTGCTGTGATTTAATCTGAGATTCAGATTTTTTCAGTTTGCTTTTACCGGAAGAGATCTCATCCGCGGCATCATCCAGCTTATCATTTGTCTTTTTGA
>JAHZHB010000112.1 GCA_019420465.1 Lachnospiraceae bacterium
GACAGGCCGCTCCCACCTGCTCCACCTTAGCCAGCAGCGTATCCCTGTCGCAGTCAATATACAGCCCCTTCACATACTGAAAATGTCCACGCGTCAGCCCCTTCACCCAAAGCTCATTCCTGCTCCTGCTCCAGTACGTCATCTTTCCCGTATCAAGCGTCATCTCGTACGCCTCCCGGTTCATATACGCTACCATCAGCACCTCATCCGTAGCCGCCTCCTGCACAACCACCGTCAGCATCCCGTCACTGTTCAGTTTCAACTCATCCCAGCCCAAATGCATCTTCTCCATCTTTTAAACCCATCCTCTCCTGTTTTTACATAAATCAAAATTGGTCCACCAGACCAATGATTGATATGCGTGACAAATGAAATGCCATGCCCCTCACAATCACCTGCAAAGGCATGGCATTTTCCCGATATACTTTACAAAGAACCCTTCGTAGATAATACGCTCTCGATCCTGTCATCATACTGCACCGCAGCATCCAGCGCCTTCGCGAACGCCTTAAAGATAGCTTCGATCATATGATGATTATTTCCCGGTGTCAGCATCTTCACATGCAGATTCATCCCCGCGCTGTAAGAAATCGCATAGAAAAACTCTTTGACCATCTCCGTATCCATATCACCGACCCTGTCCACCGTAAAATCCGCATCAAACTGCAGATACGGTCTTCCGGACAGATCCACAGCACACAAAACCAGCGTCTCATCCATCGGCAGGATGCAGCTGCCAAAGCGACGGATTCCTTTCTTATCACCGACAGCTTCCCGGATCGCCGTACCCAGTACGATACCCGTATCCTCGATTGAATGGTGACAGTCCACCCAGGTGTCTCCGTCACATTTTACCTGCAGATCGAACAGTCCATGTCTGGCAAATCCATCCAGCATGTGATCAAAAAATCCGATCTTTGTATCCGGTTCACTCTTTCCGGTACCGTCCAGATCCAGTGTAACTTCAATCTTTGTTTCCTTTGTATCTCTTTTTACCGTTGCAGTTCTCTTCATCCCGATACACTCCTCTTTATAAAGCTCAGTCCTCGTTTTCAAAACGGACATGAATAGAATTGGCATGTGCAGTCAGATGTTCTGCCTTTGCAAAAGCCTCGATATCCTTATGGATCGGTGAAAGAGCCTCTCTGGAATAATAGATGATCGAAGATTTCTTTACAAAATCATCAACAGACAGCGGTGAGAAAAACTTCGCCGTACCGTTTGTCGGCAGTACATGGTTCGGACCGGCAAAATAATCACCCAGTGGCTCACAGCTGTATTCACCGAGGAAAATAGCTCCCGCATGACGGATCTTTGTCATCACCTCGAACGGATTTGCCGTAACGATCTCCAGATGCTCAGATGCGATCGCATTGGCTGCATCGATTGCTTCCTCCATATCATCTGCAACGAGCAGATAACCGAAATTATCCAGAGATTTCTGGATGATCTCACGACGGGACAGCTTTTCCAGATAGCCGTCTACTTCGACAGATACCTTTTCTGCCAGTTCGCGGCTGGTCGTGATCAGAATCGCACTGGCCAGCTCATCATGCTCTGCCTGGGATAAGAGATCTGCAGCTACATAATGCGGATTGGCTGTCTCATCAGTCAGCACAAGGATCTCACTCGGTCCGGCGATGGAATCAATCGCCACATGACCAAAGACAGCTTTTTTTGCCAGGGCTACATAGATATTTCCCGGTCCTACGATCTTGTCAACCTTCGGCACACTTTTGGTACCATATGCCATGGCTGCGATTGCCTGGGCACCACCGGTCTTGTAGATCTCATCGGCACCGGCTTCGTTGGCCGCTACCAGTACCAGCGGGTTGACCTTACCTTCGGCATTACACGGTGTCGTCATCACGATACGGCCGACTCCGGCTACCTTGGCCGGTACGATATTCATCAGTACAGAAGAAGGATAAGCTGCTTTGCCACCCGGTACATACACACCTACAGTATCCATCGGTGTTACCTTCTGTCCGAGCATCGTTCCCTGCGGTGTGGAAGTAAACCAGCTGTTCTGTTTCTGATTCTGATGGTAGTCACGGATATTCACAAGTGCCTTTTTGATCGCACCGATCAGATCCTGATCCACCAGTGTATAGGCCTCTTTGATCTCATCTTCAGACACGCGGAAGGTCTCTTCTGTCAGTTCAACATGGTCAAACTGGCTTGCATAGGAAAAGATTGCCTCATCACCGTTTGCCTTGACATTTTCAAGGATTGCAGCTACACGCTCTTCGTATGCGCCGTAATTATTCGGGCTTCGTTTCAGCATATTTTCCAGAATATTTGCTGTGGTTTCTTTGGTCAGATTCACGATTCTCATGGTCTTATTCTCCTTTGTCAATTACATCTTTTAACTGACGGATCAATGCTGTGATTCGTTCATTTTCCATTCGCATACTCACACGGTTGACAACCATACGGGCGGACAGAGGACATACCTCTTCCAGCACGGTCAGACCGTTTTCTCTCAGTGTCGTACCTGTCTCGACGATATCTACGATCACTTCTGACAATCCTACGATCGGAGCCAGCTCGATCGAGCCGTTCAGCTTGATAAATTCGACAGTCTGGTGCTTTTTGTTATAGAAATAATCCTTCGCAATATTCGGATATTTGGTTGCCACACGGATAAACTGGTTATGTTCCAGATATTTACGGGCACTCTCCGGTCCGCATACGCACATCCGGCATTTGCCAAATTTCAGATCCAATACTTCGTAGAGCTTCCGGCCCTCTTCCATGATCGTATCGGCACCTACGATACCGATATCTGCTGCACCGTACTCAACATAGGTAGGTACGTCCGGTCCTTTGGCAAGGAAAAACCGCATTTTCAGATCTTCATTCACAAAGATCAGTTTTCTGGATTCTTTATCATACATTTCATCGCAGTGGATACCGACCTTTTCAAACAGGGCGAGTGCATTTTTTGCCAGTCGTCCCTTTCCCAGGGCAAAGGTCAGATAACGGTCTGTCTGCTGCATGTTTTACCTCCTGTATCATATCTTCCTTCTGAAAGACATGTGTTTATTCTGCTATAAAGCAGCATTCTGACTGATGTTTTGCCGCCATGTCTCTGTACTCATCCGTACTGCAGGAAGACTCCCCCGCTACAAGGCGGACAAAATAGCCTTCTTTTCGTCTGTCCTTTGCCATGGCAAGTGCTTTCGCATAGCAGGAAGGCGCATAAACGATCATCATTTTACGATCATCAAGCGGTATTTCAATCTTCTGTCTTTCCAGCGCATTCATCATGTACTCTACAACAAAACCAAAACCGATCGCAGGCATCGTCGGACCAAAATGTTCAAGCAGACGGTCATAACGCCCGCCTTTTAATACAGGCTCACCCGAGCCGTAGGTAAATCCCTGAAAGATAATACCTGTATAGTATCTGAAACGTGTCAGCATACTCAGATCGAAGGAAACATATGACTCTACGCCATACAGCTTCAATACATCGTAGATCTGTTCCAGACGATCCACAGCCTGAAGCGCTGTCGGATTGTCTGTCAGCCGGCGGGCCTTTTTTAAAATCTCCGGGCCGCCAAAAAGCTGCGGAAAATTCCGGAATGCGCTGCGTAGACTGTCACTGAGCGGCAGCTGGTCAAGCATCTCCTCCGCACCGAAAATATTTTTATTGGAAATACAGGTGCGCAGCTTTTCGACCGTATCCTCATCAAATCCGGCCTCCTCCACGAGAGCGCGGAAATAATTGACCTCACCGATACTGATCTGGAAATCCTTAAAGCCGGCGGTTTTCATGGTCTCGACAGCCAGAGCCAAAAGCTCACCGTCGGCCTGTACACTGTCGTCTTTTAAATATTCCACACCGATCTGGGTGGATTCATTAAGACGTCCCTGATAGCTGTGCCCGTTTTCAAAAGTCTTTCCCTGATAACACAGACGGATCGGCAGCTTCTCGTCGCCAAAGTACATGGAAACCGCTCTGGCGATCGACGGCGTAAAATCCGGCCGGAGCACCAGCGTATCGCCGATACGGTCAAAAAACTTGTACAGATCCCGGGATGCTGTCGTACCGATCTCCTTGCCAAACACGTCAAAATATTCGATCACCGGTGTCTCGATATCTTCGAAGCCATAGCTGCGGATCATCTGCATCAGCCGGTACTGAAGCACCTTTTTTCTGCGGCATTCACCATTATAAATGTCGCGCATACCCTCAGGTGTATGTATCTCTCTTTGCACGGTAGTTCCTCCGTTAATTTACTGTGATAAAGTGATGCAGCGCTACTGCAACGAATTTTATTATACCAGATACTTCCTGTTTGTCAATCCCTGTTTGCCAGATCCTGTTTGATTCCTTCCAGATAAGGCACAAAAACGCGCTGGTTCTTTGGAAGAAAATACTGTGGATCCAGCTCTTCATATTTGAAATGTTTCCGGCCACCGTCTCTGGCTCTGTCCCAGAACTCACGCATGGCACGATACGGCAGGTAATAATAGGCATCTCTGTGCGAATACATGATCAGGATAAAGGCGATTCCACCCTGCTTTTCAAACTCTTCCATAAACTGTACCTGATGTTCATGGATATTTTGCAGAGGAAAATTGTCCGTATGACATTCCTTGGCATCAAAACATACCGGAAAGCTCTGCACGACACCGATATAATCGACCGTACTTTTCTGGTCAAAATAGGCCAGTGTGATATGCCTCGTTGCCTTGTCGATCCTGATCGGCGTGATCGGTGTCGGTATCTTCTGGATCAGCCCCAGATGCATCTGCCGGTACTGTTCATTGGCCCGATTGATCAGATCCTCCAGCGTGGAGCCTCGTAAACCTCTGGAATTCCATGTTCCCATATGTATCTCCTACTCTATGAAACCGATCTTTGTCAGCGGCCAGTAACGAAGCGCTGCTTTTGCCAGGATCTGGTCACGTCTGACATAGGTATTGGTCCAGAAGCGGGAATCGTTGGACCAGTTGCGGTTATCTCCCAGCATAAAATAACAGTTTTCAGGCACCTCATACGGTCCGAAATCGCCCTCCATCGCTTCCGGAAGGAAGCTGTCGTCAAGCGGAGTGGGATCATCATTGATATAGACCTTTCCGTCTGTGATCCGGACAGTTTCTCCCGGCAGACCGATCACCCGCTTGATAAACAGCTGTTTCTCATTATCCGGATACTTGAAGATCACGATATCGTAACGTTCAGGGTCCGAATTTCTGTAGGCCAGACGGCTGCCAAACAGCTGGTCACCCTCCATGATCGTATTTTCCATAGATTCCGAAGGAATACGGGCATTGAGTACAAAAAAGTTATTGATGATAAAGACCAGTACACCTACGACCAGAATGATCTTTACATATTCAAGGATCTCTGCGCCCACCGTTTTCTTCCCCTCTTTCTCCGGTTCCGTTTTTGTCTCTGTTGGTTTCGTTGTTTTATTCATGTAAATGTTCTCCTGTCATGCAACGTTTAAAATCAGATGGCAATGCTGCCGTAAAGCTTCTCCCGGACAGATACGAAAAAATGCCGTCAACTTCCGGAAATGTAACATACCGGGCATGTAGAAGCTGTCGTTTCAGCCTGTATTTTCTGCCAAATTTTGCATTACATCCGGCATCGCCGTATTTGCTGTCTCCGACGATCGGATATCCTGCATTGGCCAGATGGCTGCGGATCTGATGGGTCTTTCCCGTGATCAGGTCCGCTTTGACAAGTGTCAGCTGTCCGTTATCCATCAGTGGGGTAAAATATGTTTCGACAGCACTGCAGCCCGCAAAGGCATCCTTTCGCACAGTCACTTTATTTGTCTTTTCATCCTTGGCCAGATAGCCTTTCAGATGCATCGGTCCGGACATCACACCGCATACAATACACAGGTATTCTTTTTTCAGCGTACGTTTCTTTAGTGCGTCGGACAGAAACTGCAGACCAGCCAGATCCTTTCCTGCCAGCACAAGACCACTTGTATTGCGGTCAAGACGGTTGCATACCGATGGTTTCTGTGTCGCATGGGCAGCATCAAATCCACCTGTCTCCTGCAGATAATACAGGATCTCATCTACCAGGGAAAGATCTGACGGCACACTCTTTTGTGTCAGCAGACCGGCCGGTTTATTGACAAACAGAAGATGCGCATCCTCATATACGATCTCAGGGAAAGGCACCTTTGCCACAGCTTTTCTTTCTTTTCTGAAGCCATTGATCGTTTCCTCCGCCAGAAAAAGCTGGATGCTGTCACCGTCCTGTAAAAGCTCGTTTCCTTCTGCCTTTTTTCTGTTCAGCTTGATGTTTTTCTTTCTGAGCATCTTGTAGACAAAGCTCTGGGGAGCCAAATCGAAATACTTTTTCAGGTATTTGTCCAGACGCTGATGTTCTTCTGCTTTGGTAATCTGTAATTCTTTCATAATTTATAAAGCCAGTCTGTATAAAAGATGCATGATCATCTGGTTACGGTCATAGTCCGGATAGCGGGGATCCGGGGTAAAGGCTGTCCGGTCCAGCTCCTCGTAGTGCTCGTTCAGACTGTCCAGACGGTCGGTAAACTGTTCCAGCCGCGTAAAAACCTTTACCTTCTCTTTAAATCCATTCTGCTGCATCAGGCCGGCGATATGATCCTCCAGGATCTCCGGCGGATTTTTCAGGCGGTCGGAATAGCAGATGATCTGTCCGCCATGCACCGCGGCTGCGCAGACAAACTCACTGTGCTCATAGGAGGTAATGTAGAGCTCATATCCTGTGAGAACCTTTCCCACATGCTTTCTGATCTCACGGTAGTCCGCACTCTTCATCGGCTTTACCAGAAGGATCATGATCAGGCCGACCAGCGATTTGCAGGCAGGCAGACAGCCGACTACAGCGATCACAGTGAACAGATTTTTGGTTGTCTTTGCTGTCAGATATCCGGTGATAAACAAAAGCAGAGGAATCGCAAACAGCAGCACGGTTATGCAAAGGCGTTTGATCCTCTCCTTTTTTACATAGCCATAATAGCCCTTTTTTTCTTTCATCGTTTTTTACCTTTCTTTGCGGTAGTCAATGCCCGTGCGGGCTTTTTGTCTCTTACAGAATGTCCGGTCCTTTTTGTGGCGGCAAACGTCTCTTTTTTCTTCTCTGCCGGTTTTGGTCTGCCATGGGATGCTGCCTTTTTCTTTCCGGCGATCTTTCTCGGCGGTATCAGGCATTTGTGGTCAAATCCGATCAGATCCTGCCGGCCGGCTTTTAAGAGTGCTTCCTTTACCAGGTCATAATTTTCCGGCAGACGATACTGGATCAGTGCACGCTGCATGGCTTTTTCATGCGGATTTTTCGGTACATAGACCGGCTGCATGGTCCGCGGATCGAGCCCCGTATAGTACATACAGGTAGAAATCGTGGATGGTGTAGGATAAAAATCCTGTACCTGTTCCGGCATATAGCCAAGATCACGGATATATTCCGCCAGTTCGATCGCTTCCTTTAAGCCACAGCCCGGATGGGAAGACATAAAGTAGGGAATAGCATACTGTTCTTTGTGACAGGCTTTGGTGATCCGGTCAAATTCCTTTAAAAAGCCCTGATAGACTGCGTGGCGCGGTTTACCCATACACATCAGCACAGGATCCGCTACATGTTCCGGGGCTACCCGCAGCTGCCCGCTGACATGGTCACTGACAAGCTCTTTAAAAAAGCTGCGGTCCGGATCAGCCATCAGATAGTCGAACCGGATACCCGAACGGACAAAGATCTTTTTCACACCGGGGATATCCTTCATCTCACGCAGAAGCTTTAAATAATCGCTGTGATCTACTTTCAGATTTTTGCACGGTTCCGGGAACAGACACTGCCTTTTGGCACAGACACCTTTTTTCAGCTGCTTTTCGCAGGATGGTGCCCTGAAATCAGCGGTCGGACCACCAACATCGTGGATATTTCCCTTAAAATCCTCTTCTGTCGTAAACTGTCTGGCTTCCTTTAACATAGAAGTATGGCTTCTGACCTGCACTGTCCGTCCCTGATGAAACGTCAGGGCACAGAAATTACAGCCGCCATAACAGCCACGGTTATTGGTAATGCTGTATTTGATCTCCGAAAAGGCGGGGATTCCGCCTTCCCTGTCGTACACAGGATGCCAGGCCCGCATATAGGGAAGATCATAAACATCGTCCATTTCCTGTGTGGTCAGCGGCAGCGCCGGCGGATTGGCAACGATATAGCCTCTGTTTCCATAATCCTCTACCAGTACCTTCGCCGTGATCGCATCCGTATTTTCATGCTGAATGCGGAAGCTGTCGGCATAGGCTCTTTTGTCGCTTTCGACCTCGGTGTATGACGGCAGCAGGATATATTCCGGTATATTTTCGAGCGTTTTGGTGCGGTAGACCGTACCACGGATAAAAGTCAGATCCTGCACCGAAAGCCCGCTGTCGAGTGCATCGGCAATCTCTATAATAGAATGTTCGCCCATACCATATGAGATCAGGTCGGCTCCGGAATCGATAAGAACGGAATGGCGCATCTTATCACTCCAGTAATCGTAATGAGCCAGTCGTCTGAGACTTGCCTCGATCCCGCCCAGGATAATGGGTGTCTTTTTGTAGGTACGGCGGATCAGATTGCTGTATACTGTCACAGCCCTGTCCGGTCGCATGCCGGCTTTTCCTCCTGGAGAATACGCATCTGTATGGCGATGCTTTCTGGAAACGCTGTAATGATTGACCATCGAATCCATATTTCCGGCAGAAACAATAAAGCCAAGGCGTGGCTCACCAAATTCCTGCACACTGGTGTCATCCTTCCAGTCCGGCTGGCAAAGCATGGCCACCCTGTAGCCGTGCGCTTCCAGAAGCCGGCTGATGATCGCCGGGCCAAAGGAGCTGTGATCCACATAGGCATCTCCGCTCACATAGACAAAATCCGGCTCTATCCAGCCTCTTTTTTTCATTTCACTACGATTTATCGGTAAAAAATCAGTCATAATCCCTCTTTATTTCTTATATTGCCAGAAGACAGACGGTATATCCGTCTCTTTGGACTGCTTTATTTAAAAATGCTCAGACATCACCAAGCACTTTGATCTCCTCTTTTGTAAGCGGGCGGGACTCTCCCTCCAAAAGCGATGCGTCCAGAACAAGCGGTCCCATTGACAGCCGTTTCAGATGTACGACCGTCAGTCCACAGGTCTGAAACATGCGCTTGACCTGATGGAACCGTCCTTCATGGATCGTGATATTTACATGAGAAAAATCCTCATATGCTGTATCGATACGGGCAGGCAGCGTGATATCCTCATCACCGATATCCACGCCGTTTTCCAGCGCCTTGATATCCTCCTGTGTCAGATGTCCGTCCAGCCATACTTCGTATGTCTTGTCCACATGGTGGGACGGGGACAAAAGACGGTGAGCCAGCTGTCCGTCGTTACAGATCAGAAGAAGCCCAGTGGTATCCTTATCCAGACGTCCCACGGGAAACAGATCCTTTCGCCGTGTTTCTATAAGATCCAGTACTGTCGGCTGCTTTTTGTCCCGGGCAGCCGACAGTACGCCAGCCGGCTTGTGCAGCATATAATATTCATACTGCTGCCAGGACAGCTCACGGTTGTCCAGCGTCACGATATCTTTTTCTGTGTCTATTTTTGTCTCCGGCTTTTTCTCTACGATACCATTGACCCTGATCCGTCCCTTGCGGATCAGAAGTTTCACCCTGGCTCTGGTATCCACCGAAAGATCTGCCAGATATTTATCCAGTCGAAGCTGCATCTGTCCTCCTGTTTTGCCTACTGCATACGCCATCCGGCGTTGTATTTGTTTTTGATCCGGCCGCGGTCCAGCTTGCCAAAGCCCATCGGGCGCTCATCCACGCAGACCAGGATCCATCCTTTTGCATTATCCATCTCAGGTACATCGATCGTCTCACCCTTAAGATACCGCACGGCACGAGGATCGTCCGCCGCAAAGGATACGGTCAGAGGGAAATCCTCCTCTGTAAGAGCCATAGCCAGTGCCTGAGAGGGCTCAAAGCGGTTTTTCTTACATTCACCGACCAGAAGCCCGGTGCGCAGAAAACGAAGCCTCTTATCTATGACCGGCTGTCTGACGATATAATAAAGCTGGTCGTTTTTCAGCCGCCATTCGCCATCTCTTTGGAAACAGGCAGCCGTAAGAAGCGGTTTCATAAAATCTACGGCACATTCCGGCAGACCTGCAGCTTTATCTACGGCCGCATGGTGACCTGTCTCTGTCTGCGCCTTTGTCAGTCCTCCCTTTTGCAGCAGTGCCGCAAAATGACCTTCACCGTCCATCTGCTGGGGATAGATACGCACAGCAGCCTCAAAAGGTGTCTGTCCGGGAGCAAATTTCTCATAACGTTTCACATCACAAAGAGAAAACTCCGGCCGGTTTTTTAACAGCCAGGCGATGGTCTGTTCGTTTTCTTCCGACGCAAAAGTACAGGTGGAAAAAAGAAGCATCCCGCCGGGCTTTAACATATCTGCCGCTTTCAGGATCAGTTCCTTTTGTATCGCACTGTAATACTCCGGTCCGTGCTCCAGCCAGTATTTGGCCATCTGTGGCTCTTTATGGAACATCCCTTCTCCGGAACAGGGGGCATCGATCAGAATCTTGTCAAACGTTTCCGGAAATGCTTTTAAAAGAGTGTCCGGTGTTTCGCTGCACACAGCCATATTGGCGATGCCAAAGCGCTCCAGATTGCGAAGAAGTGCTCTGGCCCGGGAATTACTGATGTCATTTGCCAGAAGAAATCCGGTGCCCTTTAACCTGGCACCAAGCTCTGTTGCCTTGCCTCCTGGCGCTGCACACAGATCCAGAACCAGATCCCCCTCACTGACAGGGAGCAGACTGGCCGGTGTCATGGCACTTGGCTCCTGCAGATAATACATGCCGGCATAATACCAGGGATGGTGTGACGGTGCATCTGTCTCTTCATAATAAAAGCCATTGTCGATCCACGGGATCGGCTGTAAATGAAAGCCGGAAGCTTTTAAAAATTCCTCCGGGCTGATCTTTAACGTATTGACCCGTATCCCGGCTCTGACCGGGCGGTCATAGGACGCCAAAAAGGCCGGGTACTCCTGCGTACCCAGCAGCTCTTTCATGGCATATAAAAATGGTTCCGGTAAATTTGGTGTCATTGGTACCTCATCTGTGATACGATGTATCGTCTTCGTCTGTAGTCACCGCCTGTGCCCGGTATCCTTCGGAAATGATATCGAGCTGTCGGTGAAAATGTTTCAGCTGTTCCATATCGTTCGTCTGGTAGATCCGGTAAAATTCATCCTGAATCTTGCCGACCTCCCGCTTGTTTGAAACGCGATACAGATTTTCTATGTTGTTTAATATATCTTCGACAAGCTTTAAATGCATCATCGATGAATTCTGGGCATCCATGATATCATTGCGCACCGATGACATCTCATGGTCCAGCGCAACGATAGCATCTGCGGCATTGCTCAGCCGTTGCCGGATATGCTCCGGCATATGCACCTTGTACTTGTACTGCAGGGAATGTTCGATCGTTGACCAGAAATCCATCGCCATCGTCCGGATCTGGATCTCCACATGGATCTTTTTGGGACCGTCCAGCGTCTCGACTGTATAGGCGATGATCAGATGATAACTTCTGTAACCGCTGGGCTTGATATGGTGGATATAATCCTTGACCGCCACGACTTCCATATCACTGCGTGCCCGGATCAGTTCCTCTACCTTTGCAATATCCTCAACAAACTGACAGATCAGGCGGATACCTGCGATATCGTCCATCTCCTGCTCCAGACGGTCCAGCGGAATATTCTTTCGCTGCAGTTTGTCCAGAATACTGGATACACTTTTTACTCTTCCGAAAACCTGTGTGATCGGTGAATACAGATCCTTTTCATGATGTTCCCGGATCATATGATTAAATTTTACTGTCAGTTCCCGTACTGCCAGTTCGTAGGGGCATAAAATCTGCCGCCAAAGCTGTATTTCCATACATAATGCCTCATTTCCTAGAATTTGATACAGCATTTTTATTATAGCATATACTGCACCCAAAATAAACCATATGCGCTTCTTTGAGATTTCAGAACTTTTTTCTTCAGTTTTTGTTTCCGCCCACTGTATTTTTGCAGATACGCTCTACAGTCTGCTTTTTCGGACTTTTCGACTTTGCAGACGCCTAAATATAAAAGAAAAAGGCGTTCTATGAAGAGG
>JAHZHB010000113.1 GCA_019420465.1 Lachnospiraceae bacterium
CGTGAGGGGGCATTCCCTTTTTCTATAAACTGTTCAATTTACACTGGTCGAATCCCTCTCCGAACACATCCTGTGCATCACATACGATCACAGAAGCTTCCGGATCATACTTGATCACAGAACTTTTGATCAAAGCGATCTTTCCCGGCTTAAACGCACAGATCAGCACTTTTTTCTCATGCTGGCTGAAACCACCGCGGCCGGTGATCTCTGTCACACCCAGGTCCAGAAGCAGAAGCTCCTGCATCAGGTCCTCCCCTTTGTCCGTAATGATACAGGCTACCTTGGAATTTTTCCGTCCGTAGATCACAAAATCCATCGCATAACTCATAATAAACAGCGCAATGATAGCATAAATGGCATCGTTATATTCCTTCATGACCACTTCGTAAAAAGCGATGATGATAAAATCGATCACCAGACACAGCTTTCCGATAGATATGTGATGATATTTTCGTTTCAGTAGACTGGCAGCCAGCTCTGTACCACCTGTAGTGGCACCGACCCAGAGCATCATGCCCAGCGCAGCACCAGCCAGTACACCTCCAAAAATACACGCTGCCAGCTTGTCGTCCATCGGTACAAACGTAATAAAGCCCGGCAGAATATCAATAAAGAAAGAACTGGTCACCATAGCAAATACAGAAGAGAGCAAAAGTCCCGGGCCCTGGAAATAAATGCCAAGTGCAAATAAGGGAATATTAAAAATCGTCACCATCACACCGATTGGCAGGATCGGTATCAGTATATTGATCGTCTGCGACAGACCGGTCAGACCTCCCATCGCGATATTGTTTGGTACAAACAGCCAGTCAAATGCCAGTGCATAAAAAAAGCTTCCCAGCAGTATGATACCGTAATCCCGCATAACATGTAATATTTTCTCTTTCATCCACTTTTTCCTCCTGTACTCATTCTGTTCCGTTCGGTTATATTTTATCCCTGCCTATTGCCGTTTTTCGACCCGCCAGCCATGCTGCACATCATTTCTTTTTTACTATGATCTTTTATTTCATTAAAGCGTAAAAAAGACTTCGGAAAAAGCAAGCCGCAATACTGCCCGCCATTTCCGAAGTCTTTTATGTCCATTTGTATTTTGTCAGCTCTCCGCTGGTTTTAAACCCTTCAAAGTTATGCTGTCTGAGTGCTTCATAGAGGATCACTGCTACGGAATTACCAAGATTTAAGCATCTCGTCTCTCCGATCATCGGTATCCGTATCGCATCCTCCTGATGTTTTAAAAGAATCTCTTCCGGTATACCACCGCTTTCCTTACCAAACATGATAAAGCAGCCATCCTCATACTTTACCTCCGTGTGCATCTTCTGTGCCTTGGAGGAGGCCATATAGATATGTGCTCCCGGATTTTTCTGCAGAAAATCTTCGAAATTATCGTACCTGGTCACATCCAGATACTTCCAGTAGTCCATACCGGCTCTTTTGAGCTGTTTTTCCGTCAGCTGAAAGCCGAGCGGCTCGATCAGATGCAGCCTGGTGTCTGTTGCCACACAGGTACGACCGATATTTCCTGTATTTGCCGGTATCTCCGGCTCAAATAATACAATATTAAATTTTGCCATTATCCCATCACCTTGTACAATTCATCTGTCTGCGGCCTGTCCAGATACCGGACATCTTCTCCGTTTCGCAGTACGCGGTCATTGCCGTCTGTGGCTCTTCCCACAACAGCAGCATGGATACCTGCTTTTTGCAGCTCCATCACGAGGCCATGACCGTCATCCGTCGCGATCATCATAGAACCGCTTGACATGCTCTGATACGGGTTCAGGCCGAAATATTCGCAGATCTCCACAGTTTCCTGACGGATCGGGATTGCTTTCAGGTCGGCATCAAGACCTACACCGGAGCCTTCTGCCATCTCCCACAGCGCACCGAACACACCACCCTCTGTGATATCATGCATCGCAGTAACACCGAAGGCATGTGCGATCCTGGCATCCTGCACAACCGACAGATACTGGTCAAAATCCTGCGCTGTATGGATCAGCTCTGGATTAAACCGTTTTAAAAGCTCTTCTTCCTTTTCTTTGGCCAGAATAGACGTAGCCTCCAGACCGACCCACTTGGTCACAACGATATCCTGTCCCGGATGCACCTGCATGGTTGTCAGAAGATCCTTTTTCTTTGTTTTTCCCACACCGGTCACGGTCAGAAGCGGCTGCCGGACGACATTGGTAATCTCCGTATGGCCGCCCATGATCTCCATACCAAGCTCTTTACAGGTGCGCTCTGCATCCTGCATCATTTTGCGGATCTGTTCTTCCTCGATCTCCGGCGGCAGAAGCACCGTCAGGATCACGCCTACCGGTTCCGCACCGGAAGCCGCCAGATCGTTGGCTGTCACATGGATGCCATGGCTGCCGATATCCTTTACCGTTCCCGTGATCGGGTCAGAAGACATGACAAATACTTCATCCGGACCAAGCTCCATAACCGCACAGTCCTGTCCTACGGCCGGTCCTACCAGTACCTCATCTCTTCTGTGTTTTGCCTGTTTTAATACGGAGCGGACCAGCATCTGCTCCGGCAGTTTACCTATTTTCATAAGATCTCCTCATCCTGTCGCCTTATTTACCGATAGAAGCCAGCACCTGTTTGACCTGACTTAAATCCCCGGTTGCTGCTGCCTGTGCCAGTGCCGAAGCCACTGCGGAGCTTGCCCCGGCAGTACCTACTTCTATCAGGCCGTCAGACTTGGCATAATGACTGGTATTGACACGCTCTCTGCTTTCTTCCTTGCCGTTTACGGTGACAACCTTGTAAAGCTCAGCTGAGCAGCCCTGATGTACTGCCTGTGTACGGTTGATCACACCTACGTTGTAGGCTGAGCTGGTCTTTATCGTTGTTGTTGCCTCTTCTGTACTCAGCGTCACACTCTCATACGATACTTTACGATTGGCATCACGGTATTCTGAACCATAGACTCTGGCCACCAATGTACCATTGTAGGCCACCATATAAATATAGACCGGATGATCGGTATTATTTTTAAATTTAAAATCCTTGCCACTTGACTCGGCGATCGCCGCATCCATGGACGGTTTGACATAATTAACGATCATGGAATGATTCTTTCGTTCCGTAACCTCAAGCTCCGCACGCAATACCGCCAGATACAGCGTTGTGGATACCTGACAGATACCGCCGCCAAAAGTCTCTGTTGTCGTACCATTGGCATAGGAACCTGCAAGCGCATATCCATTTTCCTCCGAAAACGGCGTGATCGTATCTAATGTTGAGAAGGTATCTCCCGGGTACAGCACGGTACCGTTGATCAGCTTTGCCGCTGTCGCGATATTGGTCGAACGGGATTTGCTGGATTTGGAATAATCTGTGCTTGCCTTGCCGAGGATATCCTTTACCGAAGACAGTTCCTCTTTGCTGTGGCTTGGCTCAGTCACATCATATACCATCGTGATCGTCCCTGCACCGCCATCCCAGCCATCGGTCAGATAGCTGCGGATCGCCTCGAGGGATTCGTCTACCTTCAGTGTACATCCATTCTGTCCATCTATAACATTCAGGGAACCTCCGGACATGTCGAACGTCGGTTCCTGCGGATCCTTGTCACACTCCGGCACACAGCGATCCTCCAGAAAGCTTTTGGCCACTTCATCTGCAATCGCATACTCCAGATCAAAAGTATAGCTGCCCTTGTCCAGCTGTTTTTTTATCTTAAAGCGCTGTACTGCATTGCCTTCCCGGCCAAGTGTCTGTGCCTGCTCCACAACATCTGCATTTTTCCAGTACAGCCCCATATCGCCTGCGGTTGCAGAAATCTTTGTTTCTCCGATGTCGAGTGTCATCAGATAGCTCTTTTTGTCGTTCACATACTGCTCTACAGCAGCGCTGGCCTCATCTCCGGTCATACCGGAAACATCCACCTCTCCGATATGTACGCCGGAAAGGATCTGACCATCCGCAGTTGTCTGGCTGGTCGTTTCTGTATCCTGTGTACTTTCCTGTGCTGCTTCCTGGTTTTCGGATGTCACAGAAGACGTCTGTGCTCCGGCCTCCTGTGCTGTATCCGGCATCTGCAGAGCCGATGCAGATGTCAGCTGCGCCCCTGCGAAAGAGCAGCAGGCCAGCACAAAAGCAGCCAGTATAAACCCCTTTTTTCTGTCTGTTTTCATTGTATACTCCCGCGTATTAAACCAGATACTGTAAAACCATCGGTACGATCATCGCTGCAATCAGAAGAATAGCGATCGCTCCGGCAATGATCCGTCTTGTCTGTTCTCTTTTTTTCATAATATACCTCCCGAACATATGCCTCAGTGTATAATGCGTCCATAGCGCAGAATGATACCGTCGATCAGACGGGATGCCTCACTCTTTGTCAGGCTGTCGATCTGCACATTACATTTTATTGTATGATATTTCAGCAAATCATTCAAGTATCCTTTTTGTGCATTTGTGATCGGCTGCTGTTTTTTTGCCTTGCAGACCAGCTTAAGTGGTTCGAAAAGCTCCGGTTTTTCCTGTCCAAACTGTTCTTTCAGTTTTTCATATAAAAGGGCGGTCACATACGCATCTTCATCTGCCCTGTGTGCACGCTCCTGGGAAATCCCGTAATATGTACACAGATCCCCCAGCCGGCGGCTCGGCAGTTCTGCAAGCACCTGGCGGCTGATCTTTAACGTATCTGCACCGGATCTGGCAAATTCCAGTCCCTCATTTACAGCAGCATGTACTAAAAAAGCATAGTCAAACTGCAGATTGTGTCCCAGAAGGGGCAGATCCCCGGCAAAATCAAGAAACTGCCGGATCGCTTCCGCGATCTTTGGCTGTCCTGCCACCATATCATCAGATATCCCCGTCAGTTCCGTGATCCGTTCCGGAATCTGCATACATGGATCTACCATACAGTGAAACTGGTCTGTAAACTCACCATTTTCCACTTTCCATGCACCGATTTCCAGGATCCTGTCCCTTTTGGCTGCCAGCCCTGTTGTTTCCAGATCCACAACAATATATTTCTCCATACTTATACTTCTCCTGCTGCATCAATGCACTGCCAGCGTGCACTGTGACTTAACGGATCCCTCTTTTCATAGGAAAACAGGATCCATGTCTCTTTTGCAAATATCTCTTTAAACACTTCCATATGTGTCATCTTTGCCAGCTGTCTGGAATCGCGTCCGGCAAGCTCAGGCAGATACTTCCCCGTTACCTCCTCTTTTTGGTAAAACTGACGAAAACGTGCCTTGTAGGGTGTCAGATCACGGCCCCAGGCCGGTCTGGTCTTCGTATTTTCCCGAAGATACAGATCAAAAAGCATCCACTCTTTGTACATGTCTGTTGTACCCTTTTTCTCCGGCTGTGCCTCCATAAACTCAAGCAGGATCTCGTAGCGCCGGATTCTGGTATGTGCTATACCAAAATAGTCTTTTTCTTCGTAAAACTCTCCCAGCCGGTCAAAAAAGGCAAAGGCATCCGTAAAGCTTTCCATGCAGACCGGAAGTGTCTTTGTAAACTGGGCAGAATTATAATATACTTCCACCATCTCTTCCACGCGTTTCAGTCGCAGCACATCCGCATAGGACAGCCAGTGGGTATACAAAACCTCATAGGGTTCTTTATCGCTGTATACACATCCATAGCTTTCTGCTTTCTGATACATGTAAGAACCTTTGAGCACTTTTAAAAAGCCAAGCTGCAGCTGATCCGGACTGAGCGCATAGACCATATTAAAGGAACGGCGAAAGCTGTCAACATCTTCGAAAGGCAGTCCGGCGATCAGATCCAGATGCTGGTGAATATTACGCACACAGCGAATGCGCGATACGATATCCGCGACCTTTGCAAAGTCCATTTTCCGGTGAATCTCTTCAATCGTACAGGGATTGGTGGACTGTACGCCGATCTCCAGCTGGATCAGACCCGGCCGCATACTGCCGATCATAGCGATCTCCTCTTCATCCAGAAGATCAGCTGCCACCTCAAAATGGAAGTTTGTCACCCCATTATCATGCTCGATCAGATATTTCCAGATAGCTTTGGCATGGGTATGACTGCAGTTAAAGGTACGATCAACAAATTTAACCTGTTCTACCTTTCTATCGAGGAAAAACTGCAGCTCCGGCAGTACCAGCGACAGATCTCTGAATCGCAGCCTCTTATCTATAGAAGAAAGGCAATAGCTGCAGGAAAACGGACAACCACGACTCGATTCATAATAAATAATGCGGTTTTTAAACTCCGAAAGGTCCTCGTAGGGAAAGGGTACATCGGAAAGATCCATCGTCGGACGGTCCGGCGTATGACAGATCTGGCCGTTTTCATCCCGATAACTGATCCCTGCGATATCCTCTTTTTGTTTTTCTCCACGCATCATCTGTAAAAGCTCGGTAAAGGTCTTTTCACCTTCCCCCCGCATCACGCCGCTTGCCCAGCTGTTTTCAGCAAGAAAATGACCGGCATCGTAGGATACTTCCGGTCCACCTGTCCAGATTGGCAGATCAGGCAGGATCTTATGCAGCTCCACAGCAATCTCCTTTACCATGGAAATATTCCAGATATAGCAGGACAGTGCCAGAAAATCCGGCTGTTCCAGATACAGGCTTTTCAGGATCTCTTCCCGGTTCTGGTTGATCGTATACTCCCGCAGAGTGACATCCTCTCCCTGCTTCTTTGCATACGCTTTCAGGCAGTATACTGCCAGATTTGAATGAATATATTTTGCATTTATCGCTGCCAGTACGGCTTTCAT
The DNA here is from genome assembly GCA_019420465.1 of Lachnospiraceae bacterium. Taxonomy (GTDB): domain Bacteria; phylum Bacillota; class Clostridia; order Lachnospirales; family Lachnospiraceae; genus UBA11957. The sequence goes on from JAHZHB010000113.1 coordinate 6,734, forward strand.
ACATGATCTCCTTTATCCGGTCTCTTGCTTTTTTCCTGTAAAAAGCCGGCCGCAGAGCACACTGCACTGCCAGCCGGCTTTTCAGGTTCTGTCTCTTAGAAACAGAAACTTTTTCACCGTTTATGCCTCTTTCAAAAAGGCGGCATATCCCTTCTTTGCTTCATAGATATCTGCCTTGCTGGCGATTTCCTGCGGTGCATGCATGTTTAAAAGTGCCACGCCGCTGTCGATCACATCCATACCATACAGTGCAGAAATATAAGCGATCGTTCCGCCGCCACCGATATCTACCTTGCCAAGCTCTGCTGTCTGGAATGCCACATCATTATCATCAAAGATCCGGCGGATACGGGCTACATACTCTGCATTGGCATCATTGGAACCGGATTTGCCACGGGCTCCTGTGTATTTGTTGATCACGAGTCCACGGCCAAAATAAGCTGCATTTTTCTTTTCAAAGAAAGCTGCAAAATTCGGATCATAGGCAGCACTGACATCACTGGAAAGCATCACACAGTTTCTCAGGCAGCGGCGTACAGCCAGCTCACTGTAAACGCCCATACAGTTCATCACCTCGGCAGTTGCATTTTCAAAGAAAGCAGACTGCATACCTGTAGCACCTACACTGCCGATCTCTTCTTTGTCCACCAGAAGACAGCACAGCGTCTTTTCCTGTGTCGTAGCCTCCAGCATAGCTGCCAGAGAAGTGTAGGCACAAATTCTGTCATCCTGTCCATATGCCAGCACCATACTGCGATCCAGTCCGCAGTCTCTTGCCTTGTTTGCCGGTACAACCTCAATCTCAGCAGAAAGGAAGTCCTCTTCCTCCATGCCGTACTCCTTTTTCAGAAGCTCCATAACATAGGCACTTACGGCATCCTTGACTTCTTTGTCATCTTCACTCTTCAACGGACGGCTGCCGACCAGAACATCGAGGTTTTCACCCTCGATCACCTCTGTGGCCTTTTTGTCCATCTGTTTTCCGGCCAGGTGGATCAGAAGATCGCTGATACACATTACCGGATCATCATCCTTTTCACCGATGGCCAGCTCGATCACCGTACCATCCTTTTTTACAACCACACCATGCAGAGCCAGCGGAATCGTAACCCACTGGTATTTTTTGATGCCGCCGTAATAATGGGTATCCAACAGAGCCATCTGGGTATCCTCAAACAGCGGGTTCTGCTTCAGATCCAGTCTCGGGGAGTCGATATGGGCACCCAGAATACGCATACCCTGCTCCATACTGCCTGTACCGATATGGTACAAAGCCAGTCCCTTTTTCATATTCACAGCATAGACTTTGTCGCCGGCCTTTAAGGTTTCTTTCGAAGCGATCACCTCCTCCAGATCGCGATACCCTGCCGCTTTGGCCATGGCCACAGAACGGGTCACACATTCACGCTCTGTCTTGCCCTGATCCAGAAATACTCTGTACTCTTTTGCCAGGGTTTCCAGCTCTTTAAGCTGTGTATCATTATACCCTGTCCATGCATTTTTTCTTTCCATAATTTTATATCCTCACTTTATTTTTGTAATTTTGATGTTTTTTGCAGGTATTTTGGATTCACTCCAGTCTACCATATTCTGTATGGCTGCCCCTGCAAAAAAAGAAGGGCTGCCGCAGATCTGCAGCAGCCCGATCGCAACATCTCCGTCACGATGTATCATAATCTTTCTCTTATCAATCGTCAAGCTCTCCGGAAGACTTCTCTTTTTCAACTACAGAATAAGCGATATTTTCCGCATGGTCTCCGATTCGTTCCAGGCCGATCAGAAGGTCGGTAAAGATCAGACCGGCTTCGATTGAACATTTACCCATCGACATACGACGCACATGTCCTTCCTGGTACTCGATCTGCTTGTCATCGATCATATTTTCCAGATAATCGATCTCATCCAGCAGGGAAGCATCCTCTGTTGTAAACATCTTGATCGCTGCATCGTAAATATTGGTAACATAGGAAAAAATATCGATCATTTCATCGCGTCCTTCATCCGTAAACTTGATACGGCTGTCCCGCTTTTTCTCCGCAGATTCCAGAATATTTACCGCATGATCTCCAATACGCTCAATATCAATAACAACATGGAACAGACCACCGATACGCGCTGCATCGGAAAGCGGCAGCTGGTATTTGTTGGTATCCACCAAAAATTCCGTGATCGCATGGCTTAAGTAATCAATATAGCTCTCCCGCTTGCGGATAACCTCACTGTTACCAAGCTCATCGTAAAGAAGAGCATCTCTGGCAAGCTCCAGGTTTTCCTGTACCATATGTGCCATACGCTCGATCTCCTGGATCGTATCGATCAGTGCTGTGGATTCAACGAATTTCTTGTTGCGGCCGATATACAGAAGCTTTTTCTCATCCAGACTGTCTCCTGCAGCCGTGCCATCCGGAATCAGTTTGCGCACAAGCGCAAGCAGCTGGTTGGATACCGGCAGAAGGATGATACACTGGAAGATCTTAAAGATGGTATCTGCATTGGCTACAAAACGCTTGTAATTGTCAGCGCCATTGATCGCTGCGATACCGCCGATGACCTGATCCTTGGCAAACAGCATGATAATGGAAATAACAACCATACCTACAACGTTAAACAGTACATGCACCAGAGCTGTACGTTTAGCATCCTTATTGGCATTCATCGCTGCCATGACAGCCGGTGTACAGGAGCCGATATTGGCACCGAGAATAAAGTAGATACAGGCCGCCAGTCCGACAAGACCTGAATCCGCCAGAAGTACCAGCACACTGACCGTAACAGAAGAGCTCTGTACGATCACTGTCAGGATAAAACCGACCAGTACAGCGATCACCGGGTTTTCCAGACAGGCAAAAATACCCATGATCGTCGGGAAATCCTGCAAAGATCCCAATGCTCCTGTCATAAAATTGATACCCAAAAACAGAGCACCAAAACCAAAAATAACCTCTGCTATCTTACGCAGAAACGGCTTTTTGCCAAACATAATAATAGCTGCACCGATAAAAATAATAAACGGCGCAACAGCTGTCAGTTTCAGAGAAACCAGCTGTGATGTGATCGTTGTACCAATATTGGCACCAAAGGTGATGCCGACAGATTTCTCCAGTGTCATGATACCGGCATTAACAAAGCTGACCTCCATAACGGTCGTAGCACCGGATGACTGGATGATGGCTGTGAACAACGCACCAAACAGGACAGCTGTGATCTTGTTCTTGGTAACTGAATTAAGGATACCTCTGAGTTTTTCACCTGCTGCCTTCTGCAGACTCTCGCTCATAAATTTCATACCGAACAGGAACAGAGCCAGTCCGCTGAGCAGTTCTGTAATCATTGCATACATATGTTTTTTCTCCTTAGTCCTTTAATGAACCTCTACTGTATATAATAAGTAAAATTCATGTGTATGTCATGTATATTTTTTGTAAATCCCAGTGAAATTCAACCAAAAAAAAGCAGGAGAGTTGGTCATTTTTTCTCCACTCCTGGTTTTTTTCATGGTTTTTACGAATTTTGTACAAAAAAATTCAGTATTTTTGTTGATTTATGCGTTTTTCGCAGCTAACCACTGTAGAAGAGAACGCAGGTTTTTTGCATCGACTTTATCTCCGCCCTTTTTATAGAACATCAGTCTCTCCTCTTCCTCCGGTGTGCGGTCCTTTTTCTTTTCCAGTTTTGGCAGCTGCATTTTGATCATACATTTCATAAGGAAACGATCCATACCATGCAGCTTGTCCAGAGAAAATCCTCCCTGCAGGTAAAATACCGGTACACTCAACCGGTATGTGCGCTGTACTCCAGCCGCCTGTGCACTGTTTTGCGGACCAAGACCCACAGCACAGACAGCCACCAGAGTATGGGCTTTTGCCGCTTTATCAAGTCCCATAAGACGGCCTGCTTTTAACCAGCCCATATAGATCACCGGATCATCTTTGCTGATCTTGCCCGGCACTTTCCCTAGTTCAAAAGCCTCCAGCCCTGTCTCCAGTGCCAGAAGTTTTGCATATTTTCTGGTATATCCTGTATTGGATGTATATATGATTGCTTTTATATTCATACTTCCTTCTTTCCGGCCGTGCCTGTTTTCTCTCTTTTTTCAGAGAAACAGGTACCTTCTCCATTCTTTTCCTGTGTCTGTCCGGTATTATACCGTATTTCATTTTGAAAAGCCACCATTTTTGTTACAGTTCACACAGTGCCTGTGCGCTGCAGTTTACCCTCTTTGTCGCTTCACAAAAAGACTTTGCAAAAAAAAACAAAAAAAAGATTGACATGACCATCCTGCCTTGCTATAATAACAAACGTCTCAAAAATACATACTGCAGGTGTGGTTCAATGGTAGAACATCAGCCTTCCAAGCTGAGAACGTGAGTTCGATTCTCATCACCTGCTCTTTATGCGCGAGTGGCTCAGTGGTGGAGTATCGCCTTGCCAAGGCGAGGGTCGC
>JAHZHB010000114.1:0-8740 GCA_019420465.1 Lachnospiraceae bacterium
AAAATACTGGAAATATGAGAAAAATCAAGATTTTATTCATCTGCCACGGCAACATCTGCCGCAGCCCCATGTGTCAGTACATTTTACAAAACATGGTAAACCAGTCCCACGAGTCCGCCGATTTTGAAATCTCCTCCGCTGCCACCAGCACGGAAGAGATCGGCAATCCGGTCTATCCGCCGGCGAAGCGCAAGCTTGCCGAGCACGGGATTTCCTGTGAGGGACATCATGCCCGCCAGATGACGCGCGCGGATTACGAATATTATGATTATCTGATCGTTATGGATAACTGGAATCTGCGCAATCTGAAGCGTTTTGTCCCGGAAGATCCTCTGGGTAAGGTACATATGCTCCTTGATTTTACAGAGCAGCCGGGCGAAGTCGCGGATCCGTGGTACACGGGAGATTTTGAGACGACGTACCGACAGGCGGTGGCCGGATGCCGGGGCCTGTTGGCACATATAGAACAGTCAAAAAAAGAGCAGGCTATCTGATCTTTTTCTGTTCGTCCAGTTTTCTTCGAACCACTTTGATGATGATGTAGATGATCGACCACAGGACAACAAATTTCAGCAGCATAGCCATGGTATCTTCCGTTCCTTTACTGGAAGGTGCCTGCTGTGTTGGTACTTTATCTGCGGGTATAGTTTCCATCTGGGAAGACGGCGCATCGATTGCCGGTCCGTCAGCGGTCACAGAAGATTCTGCTGTCTGCGCAGCCTGTGTGGCTACCGGCAGGGAAAAGTTGATGGCAGCCATCAAAAGTAAAAGTGTCAGGTGAAAAAGAAATCTTTTTTTATTCATACAGGTCAGAAGTTCTCCTTATAAAGGTGTAAAGGTAATGAGACAACAGGTATTCAGGTTTAGTACTCACTCGCTAACGGAATACCTGTTGTTCTGTTACATAAAAACATGATTCACGGTATTATTCAAAATTTCGGTCAAATCTTTCCGGGAGTGGTACCCCTTCGGTCAGTGACCGGTCAAATGCTTCCATAAGTTCAATCGCGACCGGCACGGAGGTGTACAGCTTTTTCAGCAAAATGTCATTGCTTTCCTTACAACGCGGATTGTCTTTTGCCTGATTGATCAGCCCGCTGTAGAGCTTATACTGCAGAGAAACTTTCATAATATTGTTTAACAGTCCCCGCTTTATCGGATGCGGAGCTGTGAAAAGTCGTTTGACGAGAACCATATCTTTTAATGCGCGCCATGTCTGGGCTGTCGAGATCGTAGGATAAAAACAGCTGATGGCATGTGCTGTCTTTATATCTGTCGGGATCTGTCTGGCATAGGCGTAGCCGATCGGATTGTGCTGATCAATGGCGAGCAGTTTCTTTTCAAATTCTTCTTCTATCTCCAAATGAGCCACATGATGGCTTTGCATATAATCGTTAACAAAGCCGTGACATTCGCTGTCCAGGGTGAAATGTGCGATAAATCCCAAAAGATAGGCGTACTGGGCGCTGTTTCGCGGGTATTTTTTTACAACATTCAGAGCGTTTTCGAAAAATTCGCGTGCCGGGGCATGATGCAGACCGACACCGGTTTTGATGACCTTATTGATATAAAAAGGGCGGTAGTAAAAGAAGATATCCGGCCCCTGCAGACCGATCGCATAGGCGGTATAGTTCGTTCGTATGATGGATTCAAGACTCTCCGGAATCTTACCGGCGATCTGGGCACCAAAGCGTTTATGTGCGTAAAATGCGGGCATATGATCCCCTCCTTTGTCATTTGCATAGACGATATTGTCTGTATACAATATAAGAGTTTGCAGGAAAAATGTAAACTGGTTTTTTGTGACAATTCTTTTTACAGAATAAGGTAAGTGAAAAAAGATTGGCAAAATAAAAGATTATGCGGGAAAAACTTGTCATACAGAAAAGAATGCTATAAAGTATATGATCTCAGACGAAGGAGAAACCTATGGAAATTACGCTGGAAATCATCGTATATGCATTATCCATGGATACGACACTTTATACCAATATATCGATGGACGGCGAGCATCCGCAGCAGTATCGCCAGCCGTTCGATGCGTATTCTTGGCTGTACGGATGCTTTTCAGAAAGCACACAGTTGGGTCAATCCGCAAAAGACTGTGGCACTGCAGACGGTCAATGAGCTGGTGGTTGATGAAGACTTTCAGAAAGTTTCCCAGAATACGCATGTTTTTCTGTATATGGACGAGGCGGAAAACTGGTATTACTGTTATAATTTCTGTGTAGCTGACCGATACGAGGCCCGTCTGCTTGCTGATGTGGCAGAACAGAAAAATTTTGGCGTACAGAGGCTGGTGGAGACTTTTGGCACATGCGTCAGTCCGTATTTTCAGAACAATTACAGTAAAGAACACAGTGAAGGCAGCAGAAAGAGGATCAAGGCGCTGATCCAGGAACTTCTGACAGGAAAGAAAATGGGGCGTGGAGAGATTCAGAGGGTGCTGTCTGAGTATCACTGGGAGCTGTCGCATAGCTATCGGCTGATCCTGTTTCAGTTTCAGGAGGGAACCAAGGCCAGTATCGGCCAGAGTTACTATCGTCACCAGATCGAGACGCTGTTTCCCGGCAGTCTGGTGCTGGAAGCTGAGAGGGATTATATCTGTGTGCAGAATATGAGTCTTCTGAAACAAAAGGATGATACGGACAGAAATCTGCCGTATTTTCTGCGTGAAACACTGTGTAAGGCGGGAATCAGCAGAGCGTTTACGGATTTTGATAATCTGAAAAATTATCATACAGAAGCGGAACAGGCACTGAATTTTGGGACGCGTGTACATCCGACGAAATGGAGCTATCATTTTGCGGATTATGTGATGGAGTATATGCTGGAACAGTGTATACAGGAGCTGAACCCTCAGGAGATCTGTCATCCGGCGCTGGAGATTCTGGGAATATACGATCAGAATAATGAAATCCATCTTCTGGAAATGCTGCAGGTCTTTTTACAGAAAAAACATAATGTGACGCATACGGCCCAGGCACTCTATGTGCACAGAACCTCTCTGCTTTTCAGACTGGAGCGTATCCGGCAGCTGACGGGACTGGATCTGGAGGACTATAAAACCTGTCTGCATCTGATGCTTTCTTTTGAAATAAGAAAGCTGATCAGAGAATAAAGGCGTAAAGTGCCGGATGCGTTTGGCGGGGAACTGATGAAATGCGCTGGGAAACAGTAAAAATTGCACCTTTATATAAAATATGATAAACTGATCATATATAAAGTTTACGGAAAAATCATGGAGGTAGAATATGGCTAAGATCGGCGTACTGGGTGCCGGTACCTGGGGAATGGCACTGGCGAGAATGCTTTGTAATATGAAACATGAGGTGCAGGTATGGTCTGCGCTGGGACAGGAGATCGATGAGCTGGAGAGCACGGGCGTACATCCGAAGCTCAAAAATATGATCATTCCGAAAGAAATGAAATATACAAAAGAGATCAGAGAAGTGTGCACGGACAAAGATATTCTGCTGTTTGCTGTACCGTCTGTGTTTGTGCGTTCGACAGCAAAGGCAGCAGCGGAGTACATAAAGGACGGACAGGTGATCGTGGATGTGGCCAAAGGTATCGAACCGGGCACACTGTTTACCATGACGGAGATCATCCGTGATGAGCTGGACAAAAAGGGCGGGCTTTCGCATGTGAAGCTGGTGGCACTGTCCGGTCCGACCCATGCAGAGGAGGTGGCGATCGATCTGCCGACACTGATCGTGGCTGCCAGTCCGGATCAGGAAGCAGCGCATTTTGTCCAGAAAGTCTTTATGAATCCGAAATTCCGCGTGTATACCAATACGGATATCCATGGTGTGGAGATCTGTGGTGCATTTAAAAATATTATTGCTCTGGGCACAGGTATCGCCCGGGGCCTTGGCTATGGAGACAATACCTGCGCGGCACTGATCACCAGAGGCGTTCGCGAACTTTCTAATCTGGGAGAGCTGATGGGCTGCAAGTCGGAGACATTTAACGGACTGGCCGGTATCGGGGATCTGATCGTTACCTGTACGAGTCTTCACAGCCGGAATCTGACGGCGGGTATGCTGCTTGGTCAGGGAAAGAGCCGTGATGAGGCTGTCAAAGAGGTAGGCATGGTTGTTGAAGGTATCTATGCGCTGGATGCTGCTATGCAGCTGAAGAAAAAGTATAATGTGGAACTGCCGATCTGTGAGATGGTCAACGGCATTATTAACGAAGGACTTGCACCGGCAGAAGGAGAAGCTATACTGATGAATCGTATGGGCAAAGAAGAATAGCTTTTATTTCCCATGTAAACATGTTATAATGAAAAGTAGCTGTCTTTAAAGAAATGTTATTCTGATTTGCCAAAGCACCTGCCTGTTATTTTCAGGCAACAGGGCAGAAATGAAAAAGAACCTCTCAGTGAGAGGCTCTTTCCTGTAAGGATTGCGTGGCCACAGGCTGTGGCTGTTGCGTTTTTTTGTACAGATTTTCGATGATGTGCTTGCGGCGGATGATACCGATAAAAACTTTGCTGTCATCGATGACAGGAACAAAGTTCTGCTGCATGGAGGCTTCGACAAGCTCTTCCATGGTACAGCCGATATTGACCGGCTTGTAGTACCAGCGACGGGGGATTTTATCCAGTCGGACGTCCTCGGCACTTTTTAGATTCAGAGAAGCATGGTCTTTGATGTAACGCAGCAGATCGCCTTCGGTGAGGGTGCCGATGTACATACCCTGATCGTTTAAGATCGGAAGGGCTGTATAACGGTAGTGATCCATTTTTTCCAGAGCCTGTCGCAGTGTGCAGTGTTCCGGAAGAAAGGCTACGTCACTTTTGGGGGTCAGAAAAAATAAAATATTCATATGTATTGTCTCCTGTGGGATAGTTGATAAAGGGTGTGTGAACCTGCTGTTCACCTTTCTTTTATTATACAGGAGAACAGGCGATAAAGCGTGAATAGAATGTGAAGATATTATTATATTTTTATAAGCAGGAGGAACTATGGAAAAACTCATAGCCCGTTTGAACAAAGAAGCTGCTGCTGCTTTTGAAAAAGCAGGGCTGGATACTTCTTTTGCAAAAATTACAGTGTCCAATCGTCCGGACCTGTGTGAATTTCAGTGTAATGGTGCGATGGCTGCGGCAAAGACCTATCATAAGGCGCCGATCCAGATCGCACAGCAGGTATTGCCGTTTCTGGAGGAAAGTCCGGTATTTTCCGATGTACAGGCAGTTAATCCGGGATTTATCAATCTGAAGCTGAGTGGTGAATTCCTTGCAGCGTATGTTAATGGTATGCAGGCGGATGACCATCTGGGTGTGGAAACAGTCAAAGAGCCAAAAACGATCATGATTGATTACGGCGGACCGAATGTAGCCAAACCGCTGCATGTCGGCCACTTACGTTCCGCTGTTATCGGTGAGTCCATCAAGCGTATGGGACGGTTTATGGGCCATACGATGATCGGTGATGTACATCTGGGAGACTGGGGTCTGCAGATGGGACTGATCATTTCCGAACTCAGGGAGAGAAAACCGGATCTGGTATATTTTGATGACAACTTTGAAGGAGAGTATCCCAAGGAAGCTCCGTTTACGATTAGTGAGCTGGAGGAGATCTACCCCAAGGCCAGTGCTAAATCAAAAGAAGACCCGGCTTTCAAGGAAAAAGCCATGGAAGCTACCCATATGCTGCAGCAGGGCAAGCGCGGATATCAGGCGCTGTGGAACCATATTATGACGGTTTCTGTTAATGACCTGAAGAAAAATTACGAAAAGCTGGATGTTACCTTTGACCTCTGGAAAAAGGAATCCGATGCACAGCCGTATATCCCGGGCATGGTAGAATATATGAAAAAAGAGGGATATGCCCATGAGGATCAGGGCGCTCTGGTGGTAGATGTCAAAGAAGAGACAGATACCAAGGAGATTCCGCCGTGCATGATCCTGAAATCAGATGGTGCATCTTTGTACAATACGACAGATCTTGCTACGATCATGGATCGTATGAAATGTTATCATCCGGATGAGATCATCTATGTGGTAGACAAGCGTCAGTCTTTATATTTTACACAGGTATTCCGCTGTGCCAGAAAGACAAAGCTGGTAGATGAGGATACTGTACTGACATTCCTGGGCTTTGGTACGATGAATGGTAAGGACGGCAAGCCGTTCAAGACCAGACAGGGCGGCGTTATGCGTCTGGAAACGCTGTTAAACGATATCACAGAGGAAATGTACAAAAAGATCGTGGATAACAGAAGCATCAAAGAAGCGGATGCTCACAAGACAGCCCAGATGGTTGCTCTGGCTGCGATCAAATATGGTGACCTGTCTAATCAGGCGGCCAAGGATTATATTTTTGATACAGAGAGATTTACTTCTTTTGAAGGAAATACCGGTCCGTATATTCTGTATACGATCGTCCGTATCAAGTCAATCCTGAACCGTTATAAGGAAAATGGCGGCGACACGGCTGCCGGCAGTATTCTGCCGCCGGCAGGAGACAGTGAAAAGGCACTGATGCTGGCACTGACTGATTTTAATGCGACGGTAGAAAATGCATTTGCCGAGAAAGCACCGCACAAGATCTGTTCCTATATTTATGATCTGGCCAATGCTTTCAATCATTTTTATCATGAAACAAAGATCCTCAGCGAAGAGGATGCTGACCGCAGACAGTCTTATATCCGTCTGCTTGGTCTGACTAAGGACGCTCTGGAGACATCTGTGCATCTGCTGGGATTCTCTGCTCCGGATAAAATGTAAGTATCTTCAGGATATTCACACGGCGTTCTGTCGCAAGGAGACGATTGTATGAAAGTTATTTTATTTGATCTGGATGGTACGCTCACCGATTCCGGCCCCGGTATTACTGCCTGTGTGCAGTATGCGCTGGAAAAGATGGGCCGGCCGGAGCCGGATCTCAAAAAGCTGGAAGTTTTTGTCGGTCCGCCTCTTGTAGACCAGTTTATGGCCTATGCAGGTTTTACCAAAGAAGAAGCTGACCAGGCGGTTGTTTATTACAGAGAACGGTATACGACAAAGGGTATGTTTGAAAATGCGCTGTATCCCGGTATCGAGGAGCTTCTGGCTTATTTAAAGGATCAGGGGTGTGTACTGGCTGTGGCCTCTTCAAAGCCCGAGCCGTATGTGCGCCAGATCCTGGAATATTTCAAGCTGACGGGGTATTTTACCGAGATTGTTGGTGCAGAGCTTAAAGAGGGACAGCGTTCCACCAAAGAGGAAGTGATCGAAGAGGCGCTTAAACGGCTGCACATGGAGTCGAGTCGTCAGGATGTTGTTATGGTCGGTGACCGTTCCTACGACGTGCTTGGGGCCCATGCCTGTGGTATACAGTGTATTGGTGTGGCCTACGGCTATGGTTCCATGGATGAGCTGATCAGGGCCGGGGTCACCTATGTGGCGGACTCTGTAGAAGAGCTGGAAATCCTGGCTGGAAATGACCGGGAAGAGCCAAAGGTGGAGATCCGTTCTATTGATGTGACGGAGCTTTCCCAGAAGCAGGAAAGAGCACTGGAAAAGCAGCTTCGTCAGGAAAAGAAAAAACGCCGGAAAAAAGAGCCGGTAAAGCAGGACTATCCGATCCGCGAATCTGTATGGCGCAAGCTCTGGAGGGTGCTGTATCCGATCCTGACACATTATGCAATCAGCAATGTGATCAGCATTGTAGCTACAGTTGCACTGGTGTTTGTCGGTATGATCGTGCTGGGAATCGGAGACAGTGAAGATCTGACAGCGCTGGCTACACAGCAGGTGCTGGCGATTACGGGTCTCGGGGGGCTGGTATGTATACCGGTTCTGCGCCTTTTTATGAAGCGGGATGAGGCCAGACGAGAGTCGGGACAGTATGAGCTGCATAAAGTACCGGAAAAGAGGGTAACACCGCAGATCGTTCTCGGCACTGCGCTGATGTGTATGGGGCTGTGTCAGGTCCTTAATGATCTGATCACACTGAGCGGTCTGGAAAAGATCTTTCCGTACTATTCTCAGCTGGAGACACAGATCTACAAAGGACAGAATATTGTCGTTATGCTGGTCGTGGTAGCCGTGATCGCACCGATCGCCGAGGAAATAGTATTCCGTGGCCTGGTGATGATGCGTATCCGCGATTATCTCGGTCCACTGGCCGGTATTTTGCTTTCGGCACTTTGCTTTGGTATCTATCATGGCAATGCGGTACAGTTTGTCTATGCCGGTCTGCTTGGTATTTTCCTGGGTCTTGCCATGGAAAAATCCCAGAGTGTATGGGTTCCTGTGATCGGTCATATCGTGGCTAATTTCTGGTCAGTTCTGGGAATGTCTGTTGTATCAGCACTCGCAGGAGGCAGTCAGGCGACAAAAAGTATTGTTGATATTGTTATGGCCGTGATCTTTTTGAGCGGCTTAAGTCTTCTGGGACTTGGCAGCGGAAAAAAGAAAAATAAAGCAGCAGCTGAAAAAAACCAAACAGATACAGCGGCAGAAGCTAAGGAATTTCATACGGAGTCACTGCCAAAAGCAGAAGAGATTACCGCAGAGTCTGCTGAAAAGCCCGGGTTGGAAAGACCGGCAGACGTTTCGGGTGAAATAACAGCGGATGAAGTGGCTGAAGTGCTCGAAAAATCTGCTGAAGAACTCACAGAGACCAGTGACAGTGATATAACAGAAGATAAAGAATAAGGCGTCCTGCAAAAGCTGCTGTTAACAGTTTCTTAAGGATGTGAAAATACCGCAATCTGACCTCATTCTGACAGGCAGATTGCGGTA
>JAHZHB010000114.1:8750-10885 GCA_019420465.1 Lachnospiraceae bacterium
TTCTTTTTGACCATGCGTATCAATAGCTGGTCTGGTGGAGCGATTTTGACAGGGAGGATTATACTTTGGAATCGAAAGATACCCTGTTGGTGATAAACGGATTCATTCTTTCTCCGAGTCTGACATGTTCCGGGTGATGCAGATAGGCATCCAGTACAGAATCGTCATCCAGTGCCATACGGATCATCAGATCCATGTTTGCTGGCCGCTCCACCACATTGGTTTCGATCATTACACTCCGCACGCCAGGTACCTCAGCTCTGATCAGCGAAAAGCCCTCGCGAAGTTCTCTGACAACTTCGTCTGTCAGAAAACCGGGCTCGTATTTGAAAAGAACATAGTGATGCAACATAATGATACCTCCAATACACTTTTCCATAAGTATAACGCTTCCTGTAGTAAAAATCCACAATAATAACAAAAACTAAAGAAAAAAACGGAAAATAGAAGACAAAATGCACAAAAAACAGGAGATGAGCAAAAACAAAAACCCAAACTGAAAAATATAATGCACATGCTGTACAATATAAAAAATAAAAAATCAGAAAATTACATTAGAAAAATAAAATTGGCAAATAATCTGACAATTTAAAAGAAAAGCAGTATTTACAACATTTAAAAACGGGTGTATATTGTCCTCATTAAAACTTTAAAACATCAAAGTATGAGAGGAAAAAGCTATGTTTCAGGAGACGCAGATGAAAAAACAGGGCCTGTATGATCCGCAGTTTGAACACGATAACTGTGGTATTGGTGCTGTTGTCAATATCAAAGGTATCAAGACACGTGCAACTGTAGACAACGCGCTTAAGATCGTAGAAAATCTGGAGCATCGTGCCGGTAAAGATGCAGAAGGCAAGACCGGTGACGGTGTTGGTATCATGCTGCAGGTATCTCACAGATTCTTTAAGAAAGTCTGTCAGCAGGAAAACATTGCGATCGGAGATGAGAGAGACTACGGTGTCGGCATGTTTTTCTTCCCGCAGGATGAGCTGCAGAGAAACCAGGCGAAAAAGCTGTTTGAGGTGATCGTCCAGAAGGAAGGTATGAAGTTCCTCGGCTGGAGAAAGGTACCGACACATCCGGAGATCCTTGGCTCTGTTGCGCTGGCCTGTATGCCGTATATCGAGCAGGGCTTTGTGGAGCGTCCGAAAAATACAGCCAGAGGACTGGACTTTGACCGTAAGCTGTATGTAGCACGTCGTGTTTTTGCTCTCAGCAACGATAATACGTATGTACTGTCTCTGTCGAGCCGTACGATCGTGTATAAGGGTATGTTTCTCGTAGGACAGCTCAGACAGTTCTTTGATGATCTGCAGAGCCCGGACTATGATTCCGCGATCGCTATGGTACATTCCCGTTTCAGTACCAACACCACACCGAGCTGGGAGAGAGCGCATCCGAACCGTTTTATCGTACACAACGGTGAGATCAACACGATCCGCGGCAATGCCGACAAGATGGCTGCCCGTGAGGAAACGATGGATAATGAGATCCTCGGGGATGATCTTTCCAAGGTTATGCCGGTTATTTCCGCACAGGGTTCTGACTCCGCGATGCTCGACAATACACTGGAATTTCTTGTTATGAGCGGTATGCCGCTTCCACTGGCCGTCATGATCACGATCCCGGAGCCGTGGGCAAACAACAAGACCATGTCCCAGAAGAAGAAAGACTTCTACCATTACTATGCTACGATGATGGAGCCGTGGGATGGACCGGCATCGATCGTATTTTCCGATGGTGATATCATGGGTGCCGTACTTGACCGTAACGGTCTGCGTCCGTCCAGATATTATATTACGGATGATGATTACCTGATCCTGTCTTCTGAGGTTGGTGTGTTGCAGATCGATCCGGCACATATCGTACAGAAGGAGAGACTGCATCCGGGCAAGATGCTTCTGGTGGATACGGTGCAGCAGAAGGTGATCTCTGATGATGAACTGAAAGAATATTATGCATCCCGTCAGCCGTACGGTGAATGGCTGGACAGCAATCTGATCACACTGGGAAGCTTAAAGATCCCGAACCAGAGCGTGCCATCCTACACTGACGAGGAGCGCAAGCGTCTGATGAAGGCCTTTGGTTACACCTACGAGGAATATCGTACCTCTATCCTGAACATGGCAACC
>JAHZHB010000114.1:10895-15649 GCA_019420465.1 Lachnospiraceae bacterium
ATAAGAGACATCAGCCACTGTTTAACTATTTTAAACAGCTGTTTGCCCAGGTAACCAACCCGCCGATCGATGCGATCCGTGAAAAAGTGGTTACAGCGACACGTGTATTTGCCGGTGAAGAGGGAAATCTGCTGGAGGAGAAACCGGAAAACTGCCATATGCTGCAGATCAATAATCCGATCCTGACCAATACAGATCTGATGAAGATCCGCAATATTAAGGAAGAAAGCCATATCAAGGTAACGACGCTTTCACTGGTATATTATAAGAACACAAGCCTGGAAAAAGCGATCGACCGTCTGTTTGTGGAGGTTGACCGTGCCCACAGAGATGGTGTGAATATCATTATCCTGTCTGACCGTGGTGTGGATGAGTACCATGTGGCTATCCCGTCACTTTTAGCTGTTTCTGCTGTACATCATCACCTGGTAGATACAAGAAAGAGAACCTCCCTTTCTGTGATCCTGGAATCCGGTGAACCGCGCGAGGTACATCATTTTGCCACACTGCTTGGCTATGGTGCCTGTGCGATCAACCCGTACCTGGCCTATGAGGCGATCGATGATCTGATCAAGACCGGTATGCTGAAAAAGGATTACTATGCAGCTGTCAATGACTACAACGAGGCTGTGATCAGCGGTATCGTAAAGATCGCTTCCAAGATGGGTATTTCCACGATTCAGTCATATATGGGTGCACAGATCTTTGAGGCAATCGGTATCGATGAATCTGTGATCAACAAGTACTTTACCAATACCGTCAGCCGTATCGGCGGTATCACGCTGCGTGATATCGAGGATGAGGTGAATGATCTGCACGATCAGGCGTTTGATCCGCTCGGCCTTGACAGTGACCTGACACTCGACAGCATCGGCCGCCACAAGATGAGAAGCGGCGGAGAGCAGCATCTGTACAATCCGCTGACGATCCATCTGCTGCAGGAGTCGACAAGAACAGGAGATTACAGTAAGTTTAAAGAATATACGGCACAGGTGAATTCCGAACATCGTGAGGGAACACTGCGTGACCTTCTGACATTCAAATATCCGAAAAAAGGTATTCCGATCGAGGAAGTAGAGAGCGTGGATTCTATTGTGACCCGTTTTAAGACCGGGGCAATGTCCTACGGTTCGATTTCGCAGGAAGCACACGAGACACTGGCACTGGCCATGAATGCGATTCATGGTAAATCCAACAGTGGTGAGGGCGGTGAGGAACCGTCCCGTCTGAAACCGGGCAGAAACGGTGAAAACAGATGCTCCGCGATCAAACAGGTGGCTTCCGGCCGTTTTGGTGTAACGTCAAGCTATCTTGTCAGTGCAAAAGAGATCCAGATCAAGATGGCACAGGGTGCCAAACCTGGTGAGGGTGGTCATCTTCCGGGGGGAAAGGTATATCCGTGGATCGCAAAGACCAGATATTCCACACCGGGTGTTTCTCTGATCTCACCGCCGCCGCATCATGATATCTATTCGATCGAGGATCTGGCACAGCTGATCTACGATCTGAAAAATGCCAATAAAAATGCAAGAATTTCCGTAAAACTGGTATCTGAGGCCGGTGTCGGTACGGTGGCTGCCGGTGTGGCAAAAGCCGGTGCACAGGTGATCCTGATCTCCGGTTACGATGGAGGTACAGGTGCAGCCCCGAGAAGCTCGATCCATAATGCAGGTCTTCCGTGGGAGATCGGTCTGGCCGAGACACATCAGACACTGATCCGCAACAACCTGCGAAATAAAGTCCGTATCGAGACAGACGGTAAGCTGATGAGTGGACGTGATGTTGTGATCGCTGCCATGCTTGGTGCCGAGGAATATGGATTTGCCACAGCACCGCTGATCACGATGGGCTGTGTCATGATGCGTGTCTGCAATCTGGATACCTGTCCGGTCGGTGTGGCAACACAGAATCCGGAGCTTCGTAAAAACTTCCGTGGAAAACCGGAATATGTCATTAACTTTATGCACTTTATCGCACAGGAAATGCGGGAATATATGGCAAAACTGGGTGTGCGTACCGTAGATGAGCTGGTTGGCCGCAGTGATTTTCTGCAGGTCAAAGACCATGTCGATGGTCTGAAAGCCTCTAAGGTGGATATGCATCGTATTCTGGACAATCCGTTTGCAAAGAAAGGTGCGAAGGTTATCTTTGACCCGAAGCAGGTTTATGACTTTAAGCTGGAACAGACAAAGGATGAAAAGATCCTTTTAAAACAGCTGAAAAAGGCACTCGATGAGGGTGCACCGAAACGTCTGGAAGTGGATGTTACCAATGTGGACCGTACATTCGGTACGATCTTCGGTGCGGAGATCACCAGAAAATACGGGGATAATACGTTGAAAGACGATACGTACCAGATCAAATGTGTCGGTGCCGGCGGACAGAGCTTTGGCGCCTTTATTCCGAAGGGTATGACGATCGAACTGGAAGGTGATTCCAACGATTACTTCGGCAAGGGTCTTTCCGGCGGTAAGCTGATCGTTTATCCGCCGACAGGCATTCAGTATAAACAGGATGAAAATATCATCATCGGTAATGTTGCCCTGTACGGTGCAACCAGTGGTAAAGCCTTTATCAATGGTGTGGCCGGTGAGAGATTCTGCGTCAGAAACTCAGGTGCCATGGCTGTTGTCGAAGGTGTTGGAGATCATGGATGCGAATATATGACAGGCGGCCGTGTGGTTGTCATCGGTAAGATCGGCAAAAACTTCGCTGCCGGTATGAGCGGCGGTATTGCCTATGTTCTGGATGAAGACAACGATATTTATACACGTATCAATAAAGAAATGACAGGCATCGAGAAGATTACATCAAAGTATGATGTACTGGAGCTGAAACAGATGATCCAGGAGCATGTAGCTGCGACAAATTCTGTCAAAGGTAAACAGATCCTCGATTCCTTTACCGATTACCTGCCGAAATTTAAAAAGATCATTCCGCACGATTACAATCGTATGCAGATGGCCATCGTACAGATGGAAGAGAAGGGTCTGAACAGTCAGCAGGCACAGATCGAAGCATTCTATGCCAATGCGAGAAAGTAAGGAGGAGAGACGATGGGAAAACCAACTGGATTTATGGAATACAGCAGAGAAGAAAGCAAATCGGAGGCTCCTCTGCAGAGAATCAAGCATTTTAAGGAATTTCATGTGCACCTGCCGCTCGAAAAACAGCAGCAGCAGGGGGCACGCTGCATGGCCTGTGGTGTGCCGTTCTGCCAGTCCGGCATGATGATCGGTGGTATGGCAAGCGGCTGTCCGCTGCACAATCTGATCCCAGAATGGAACGATCTGGCCTACCTTGGCAACTGGGAGGTGGCATATCAGCGCCTGAAAAAGACGAGCAATTTCCCGGAATTTACGTCACGTGTATGTCCGGCCCTGTGTGAAAAAGCCTGTACCTGCAGCCTGAACGGCGAGGCAGTTACGACAAGAGATAACGAATACGCGATCATTGAGCATGCCTATGAAATGGGATGGGCCAAAGCAAATCCACCGAAAGTGCGTACCGGAAAAAAGATCGCTGTCATCGGCAGCGGTCCGTCCGGACTGGCTACAGCCGATCAGTTAAACAAACGTGGACATGAAGTGACTGTATACGAAAGAAACGACCGTGTCGGCGGACTGTTGCGCTACGGTATTCCGAATATGAAGCTCGAAAAGAGTGTGATCGACCGGAAAATCAAAATCATGGAAGAAGAAGGCGTTCATTTTGTGACCAATGCCAATGTCGGAGAGAATGTCAGTGCTATGCAGCTGATGAAGGTATATGACCGTATCGTACTGTGCTGCGGTGCATCCAATCCGAGAGATATCGATGTACCGGGCAGAGATGCGAAAGGAATCTATTTTGCCGTAGATTTTCTGACGGGAGTGACAAAGAGCCTGCTGGATTCTGATCTGAAAGATGGAAAGCATGTGCGGGTAAAGGATAAAAAGGTTATGATCATCGGCGGTGGTGATACCGGTAATGACTGCTGTGGTACAGCGATCCGTCTGGGCGCAAAGAGCGTCGTACAGCTGGAGATGATGCCAAAAGCTCCGGATACACGTGCCGAAAACAATCCGTGGCCGCAGTGGCCGAGAGTCTGCAAAACAGATTATGGTCAGGAAGAAGCCATCGCACTCTGGGGCCATGATCCGCGGATCTATACAACGACAGTGACAGAGTTTATCAAGAATGAGAATGGTGAGCTCTGTAAGGCAAAGCTGGTGAAGCTGGAAAGCAAGAAGGACGAGAAGTCCGGTCGTATGATGATGGTGCCGATCGCCGGTACGGAAGAGATCGTGGATGTGGATATTGTACTGATCGCGGCAGGTTTTCTGGGAACACAGCAGTATGTGGCCAAGGCTTTTGGAGTGGAATTGAACCAGAGGACGAATGTGGCTACGGAAGCCGGAAAGTATGAAACAAATGTGGAGAATGTGTTTACAGCAGGAGATATGCACCGTGGACAGTCGCTGGTGGTCTGGGCGATCCGTGAGGGACGCGAGGCTGCCAGAGCAGTGGATGAGAGCCTGATGGGATATACGAATCTGTCTGTACAGTGAAAATAGCATATATTTTTGGGGGACGGACGAGGAAAGACCGCACGCAGCGGCTCCCTGGTATGTTCTCCGGTAAAACGCGCTTTCGCTTTGCCTCAGGCGTAGCGGTACTAAGTTCGTCCGGCGCCTTACGGCTTGGACTCGCTAAGTGCCGACGCCTTCGGAGGGTTTTACCGGAGAACATACCAGGGAGCCGCTGCGTGCGGT
>JAHZHB010000115.1 GCA_019420465.1 Lachnospiraceae bacterium
CCCTCATACCCTCGCAGGCAGAAGCAGCGCCCCGTTTTCGTCAACTTATCATAAACAGTAACAATCAATAATCATCTTCCGAAAGATAATCCCCCTCATGTTCATCGATTCCCGTATAATCTCCATCTGCATCCGTATCCTCCGGCAGAGAACCTTCGGCATCTGCGGCAGCATCATCCATAATCTCAGAATTCTGAGGAATAGAATCAGCAGCATCTTCTCCACTGTAGGAAACAATGGTTTCCTTATCTGCATCTTCATCGGTATTGTCAGCATTCAGATAAGCTTCGATAATAGAAGAATTAAAGCTCAGTGCATCTGTTTTTCCAATCTCCTTCCAGTCAGAAGCATCTGTCAGCGTCAGAACGACAGGAATATCACGGATGTCTTCAGCAACATCACCTTCTTCATTGTAATAGCTTAAGTAGGTAAGCGCTGCCATCCCGGCCGGGATCTCATAACTGTAGGATGTTTCATAGGTATCGGCACTTTTGCCGACAATGTCACCACCAAGAGATACGGTCTTGTCTGAATGGTTGACAGCCAGAATGACAACGACAGGTGAATTATCACTGTCCAGCGTAGCTCCTTTGGCAATCAGCTGAATATCGTTGGCATCGTAGAGCGTCTGACCATTCAGATCCAGATCCTGCACAAAACCCTCGGCATCTGCTGTGGATACTTTTAAGGTATCTGTTTCAAAGACTTCTTCGGCGGAATCCATATCGTACACAGAAAGCTTAAACGTGATATCGGCAATCTTTTGGATGCCGGCTGTATTCAGATCTGTATTGGCAAAAGACAGCGGCGTAAGCAGCTTCTGTCCGGCGGCAAGCTCCATATTGGCATTGCAGTCGAGGATAATGCCGTTAATCGAGGCAGATTCACAGACAAGATAAAGGTTTTGCTTGCTTTTACTTTCAATATTAAGGAACAGATAGGTTCCGTCAGTATCGGAATCCAGACTGTCTGTGGAAATTGTCAGTGTGTCATTGGTAAAAATCTCCGCCGGTGTGATCGCGGAAAGCTCAGGCTGGGCATCATCTGTCAGGTCCAGATCACTGACAACTGAGCTGACAGCTACAACAGTAGAAGGGGAAGCCGGCGATGCAGCCGGATCACTTTCGCCTTTAGCCTGACAGCCGGTCAGACTGGCAGCTATAAGAACAAGTGACATATAATAAGCAGTTTTTCGCATAAAGAACTCCTTTTTGTTAGAATTTTCAATTATTATAGGGGATGTCAGATATCTTGTAAAGAAAAATTAAGAATTCCTTAGAAAAATGAGGTGGTCAGAAAGGAAAAAATACGTTATACTAAAGAATATCTGAAGAAAAATATTGCAAATACAGGTATAGGAAGCTGGTGTATGTATACTATGCGATCTGTATTTGTTTATATGGAGGGGAAAATGAAGAGACGAGTATTAGCTGCATTTCTGACGGCGGCTGTAGCTGTGGAAACGATCGGAATGCCTCTTTGTACAATGGCCAGTGAGATCTCAGGGGATCCGGCTTCTGCTGTTGAAGAGTCTGCAGAGTCATCCGGATCTGTTACAGAGGAGTCGGAAAGTTCTGTTGTATCTGAGGTAAAAGAACTGTCTGCGTTGGATGAGATATCTTCTGCAGTGGTCAGTGATGTGGAACCTGAGACAAAAAGTGAAGCCGCAGAGATCCTGCCGGAGACACCTGCACAGGAGGAGACAGAGGATTCAACAGTACCGGAAGCTGACAAAACAGAACCGGTTCTGTTAGAAGAACACATGCTTTATGCACATACAGATGCAGAAAAGAAAAATATCCTTGTAAAATTTGGTGCTTTTGCAGAAGCAAAAGAGTATACATATGAGATCTGCGACAGTGAAGGAAATATCTTAAAGAAAGATACCTTAAATGTGGAAAAGACAGATGTTAAAGGTGATCTGGAAAAGGTATTCGAAGAAACGGATACATATGAGGGCAGTATTCAGACAGAGGATACATGGCCGGATGAAGTACAGCTCAGAGTATATGATAAAGCCGCTACATCTTATATTATGTGTGGATTGAAACAGGAAGAGCCGGTTTTAAATGCGGCAGCATCAGAGATCAGTGCAGATCAAAAAGTAGAGGTTGTCTGGACAAACGAAAAAGAATGTGATGGATACGTTGTTGAGCTTTTGAACAATAATGATCAGCTGCTGGACAGCCAGACGATGGAAAACGCTTCTGCCTGTATGTTTGCTGTTACAGAATCAGATCTGCATGTACAGATCACTCCGTACACGCAGGCAGAAAATGCTGAACCGGTATATTACACCGGTATCGCGACCGCGGTTGCGCCGATGGCGGCTGCAGCTGAGGAGAGTGTGGCAACGCAGGCAGCCGATGCGCCTGTAGCTGTACAGACTTTGGCTGTACCGGGCGGTATTGGCAGTGTTTCTGCCACAGCAGGAGATCAGCAGGTGACCTTAAACTGGAGCCCGGCAGAAAATGCAGCAGCATACAGAATCTATATCCGCAATCTGTCTACCGGTGCAATGGAATATCTGACCACAGTGGATACCACATACTGTACTGTCAATAATCTGCGAAGCGGCGTATCCTACTGGTTTGAGATCGAAGCTGTTGATACGGCACAGAATACCGGCGCGCGCTCCTATGCTGTAGAAGCTACTCCGTATATGACAGCCCCGGAAGCACCGACCGGACTTGCCGGCAACAATGCCAACGGTGCTACAACACTGACATGGTATCCGAGCGGTATCGCCAGTGGATATGCAGTATACAGCTACGATTATTCCAAAAACCGTTATGTGGAGATCGGCCGGACTACCGCAACTTCCTTTACGGATCAGGGTGCCGGAGCTACGGACAAACATAAATATCAGGTATATGCCTACCGTACAGAGGACAATGTAAACTTCCTTTACAGCGCTACAGGTCCGGAGGTTCTGGTATATGGAGCAAAAACGGTCAGCACAGCACAGTCTGTCCGCCCGATCTATTATTCTGCAAAGATCACACGTAAGACTGGTCTTTACAAAAAATTCCGTAAGGATGATACTAAGCAGGGTACGATCAAACCGGGTAAAAAGGTTACGATTATTTATCGTCGCTGGAAACAAAGTCTTGTATCTTATGCAGGAAAGAAGTATTATATCTACAATGGCGCAATGAGAGTTAACGGCCAGTCATATACAAGTAAAGATTATAGTACGCAGGCAAAGGAATACTTTGTCAATTCCAAAGGATATAAGAGTAAATCAAAGTATCTGATCTGGATCAGTACCTATACACAGCGTGTAAACGTATTCCAGGGTTCAAAAGGCAACTGGAAACTGATCCGTTCCGAGAAATGTGTAACCGGTAAGATGTCGACATATACTCCACTGGGTAAGTTTGATGTTACAAAAAAGAAATATGCCCATTATTACGGCAGAAATTTCTATAAATATCTGACCTATTTCAGAGGAAACAATAAGATGCATACCCGTCCGGCCCGCAGAAAAGGTGGTAAGTACCTGAATGCAACGATGGGTAAGCCGTTGTCTAATGGATGCGTACGTCTGACAGACAGTCTCGCCAAGTGGGTATATAATAATGTGCCGAAAAAGGCGACTGTGTTAGTATATTAAGAGAACGTTAACAAAAAGCCAGTATATATACTGGCTTTTTGTTTTTGTCGTGAAAAACGCAAAGTGATATGCAGGAGAGTGAGATGAGATCAGAAAGAACACATACCGTAAAACAGATGGAGGAAATACTGCTTTTTATCTATGTGATGGCGATAAGCTGTCAGATTTTCGTGGATAAATCTTCCCGGCTGTTGTATTTTGTGGGAAATATGGGATGGTGTCTGGCCGGTGCGGGGATTTTTGTCGTTACCGGATATAAGGCGGTACTGTATCTGCAGAGAGAGATTACGAGAAGAGAGCTCCTTTTACAGGGACTTATGTATTACGGGCTGTATGTCTTGACAGGTGTCGGTCGTTTTGTTCTGATCGATCAGGGCAGTTTCTGGGATGACATGATGCGTGTAGTCGCTTTTGTTTCTGTACCAAAGTTTTCAGAGGTGTTTTTTACGGCAGCTGTTTTACTGGTCGTGTGTGCTTTTGGCAAAAAGCTGATGGGCTTACTGTGTGCCAAAAAAAAGATCGTCTGGCTGGTTGCCGTTGCAGGCTTTTGCCTGATCTTCCTTTCTCAGACACAGATCCGATATCCGTTAGTTACCATGTGGATCGGCGGAGACAGTTTCCGCTGTCTGCCGATAATGGTCTATCTCGGGTATTTTCTGCTTGGCTGTGGTATGGCGCAGCGACAGGAGATGAAGGCAGGGCGTGTGATTGTCGCTGCATGTCTTGTGTATACGATTGTGCTTGTTTTCTGGCACAGGAGTGCATTGATAAAGGCAATGGATTTCCCTTTGCATTACTGGGAAGTACTTTTGCCGGCTGGCCTTCTGGTAATTCTTTTTGTGCTTTTAAAACAGCCTGAGACAGAGAAACTGTGCAGTCGTGTCCGTGAAAAGATACTTGGACAGGAAAAACAGGGCGATATGTTTCGGCAGACGGCGATATTTCTGTTGCTTGTCCATCTTTTGAGAGGAATGGGGCAGATAAAAAAATGCTCTAATCTCTGTACGATTGCCATATGTCTGGTATGTTTCCTGTTTTCGGTCCTTTGTCTGCGCCTGATCAAAACAGTGCAGACAAAAGGAGTCAGGGGCTTTTGCCGGGCGCATAGAAAGCTTTGTTACACTGTACTGTATACGTTGGGCTTTTGTCTGGTATTCAGTCTGGTCTATCTGCCATTCAGGGAAAACAATGCCAGTCTGATCTGGCGAAGAGACGGGATCTCGCAGTATTTCCCCCGGGCCATGTATTATGCAAAGTATGTCCGTGAGACGATTGGACAGTTCCTGCAGGGAAATTTCAATTTCAAAATGTATGATTTTACCCTGGGAATGGGTGACAGTGTGCCGGTGAAGCTTGAACCGCTGTACTGGCTGCATGCACTTTTTGCTCCTGAAGATATGGAGACAGGCTATGCTTTTGTCATGGTTGTACGGATGTACCTGTCGGGTCTCAGTATTTCGGCACTTTTGCTGTATCTGAAAAAAAGCTGGAAGATTACCTGGATCTGCAGTTATATCTACTGTTTCTCGGGCTATGTGCTGTATGCCTGCACGCGTCATGCGCAGTTTATGGTACCGTTTATTCTGCTTCCTTTGCTTGTAATCGCCGTGGAGGAGATCCTGCAAAAGAAAAAATGGGTTATGGGCTGTGTCCTGATCGCTCTTTCCCTGCTCTGTTCGTATTATTTCCTGTATATGAATACGATCGCACTGTTTGTATACTTTATTGTGCGGTATGCATGTATGCCGAAAGAACAGAAAACCTGGAAAAATTTCTGGTCGTATATCGGCTGCTTTGCCGGAGCCTATATTCTGGGTATTGGCATGGGCAGCATGACGATCTTTACGTCTCTGTTTAATTATTTTGGTTCGGCCAGAACCGGAAGTGGAAATATAGCGGCAGAATCGTTGTGGTATTATAAAAAAGACTGGCTGAATGATCTGTATATGCAGCTGATCGCTCCGGGAGAGGGGCTGGGCTACTGGATGAAGCTGGGATTTGTTCCGGTAACACTGCTGGCACTTGTGGCGCTTTTTCTGCGCAAAAAGAAAAAGGAACTGAAAATCTGTACCGTTGCCTGCCTCATCGGGCTTGTCTTTCCGGCATTTGCCTATCTGATGAGCGGCTTTGGCAGTGTGACAAACCGCTGGCTGTATATGCTGGCACTGGTTCTTACATTGGCTACGGCAGAGTTTCTGTCGATGATTCCTTCGCTGACCAAAAGAGAACTTTCGGTATTGCTTCTGGCAATCGTGCCCTATTTTGTTCTTGCTATGTTCTACAGCAGATACGATACGGTATTTTTCCTGAAGGGGCTTGGCATGCTTCTGATGACATATATTGTTGTAGTGCTGTCGTCAAAAACGGTTGGTATCCTGAACAGCCGACAGATGCTGGCTGCCCTGAGCGTCCTGATCGTGCTTGGGCTGGCGATGAACGGAGATATGCTGTTTGGCATAAATGGCAATGCGGTTACGGAGGAGTATGCAGAGAAAGGCAAAGCGGTTGAGGAGGCTGAAGCTGCCGCTATCAAAGCCTGTACAGATCTTAAAGATGATAGTTTTTATCGGGTGACAGAGGCGGAAACAGGACTTTACAATTACTGTGCTTCTTCAGCATTGGATGTTAATTCCATTTCCTATTTTAACAGTACGATGAATGGGCTGATACTGGATTTTGACAGGGTGCTTGGAAATGGAAGAAGCTGTATGGTGTATCAAAGTGATTTAAATAACCGTACGATGCTTAATGCGCTGGCTGCTGTAAAATATTATGGTGCCCGTGATGATGAAAATGCTGAAGATCTTCTCCCTTATGGATATGAATTATATGAAAAAAAGGTTATAGATGATACTGCTTATGCTGTGTACAAAACAGATGCTACCCTTCCTTTGACATACAGCTATGACCGTGTGATGATCATGGATGAACTGCTGGCACATCCGGTGGAGGAGCGACAGGAGCTTTTGTTGAAAAATGCTGTGGTTGAAGAGAAAACAGAAGTTTCTGCGTCGTATGATGCTGCGGAAGAATCGGTCAGCGGGTATGAAATTCAGCCTGAGGAGATACTGCTTGATGGTGCTGTGTGGGATGGAAATACGATCACGGGTGATGATAATGGTAAGGTTACCTTTGTATTAGATAAAATTCCTGATGCAGAAATATATTTTGTTTTTAAGGGAAAATCTGTTTCACCTATAGAAAGCAGAGATCTGACACGATTGGGTGTCAAAAGTGATAATGGAACGTATGAGTATCTGATTCGTGAAGATCAGAATATCTATCATATGGATTTTGATTCATATATGATTAATTTTGGCTACAGCAAAGAAGGTCTGGATACCGTGACACTGCAGTTTTATGGTCGGGGTATTCTTGAACTTGATGACTGGATGCTGTGGTGCCAGCCAATGGATACCTATGAAAATGATCTTGAACATCTACGATCAGATATACTGCAAAATATGACTATGGAAAACAATAGGATTCATGGTACAATAACAGCAGAAAAAAATAAAATTCTTGCGTTTTCTATTCCATATCAGAAGGGCTGGACTGCTTATGTGGACGGAGAAAAACAGAAACTGGTCAAAACAAATATAATGTACACAGGACTGGAAATCGCACCAGGTGAGCATGATATCCTGCTGGAATATGAGATGCCTGGTATTAAGTATGGACTGGTGGTTACGTCTTTTAGTATCCTTGTGTTTGTTATAGTTGTTGCATATGGAAAGATAAAAAAGAAACGTAAGGTATGAACTGAAAACTTAGATTCTATAAATGGAGACACTACGAATGCACAAATTGAAAATCCAGATAGAGGGTAAAAAGCTGGTAATTACAAGAGAGGGTGCAGAACAACATTGCGTCATAGACGTACTAACTCTCGAACCCAATATAAGGCATACATTGGATTTTGAACTATTACCGGAGGAAAACCGTCAGCTCTTTCTGATGGAACATTTGCCGGATGATTTTTATGAAAATGAAGAAAAAGATGCGGATGAGATTGAAGAAGAATTTACATTGAAAACAGAGGATGAACTGAAAAGAGAATCTTATGGTACATATTACGGACTGGATGAGTCGTATCGCAACGATGAGATGCTGGCAGTTTTTTCCCATCATCGCAGGCTGTTTTTGATTTATGGACGTCGTTTTCAGGTTTATCACAGTCTGGTTCGGTTTAATGCGGTTGTCCGTCATATGAGGCTTACGAAAAAAGAACTGGTTGTGGATACGTTTGCTTATGCGGAGAATAACTACGGACTGAAAGTGGAAAATGCTTATTTTGGCCTTGACCTGCTCAGTGATTTGAAAGAATATGATATTCCTGTGCGGGAGAGCAGTCTGTCCCGTTGGGGAAAGTACAAGCCGGAATACTTCAGAAGGTTTACCTTCCCTGTGGATCAGTTTGCCGATCTTTTAAAGATGGGTGGTACAAAGTTTGCTGTCTGGCTGAAGATCGATGGCATCTATGTCAAATATTCGATCACAAAGAAGTTTAGAAATACGGCCAAAAAGCAGCATGAAAACAAAGAGTATTATGTCCCTTTGATGAGTATCTATACAAAGGGCTATGCACTGCAGGTCCGCCGCACATTTTACGGTCATCTGACGCTGGTAAAACGTCCGATGGAGGAGATTGAGTACACAAAGGATTTCCGCTTTAAGGAGTCCCGTCCGGTGACGGCACTGCTATTTTATACCGGTAAGCTGTTTAAGGTATTTCGCAGAAAAAAAATTGCGCTTTTTTATGAAAAACTGGCAGCCAAGGCAGAGGAAGGTACATACGAGCTGTTTGAACGCTGCGACAGGGATAAAAAGGCGAAATGCTATTATATTATTGACAGAAATTCACCGGATTACGCGCGTATTGGCGGAAAACACCATGTTGTGGCAAAATTCTCCTGGAAATATTATTATCTGATCTTTAATGTGGACTGCTTTGTGTCCACAGAGGCACCGATCCATCTGTCATTAATGGATGATAACAGCCGTCTGGTGCGGTGGAATCTGTGCAAGCATCCGTTTATCTTTCTGCAGCATGGCATTACCTATCTGAAACCACAGGGTACCCGTTCTACATTCTCTGTGGGAAAAGCCGGTGAGCCCGCCTATATCGTGGTCAGCAGTGAAAAAGAAGGCGCGGCGGTTCATCGTATGATGGGTACCCCATTAGAGCGGAATCTGATCACGGGCATGATGATGTTTGATTATTGCCCGTATAAACATATCAACAGAGATACAGAAGACAAGATCGTTATCATGATGACCTGGCGTCCATATGAAAATTTTATTGAAAAATTTGAGGATTCCACGTATTATCAGTATACGATGCAGGTGTATGATATCCTGAAACAGTATGTGGATGAGGACAAGATCATCATTGTTCCGCATCCGAAGGTACTGGAGGGACTGAAATCAGCAGTAGGTGAGGATAAGATCTGGACCAGACCGATTTCCGAAGTGCTGGGTCTTGCCAAACTTCTGATCACGGATTATTCTTCTGTTGGATACAACAGCTTTTATCAGGGCGGCGGCGTAGTGTTCTATCAGCCGGATCTGGCGCTTTTTGAAGAATATATGCAGATGCCGCTGGTACCGGAACCAGAGGAATACATTGGTTACCGTGCGCTTGATGAAGAAAGTCTGAAAGCGGTCCTTGCTCCGGGATTTAACGGGGGAAAGATCGATCTGGATTATTTCCGTACCGAAGAGTATGAGAGAAGATATCTTGAAATCAATAAATTCCATGATGGGAAGAATACGGAACGTATCTATCAGTTCCTGACAGAAAAAATCTTTAAATAAATCGTTGGAGAGAAAGGCGTAAATCATGATCAGTTTTAACGTACCTCCTTTTACAGGTAAGGAATACGAGTATATACGTGAGGCAGTGGAAGCCCACAAGATCTGTGGCGATGGACAATTTACGAAAAAGTGCAATGCATGGATCGAGGAAAAAACAGGGACAGCCAAAGCACTTCTGACAACATCCTGTACACATGCGACAGAAATGGCAGCACTTCTTGCTGATATTCAGCCGGGAGATGAAGTGATCATGCCGGCCTATACCTTTGTCTCTACAGCGGATGCTTTTGTACTCCGTGGAGCTACGGTAGTGTTTGTAGATATCCGTCCGGATACGATGAATATCGATGAGACAAAGATTGAAGAGGCCATTACAGAAAAGACAAAGGCTATCGTTCCGGTACATTATGCCGGTGTATCCTGTGAGATGGATACAATCATGGAGATTGCCAGACGACATCATCTGCTGGTGATCGAGGATGCTGCACAGGGCATCATGTCTACATATAAAGGCAAAGCTCTGGGAACAATCGGCGATTACGGCTGCTTCAGCTTTCATGAAACCAAAAATTACAGCATGGGAGAGGGCGGCTGCCTTCTGATCCGCGATCCGGAAAAAATCGAAGAAGCGGAGATCGTCCGGGAAAAGGGTACAAACCGCAGTAAATTCTTCCGTGGACAGATCGATAAATATACATGGGTAGACAAGGGCTCATCCTATCTGCCGAGCGACATGAATGCCGCCTATCTGTGGGCACAGCTGGAACTGGCCGATGAGATCAATGAGGATCGTCTGCGCAGCTGGAATACTTACTATGAGGCTTTTGCTCCCCTGCGGGAAAAAGGTCTGGTTGAACTTCCGGTGATTCCTGAGGGGTGTGTACATAATGCCCATATGTTTTATATGAAAGCAAAGGATCTGGAAGAAAGAACAGCGCTGATCGCACATCTGAAGGCGGATGGCATTGTAGCGGTATTCCACTATATTCCACTGCACACGGCTCCGGCCGGTGTGAAGTATGGCCGTTTTCATGGAGAAGATGTTTATACAACAAAAGAGAGTGAGAGACTGGTTCGTCTGCCCTTATATTATCATCTGACAGCAGAAGATCAGCAGAAGGTTATTGACAGTGTAAACCGTTTTTATGCGGGAAAATAATACAATATATAATAAAACAGAAAGTACAGCCTTTTATCGAAAAAATGAAAGATCTGTGTGTGAACACATGCTTCATACGTCAGAGGTAAAAGCTGTATGGAGGAATAAAACAGATGATATCGGTAGTGATACCATGTTACAAATCAAGCCAGACGATTGGCAAAGTCGTGGAGATGACGGCAGCAGAGCTTGAACGGCTCGGACATACGGCATTTGAATTCGTTCTGGTGGATGACTGTTCTCCGGATGGCGGGGCGACAGCGGAAAAATTAAAAGAACTGAGCCGGATGTATCCGTATGTAAAGGCCGTTTTGCTGGCTAAAAATGCCGGTCAGCACAATGCACTGATGGCGGCATTAAACTATGCAACAGGGGATCTTCTGATCGGTATGGATGACGATATGCAGACACACCCGTCACAGATTCAGTATCTGCTGGCTGAACTCGAAAAAGGGTATGATATCGTATATGGTTATTATCCGGAGAAAAAACACAGTGGTTTCAGAAATCTGGGCAGTTATTTTAACTATCTGTCTGTACGTATCCTGATCGGTAAGCCGAAAGAACTCAAAACATCAAGCTTCTGGGTCATCCGGAAGTTTGTCCGTGATTCCGTGATCGAATATAAAAATCCATATGCCTATCTGCAGGGATTGTTTCTTCGGACAACAAGAAACATCAGCTGTATTCCGATCAAGCATTTTGAGCGGGAAGTAGGTACCTCAGGCTATACGTTTTCAAAACTGGTAAAGCTCTGGTCGAATATCATGGGATTTTCTGTCGTACCGTTGCGTATGGCAACCTGGGCGGGTGGATTTTTTGCGCTGCTTGGTATTATCGGGGCTGTCGCGGTCTTTATCCGGAAGCTTCTGGTTCCGACGATGGCGCTTGGCTGGCCGTCTATGATGGTGGCTATCTGCTTTTTCTCAGGTATCAATCTGATGGTGCTCGGACTTGTGGGCGAATATGTCGGCAGGATGTTTCTGGGACTGAACAGAGATCCGCAGTATGTAGTCCGTGAAGTGCTCGATGGAAAGGAGAGTGACCGACAATGAAAAAACTGATGATCATGGGGGCCGGTATCTATCAGGTACCGCTGATCAAAACCGCAAAACGGATGGGAATCCATACGATCGCTGTCAGTATTCCCGGCAATTATCCGGGATTTGCTCTTGCCGATGAAGTGTGTTATGAGAATACCGTAGATTATGAGGCTGTTCTTCGCGTAGCACGTCAGAAGCAGGTGGATGGTATCGTGACGGCAGGTACGGATGTGGCGGTCATCACGATCGGCAAGGTCTGTGATACACTCGGACTGAAAGGTCTGAGTTTTCAGGC
This sequence comes from Lachnospiraceae bacterium, assembly GCA_019420465.1. GTDB lineage: Bacteria > Bacillota > Clostridia > Lachnospirales > Lachnospiraceae > UBA11957. The sequence goes on from JAHZHB010000115.1 coordinate 11,931, forward strand.
AGCTGAGATTGCTTCGAATAAGCTGGAGATGAAGGAAAGATACGAAAAATATGGTGTTCGCACGGCCAGATTCCGTCTGGCCAGGCTGGATGGTTCTGATTTAAAGGAAAAAGCGTCAGACCTTACTTTCCCGCTGATCTTTAAGGCTGTAGATTCTTCGGGCAGCCGTGGTATCCGCCGGGTAGACAGTGAGAGTGAGTTCGCAGATACGCTGCGCTATGTGGCGGAGAGTACACATAAGGATTATTTCCTGGTGGAAGAGTTCATCGAAGGCGAAGAGTTTGGCGCGCAGGCTTTTGTTCAGGACGGAAAGGTGGAATTTATCCTGCCGCACGGAGATTTTGTTTTTCATGGGGACACGGGTGTGCCGGTCGGACATTTTGCACCGTATGACCTTTCGAAAGAAGTGATCGATGACTGTAAAGAGCAGTTGGTCAAAGCAGTGGAGGCCATGGGGCTTGACAACTGTGCGATCAATGCTGATTTTATCCTGAAGGATGGCAAAACCTATGTGCTGGAGCTTGGTGGACGATCGGGAGCTACTTGTCTTGCAGAGCTTGTTTCTATTTATTACGGGTTTGATTATTATGAAAAGCTGATCCGTGTGGCGTTGGGCGAAAAGGTATCTTTTGCCAGTGACAGTGCTGTGCCAAATGTCAGCAAGCTGCTGATGAGTGATAAAGACGGCGTTATCGTATCCCAGACGGATGCCAATGTACCTTCGGAAAATCTCGTGGAAGTGCAGTTTGACTATCAGCCGGGAGATCATGTCCATGCGTTTCATGTGGGACCGCACCGGATCGGCCATGTGATCACCAAAGGAGAGACCCTTGCGCAGGCAGAAAAGCTTCTGGAGGATGCGCTTTCCCGTATCCATATCGAAGTAAAGCCTGAAGTGTAGCTGGTGAAAACGCAATATAAAAAGTAATCAGACAATTAGTTATAACTACTTAAAAGCGTGTGTTTTTTTCAAAGAACACACGCTCTTTTTTCAGTGAAAAATGGACAACTTGCGGTTACCATGATATAATTATATACGGTTAATACTGTATTTTTATAATATATCAAGGAGGACATATTACCAATGGCAAGAAAAATGAAAACCATGGATGGTAACCATGCTGCAGCTCATGCTTCCTATGCGTTCAGTGATGTTGCCGCTATCTTCCCGATCACTCCTTCATCTGTTATGGCAGAAGCTACAGACGAATGGGCAACACAGGGAAGAAAGAACATTTTCGGACAGGAAGTTCAGGTTACAGAGATGCAGTCTGAGGCTGGTGCAGCAGGTGCTGTACACGGATCTCTGTCCGCAGGTGCTCTGACTACAACTTACACAGCTTCTCAGGGTCTTCTGCTGATGATCCCGAACATGTACAAGATCGCAGCTGAGCAGCTGCCGGGTGTATTCAACGTATCTGCACGTGCTATCGCAAGCCATGCACTGTCTATCTTCGGTGATCACTCCGATGTTTATGCCTGTCGTCAGACTGGTGCAGCTATGCTGTGTGAGTCTTCCGTACAGGAGGTTATGGATCTGACTCCGGTAGCTCACTGCGCAGCTATCAAGGGCCGTATCCCGTTCATCAACTTCTTCGACGGTTTCCGTACATCCCACGAGATCCAGAAGATCGAGACATGGGATTATGATGATCTGGCAGATATGGTAGATATGGACGCTGTTCAGGCATTCCGTGAGCATGCATTAAACCCGAACCATCCGTGTCAGAGAGGTTCCGCTCAGAACCCGGATATCTTCTTCCAGGCCCGTGAGGCATGTAACCCGTACTACGATGCTCTTCCGGCAATCGTACAGGAGTACATGGATAAAGTAAATGCAAAGATCGGAACAGATTACAAGCGCTTCAACTACTACGGAGCTGCTGATGCTGAGAAGGTTATCATCGCAATGGGTTCT
>JAHZHB010000116.1 GCA_019420465.1 Lachnospiraceae bacterium
CCTTCCCACTACCGGGCGGATTCGGGACTTTAACCCGTTAGAAACGTGCGCCGCCGGGCGCACGTATATGAAAAGAAGCAGTTGCCTGATAACAACTGCTTCTTTTCAGAGGATGCATATAATTGTCAGCTTGGAGGATAAACAATTATATGAGTGAAGAAAGGAAATGTTCCTTTGACTTGTCCTTATTTTATCTTTCTTGCTTATTGTATACAACCCCGGCACGGGGATATTCGTCATAACTAACAATTATACCCTTCCCACAAAAATTCCCTTAACTCCGGTGCTATGACATGCAAAAGGTGCAAGATCATCTTCTTCTGACAATCTTGCACCTTTATTATTTTACTGTATATCTGTCTCGGCACTTACCCAGTAGTAATCTGCAGGTGTGCTTGTAATTCCACTGACATTTTTCTTCATCACGAAATTCATCAGCGGATAACAGTAATATATACACACCGCATCATCCAGAAGAATCTGCTCTCCCTCTTCGACCAGTTCAATACGTTTCTCCGGATCTGCTTCCACAGTCAGAGTATCCATAATCGTATCAAATTCCGAATTGCTCCATCCAAAACTTGCATAGGAACCACCTGTCTTGAAATAGGTATTCATATGGTTTTCCGGATCAGCACAGTTCAATACATTGATACTCATGCAAAGTAAATCGTAATCGCCGGCACCCAGCCGGTCGATGACCGTCTGCGTATCATTTACTGTGGGTGTGATTTTAAGCCCCAGCTCCTGCTTCGCAGCGATCTGGGTTGCATTGACAACGATTTCCTGCTCCGGACGTCCCTGGTAATAGACGAACTCCAGATCTAGCGGCTCTCCGTCCGGCGTCTCCCGGTAACCGTCACCATCGATATCCTTGTATCCGGCCTCATCCAGAAGCTGTCTTGCTTTCTCCGGATCATAGGTATACGGATCTGTCAGTTCATCGTATCCATACGGTGCCGAGGATGTGATCAGTGTCTTTCCAGCCACATACTGGTTACCTAGCTGCACAGAACAGATTGTATCCTTATCTATGCAGCGCAGGATTGCTTCCCGAAGCACTTTATCCTTCAGCGGACCGTTCTGGTTCATGAAGCCGTGGGTTGTGCGGCCGCTGGCTGTACGGGAAATGACATACTCATCGTTTTCAAATTTATCAATATCCGTCATACTGACATTGTATACTGCATCAAAATCGCCGGACTGCAGACCCATGGTCAGTGTGCTCTGATCCTCAGTATAAACAAAATCTAACGTATCAACTTTTACGTCACCGCCATAATATGTCTCATTTTTCGTCACGATGCACTCTTTTGTTGTCGGAACAAAAGATTCTACTTTAAACGGGCCACATCCAATCGGACCATCATCCTGGATATTTGACATATCTACAGATGTATCAATGATACAAAACAGCGGATCGGCCAGCTTATTCGGCAGAATCGGCTCGGCAGTATCACAGACGATCGTCAGCTTCTGGCCATCAGCTTCCATAGAGACCGGAGTGAAATATTCCGGTCCACGAGTTCCCTTATCAAAGACATTCTGGATCGAATTTTTAACTGCTTCGGCTGTCACCGGATTGCCATTGGAAAAAGTGATGCCATCACGAATCGTAAATGTCCAGGTTTTCTGATCTTCGGATACACTGTAATCATCCTCTGCCAGCCAGCCGGAAATTGTCATGTCATCATTCATCTTTGTCAGGGTTTCACTGATACCAAAACGGACAATATACCATCCATTGTAAGTTTCCACCGGATCTAAGGTATTGCAGGTCTGTCCGGTACCGATAACAATTTTCTTTTCTCCTGTTGTTGCTGCTTCTGTAACACTACTTGTTCCTGCAACACTATCAGCGGCACTTGTCGAAGATGCGACTGAAGAACCGGAATTTCCACAACCGGTCAGCATACTGGCCAGCATCGTAACGGTGGCAGCATATGCTACTACTTTTCTGATTTTCATTTAAATCTCCCTCATTTGTTTTTCTCTTATATCATGGACAACAAATAAAGTCTAACAATCTGACAAATCCCCGGCAACCCCCTGACTGGGATATTGGCCATATCTAAAAGTTATGACCGGCATCTGAAATCAGCAATATCCTGCCTCCATATCCCATTGAATTCCCAAATTATGAGCGATCTGCATGGCCTTATCAACTTCGTAAAAATCTGCAACTATACACAGGGCTGCATCTATAGCCGCCAACGATGCTGAAGCCGAATAAAACTTGCCGTCTACCATCCACGGCACATCATAAATCCAGTGAACTGCAGCTGTATACATTCTTTTCCAATTTTCTCCCTGTTGATATGCTGCAATATTTCGCTGATACAATTCCCCGGTCTGCGCCAGATAGCCACTCCCTTCTGCCACTGTCAGACAGGCTGTAGATTTTCTGATACATGTTTTAATTCTCATTCTTGTTTCCGGATCCTGCAGAAGAACTTTTCTTGCCCCTTTTCCACCCGGTATCAAAACAATCCCTTCTCCAGATGTGTTATCTAATGGTTCTGTCCATATTTTCGTTCCCTGAACACTGTTTACAAAATCTCCTGTAACAGACAGGTAATTTATGTGAAACTGTTCTGCAGCCAAACCAAATATTTTCACCGGTCCGGCCATATCCAGCAGGTCAAAATCATCAAATAATAATATATCCAGATTCATTGTATTCCCTCCCATTTTATGCATCCTGTCAGAGTTTCTGATATTACTTTTAATTTTGAGCTTATCAAACTGCTACGCTCTATACAAGCCTCATACGGGGATACTATTTTCACTTTGCCATAAATAATTGTTATTGCCAATAACCCCCGGGGAGGCTTTCTTTTTTTATTTGCAGACGTAAACTAAAGAAAAGATAACACAGCAGTGCTTTAAATCATATTTTAACAGCACTTGCCATTTTTAAGGAGGTATTACTTATGGCATGTTTTTTAGTCCCCGCTACAGAAGCTCTTGTCGTAACGGCAATCAACCTGGTCGTTAAAAGAAAAGAGGAAACACAGATTAAAGCTTTCGACACAAACGGAAAAGACAAATTTTCAGACGTGATGGCTGCCTCTATTCCCTTAAGCCGTAAGCTTTCCTGGCTGACATATCTTCTCTGGGGAGGTGCTTTTCTGTTAATGTTTGAACATGTATGGCATGGTGAAGTTGTTCCTTTCTTCCCCTTCCTTACAGCAATGTCAAGCCCTGGTGATACGGCTGCTATGTTACACGAAATGTCAACCATTGGTGTTACAATGGCTATACTTGTTACAGTAGCCTGGATTGGTATTCTAGCGGCTGTGCAGATTATCCTGCGTGCCACCCGTTCCCATACGCATACTGCATAAATACAGAAAGGACATTCTACATTATGACATTACTGATCGCAGTTTTTGCAGCAATTATCAGTACGGTACTCTGGTATCGCCGAAAAGATGATACAATGAAACTCGGCACTTTATGCTTTATGTACTGGGGTGCTTCTCTGATGTGGCTCGGAGATGCCATTTTCGAATATCTGGAGCTTGGAGCAGAATATTTTACACCAGCTCCGACAGATATGCTGAATGATGCTTTTCTCGGACTTTCCGTTGTCGCTCTGGGGATGATTATATGGCTGATCATTCTTCTGATTAAAGATCCAAGAGGCTCTGTCAGGGCGGCACTTTTAAAAGAAAAATTATAATTCTACTCTTATATCTTTTTAAGGCACATGTCAGCAAATTGACGTGTGCCTTTTTATGTACTCCTCTATATATCATTGACTTCCTGTACAAGACAGTAACATTTTAATGATTACTTTTCCTCTGTATTTGCTGCTGCATTCCATGTACGATGCATTGATTTATACCAGCGCCTTATAAAATCGTAGTTCAAATGTTGTGCCCTTACCTTCTTTGCTTTCTGCCCGTATGGAAGCTCTTTCTTTTTCCAGAATTGCCTTTGACAGTGCCAGACCGATGCCGACGCTCTCTCCTGAGGGGCTGCTGCCCTGATAAAATCGTTCGAAGATATGTGGCAGATCCTTTGGCGCAATGCCACAGCCGTCGTCTGTAATATACAGTGCATCATATATATGTGTTCTGGCTGTCCGCAATGTCAGGCGTCCGCCTTTTTCCATATGCTCGATGCAGTTTTTAATGATATTGCCGATGGCCTCTGCTGTCCAGTGCTGATCACCTTTATACGAGAAATCTTCTGTCTGATCCAGCAGGGTGATCTCTTTTAATTCCATCATTACAAGAAACGGATGCAGGGCCTCCTGCTGCAGCGCATAAGTCAGTCCCATGGCGATGGCTGCGTCATCCTCCAGTACGAAAATCTGCATCCGTTACACCTCTTTCCATTCCTCTTAGTATAGCGGATTTTTCATATGATATCTATTACAGTTTTGTCATTTTCAAACAGGAAACCGCATACTGTCCATATTTCGACGGACAGCATGCGGTTTCCAGTCACTTTACATACACAAAAATCGTATATGCCCTTTTATTCTGTTATTGGATCGGCTCAAAGTCCACAGCACCATGTTTACACAGCGGGCAGATAAAATCTTCCGGAAGTTCATCTCCCTCATAAATATATCCACACACTTTGCAGACAAAGCCTTTCTTTCCTTCGGTCTGCGGTTTTGGCTTTACATATTTCTGATAATACGTATAAGTCATAGTATCTTTGTCACTGACGACACGAGCTTCTGCCACACTGCAGATAAACATACCATGGGTTCCGAGATCTACATACTGTTCTACTTTCAGTGACATAAATGCATTGATATATTTATCAAGAAATACCAGTCCATTATCAGAACGGTTTACTTTCTGTCCGGCAAATTTATCCACGCTTCTTCCGCTCTGGAAGCCAAACTGCTGAAACACGCTAAACGGTGCATCTACGGACAGACAGTTGACATTTAAAATACCTGTCTGCTGAATCACATGGTGTGAATAATTGGCTTTATTGATGTTGACAGCTACACGGTAGGGAGAATCTGTCAGCTGTGTGACCGTATTGACGATCAGTCCATTGTCTTTCTTTCCGTCATTGGATGTCACCACATACAGACCATAGCCGATCCTGAATAATGCCGTCATATCATTTTTATTTGCCAGGGTATCACTCTTGGCAATGTAATCCTGACACAGTTCATTGGCCAGAGTCTCCAGCTGTTCTTTATTCTCAGCGGTAAGTGCAGACATAATCTTTACCGTCGTCGGTGTCCACGTGATTTTTTCACATACAGAAAGCATCTGTCTCATGATTTTTGCTGCCAGCGGCGACCAGGAACCATTTTCGATCAGGGCCACTGTTCTGTTCTGGAAGTTATGCTCTATAAGGCGGGTGATATAATCATGCATAAACGGATAAATACTCGCATTGTACGTTGTGGTTGCAAGAACAAGCTTGCTGTAACGGAACGCATCACTGAGAGCCAGCGACATATCACATCTTGCCAGATCATAAACGACTACCTTCGGACAGCCTTTACTTCTGAGCTTTTCTGCCATCAGCTCTGCAGCTGCCTTCGTATGACCATATACAGAGGTATAGGCGATCACAATTCCTTCCTCTTCCGGCGTATAGGAAGACCAGGTATCATACAGTCCTATATAATGTCCGAGATTTTCTCTCAAAACAGGCCCGTGTAGCGGACAGATTACATCGATATCCAGCCCTGCGGCCACTTTCAGCAAAGCCTGTACCTGTGCACCATATTTTCCTACGATGCCGATAAAATACCGTCTGGCCTCATCATCCCAGTCCTCTTCCACATCAAGCGCACCAAATTTTCCGAAACCATCTGCAGAAAACAGTACTTTCTCCGTACTATCGTATGTCACCATAACTTCCGGCCAGTGTACCATCGGGGCAAATACGAATGTCAGCTTATGATAGCCCAGATCCAACGTCCCACCATTTTCCACAACGAGTTTCTGTCCATCCATATCCAGTCCAAAGAAATTGTAGATCATCTCAAAGGTCTTTGTGTTCGCCACTACAGTCGTCTCTGGATACACCTTCAGAAATTCTGCCACATTCGCCGCATGATCCGGCTCCATATGCTGTACAACCAGATAATCCGGTTTTCTGTCATCCAGAATCGCTTCCAGATTGTCCAGCCATTCATGTTTGAAATTTGCATCCACCGTATCCATAACGGCAATCTTCTCATCCAGGATCACATAGGAATTGTAAGTCATTCCGTGCGGTACCGGATATTGTCCCTCAAACAGATCCACCTGATGATCATTGACACCTGCATAACGAATTGTTTCTGTAATCTGCATATTCAATCCTCCATTTCTATCTGCGCACCCTGCCTGTATCTGCTGTTTGTCCCAACATCACCTTTTGTTTTCTGGTCTCTGATCTGAAATATTTTCTAAGACCTTACGTTTTCTGACATCCGGCAGCCATTGCGGTTTTTTGTTTTCTATGCTTAAAGTATACGTTGTATGCGAAATTATATCTGTTGCAGTTGCAACAAAATATGGCATTTTTTTCAAAATGTGTTATACTCATTTTATATACAGCCATTCTGCTGTATATACAGCAGCGGATCTTTCTATTGAAACATTTAACATTCGGAGACTGACCACATGGATACAAAACTTTCCCTTTTTACAGACATTCTTCCCGAAGAGCGGGAACGTATGCGCATCTGCTTTGATATGCAGACAGCGGTCTTCGCACCGGGCGAAATCCTGATGACCTATGCGCATCAGATGAAAAAAGTCGGACTGATTGAAAACGGCCGCGCTTTTTTATGCTGCCTTGATCCGGAGGGAAATGAATATATTCTGGAAGAGCTGCATAAAGACAGTGTGTTTGGAGAACCCTTTCTTTTACCCGATGATACCCTGCAATACTATGTAAAGGCCAAAAGCACAACACAGGTCACCTTCATTGACTATTTTCACATCATTAAACGCTGTCCCAATTCCTGCCACCACCACAGCCAGCTTGTCAGTAACCTGTTACAGATGATTGCCTTAAAATCCAGCCAGCAAAGCAGCCGGATCTATGTACTGTCCCGCTCTACGATCCAGAAAAAACTGCTGGCCTACCTCTCCGGTCTTGCAGCATCACAGCATACACAGTCCGTAACGCTTCCCATGTCCTACACAGACCTTGCCCAATACCTGGGCACAGACCGCAGTGCACTGATGCGGGAGATCAAACATCTGTGCGATCAGGGATTTCTGCAAAAAGAAGGGCGCTGCATCACACTGATATCAATCCCCAGTGTAACCCAACACCCCTGATATTTTTTAATACCGGCAGAGGCAGTGCCCCTGTCTTCACCAAATATTCTGCTTTTTACCATTTATAAAGTATGATAATACGGACAGATATCCTCATAATGCCCGTCCTTCATCCTAAACCCTTTCGGAATCACCCCCAGCTGTACAAACCCCAGCCGCTCATACAAATGTCTTGCATGCACATTGCAGGCTACAACCGCATTAAACTGCAATACCCTAAACCCATGCACCTTTCCCTGCACCAGACAGTCACTGACCAGCTTCTCCCCGATATGTAATCCCCGGCTCTCACGGTCAACCGCATAGCTCGCATTACAGATATGGCCACACCGACCTACATTATTCGGATGCAGGATATACAGCCCATACACCTTATGTGTATCCTCATCCTCCGCCACAGCCGTATACGTCTGCCGCGAGAAAAATTCACGTCCAGATACATCCGTCAGACATTCCTCCTGTGGAAACGCCACGCCATCCTCCACCACCTGATTCCATATCCGGATCAGATCCGGCAGATCCTTTTTTTCATACTCTCTCACGACAATCTTCATAATAAGCGCCTCCTCTGGTATATCTACGCTAAACAATATCACCTTTTATACCCTTCGACAATAACCATCTTTCCATCCTCTAAGTCAGGATGCCCGCCGACAGGCTCTCCATGTTCCCTGTTCCCGGGAGATTCCCTAAAGCAAGGGTCTGCTGGTACTTGGTGCGCGGCTAAGCCATATACAGGAACAGCTGCTGCTCACCAAAGCAGCAGCTGAAGTCGCCCTGAGCTGTGTTTTCATCAGAAAACACAGCGAATGCGACTGATTTCCTGTATATGGCTCAGCTGCACACCTAGCACCAGCCACCCGGCGTCGGGAATCTCCCGGGAACAGGGAACATGGAAAGCCTGCTGGCGGGCATCCGTCCCCTTTCTATTTATTCACCTTCCAGCATTTCAAGATACTCACCTTTATCAATATGCATCAGCGAAATCTGGTTGTTGACCCGCCTGAAGCCATATACACAGTCCACATTCCGAATCAGGGACTGCAGTCTCTCGTCCGGCACGCAGACGATCAGCTGCAGATCCATCTTCCGCGCATACTGCAGACAGACCGCACTTCTCTCCTGATCCATTTTGGAAAAGGCCTCATCCAGGAGCACCAGCCGGATCTTACTGTCTCTGGCACTCTGCGGCATATACAGCATCGCGAAACCCGCAAGCAGTGCCACATATTTCGGATTCTGTCCCTCACCGCCGGAATCACGTCCGGCCATATCATCCACAAAATTCTCACGGATCACATGACCTTTATCGTCTGTCACCACTTCATACATTCTGAAGGACAGATAATTGCGGTAATCTGCATACTGCTCCATCTCTTTTCGCTTCTTTGCCCGAAGCTGCGCATCCTGCTCACGCGGTGGCATAAATTTCTCTGTTAAGAGCTGAATCTTCTGTTCATATTTCCGGTAAAAACTGTCCTCGCCAAAGCTCATCTGACCGTCGTAGCCGTCATTGTCCAGATTTTTGCTGTCCAGCTGATCATCCATCAGCATATCATAGAACTGTCGGTTTTCGTTGTCGGCCGGTTCGATCTTGATCTGATACGTACTGTCGGAAAAATTGGTTTCTTTCAGCAATCTGTTGATATCTCTTGCATGGCGCTTTGCGGCCTTGATATCTCCATGGATCGTTGCGATCACATTGTCACGGAGACTGCGGTAGATAAATTCGCACTGTTTTTCAAATTCCGCTTCATAGGCCGGTTCATAATCATTCTCATATTCAGCCAGCATTTTTTCATATGGTTCGTTTGTTTTTTCCGCACCGTTAAATTTGCCGGAAGGATAGGCAGACAGATACGCATTTCTTGCCGCACGCAGTTCTTCTGCCTTTGCCTGCTCCTGATCCTCCAGGGCACTTAGTTTTTTATTCAGCTGTGCTTTGATGGCATTTCCGGAACGCTTTTTCAGTTCGTTCCAGACTTCCTGCTCGATCTGTTCATTCGGAACATATCCTTCCAGCTGCTGTTTCAGCTGTTCCTTTCTGAACTTATTCTCACCGCTAAGTTTGTCCTGGCTGCCTTTTTTATCTATAAATTCGCTCTGTGTCCTGTCAAGAGCTTTCCGGAGCTCTTTCATTTGTTCGTCTAACGTATACTCTCTTTCTTCAAGCGCTTTATACTGGCCATCACGCAGCTTCTGTATCGTTTCTTCCAGCTGTTTCTTCTTTTTATTGGTTTTGCGAAGCTCCTTACCTGCACCGGCCAGTCTCACATAATATGCCGGATCACCTTTCAGGCATTCAAAATCACGCTGGAGCTTCAGTCCTTCTGCCAGCTTTGTCAGTTCGGTATGCTCTTCTTTCAGCTCCTGTACGTTTTCTTCATATTCTGCCAGACGGGCTTTGGAAACCTTACGCCCTATACAGGCATTTCTGGTGTAATCTTTTTTTCGCAGATGTCCAAACATGAAATTGCTGTAGGAATAGCAGTCCGGTGTCACGCCATCTCTTACCTGTTCCAGTTCATCTACCGAATGGCATTTGATGATCCGTCCCAGATAACGTCTCAGACAGGCATCCACATACGCTTCCTCTGTTTCTACAGCTTCGTAAACTGACCCCTCCATCACTTTGGGCTGGCTGTCCATCATGGCTTTTGTATTGATCAGATCGACCTGTTCAAACTGCTTCATATCCCGAAAGATCACAGCAGCTTCATGCGCATACTGTGGTTCTGTCAGAAGGGCAAGCTTCGTGCGCCCCATCCGTCCTTCTATGGCATCTTTCCATTCCTCGTCCCGCACATCAAACAGATCCGCCAGAATCTGCACTCTGACAGGATGACCGTAACGGTCTTTTAATGCCTCTGCAAGAGCCGCACGGGCCTGACGCAACGTATCGCTGTAGGATTTACGATTATTCTTTATATCATCGACCAGTTTTTTCAGCTCGCGAAGTTCAGAGCCAACTTTTCGTAACTGTTCTGCCGTTGTATCCAGTTCCTGCTCGATTTCCTGCTTGTCACGTTCCAGCTGCATATGCAGCTTCTGACAGAGTTCCTCTGTCACGCTGCCTTCCTGCAGTTCTTCGATCAGATTCAACGCTGCATTGCTGACATAATCCGTAACGATCTCGTCTTCTTCCCATACCTTCAGCTGTGTACAGATTTTCTCCCATTGTCTGGCATCCGCGGACAGCAGACTACACGTTTTTGTCATTTCTTCCAGCTGCTGCTGTTTGCTGCCAAGATCGCTGGCTTTCAGATCGGCCCTGACACTAATCAGCTCTGCTTCCGTCTTTTCACGTTCCGTTTTCAGCCTGTCTTCTTCTGCTTTCAGCCTCTGTTTCTGTTCTTCCAGCTGACGACAGGTTTCCTCTGCTGCCTGTATCCTGGATCGAAGATCTTCGATCTCGATACAGCGGATCACCGTCTCCGTATGGATGCTGTCTGTCTGTACCTTTACAAGTTCCTGTCCGGAAACCTGAATCACCTTTAACAGTTCGATACGCTTTCGCAGATCCTCGATTTTTTCTTTGATCTGCCGATACGCATCCAGCTGTTCACTGATAGAACCGATCGTATCCGCTTCGCTTTTCGGAAACATATAGTCACGGATAAACTGTCCCGTACCATTTGTCATCTTTAACGCGATCGCACTTTTTTCCATCGTCATAAAACGATGAGGATCGATATAGCCAAGGATCACCTCGTATAACGTTGTCAGATATAACTCTTTTGAAGAATATATCCGGTTTATATCTCCACGCTGCCCTGGCTGTGGCTGTCTGGCTCTGTTTTCTGTCAGTGTGCGGATATCTGAAAGATCATAACAGTAACCGCCCTCTCTGACATAGCCATCCTCCGGCATTTTTCCACTGTGGCTGAAAAAGCAGGCTTTTCGTATATCCGCATCTGTCTTTCGTACTTCAAAGGCCACACCCACGCAACTGTAAATCTTCGTACTCTTGTCCTCGATCTCCAGAGCCAGTACAGAGGCAAAATCTGTATCTGCACGATTGGCTGTACCATCCTTTTGCTCCCCACGGAGATAACTCAGCACACTTCTTCTGTTTTTCGCATCATCTGCCGCTTTATTCAGAAAGACAGAGGAAAAACTTCCGTACAGGACTACCTGCATGGCATCCATAACGGTTGATTTTCCGGACCCGCTTTTTCCACTGAAAAGATTGACATATTCATTAAATTCCAGAACGGTGTGCCGGATACCGCCCCAGTTATTCAGACACATCCTTGTGATGATCTTCTTTGTACTGCTCACGAAAGTTCTCCTTCTTCTGCATTTTCTGTACTGCCCATGGTATCTGCTTCATCACGGTATCTTTCTACCATGGCATGAATGTCCATCGCTGAACAGAAAATATTGATCGTACTGTACATATACAACGGTGTCTGATCTTCCACATTGCCGATTGCACCGGGAATCTCCAGGATCTGATGTGTTTTGAACAGACTTAACACCTCGTACCATTCCTGATCCGTCAGTTTACGGGACAGAAGGTTTGTATCTTTACCATACATACGGATCTCGGCCAGATTCGTTGTTGTCGCCTGCAGCCCTTCGCCCATGATCTTATCCCTGTAGATCAGCTTAAGCAAAAGCAGTATTCTCGTCTGCAGAAGGGATAATTTTTCTACCAGGATGCCGTCTCCTGTGATACGGAACAGATGCTCCTGCGGATCATGCAAAAGCTCACATCCCATAACCTCCAGATATTCGCTGATAAACTCTCTGTGTCGCATACAAACCTGATATCTGGGATTATCCCGCTGGATCAGCGTCACCGGATCATATTTTACCTGCAGGATACATGTCTGTTTAAACAGATCCTGTATTGCTTTTCTGATGTTTTCCACCTCATTTGGCGGAAGATTTTCCATATATGAAAACATCGTATCCTCCTGTATTGTCCTGTCTTTTCCACAGTCTGTCCGCTGTCTGCAAAACAGACTGCTTTATATTACCTCTTCTGTTTTCCTTTTTCCGGAATACGCAGACTGGAATACGTAAAACCTCTGTCGTCCTGGATTTCTCCCTCTATATATACTGTGTCTTCGTCCTGATGTTCTTTTGTTTCTTCCTGCCATAAAAACATCAGTTTTTCCAGATCTTCCACGGACTGTACCGTGTCTGTCGTTGTTACGAAAACACCATCCATCGTATTTTTCTCCCTGAACTGCCGCAGCTCTTTTCCGGTATACAACGGTCGCGGTACAAAATCTGTCAGATCATTTTCCACACGTTCTGACTCATCCATAGCCACAGGTGCAAACTGCGCCGCCTGCCGGTCTCTGCGCGCGGACAGACTGGACTCTGTCAGATTTTTGTAAGATGTACTCATCCTGATCTTCTGACGCAGCTCAGAAAGGATGTCCTCCCTTTTTTCACTTCTGTCCAGCAGATTGATCAGCGTTACCAGATCATCTCCATCCCTTGTACCTTCCTGCAGGATATAATGGATCCTGGCCAGTGCACGTCTGGCAAACACAGTTTTCTGTTCGATCAGGACGTTGTACTTTCTTTCGATCTGGTCGAATTCCCGTTCTACAAGATATACAAGCTGGATCGCTTCCTCGCATCTTTCCATACTTCGTCTGGTACGTTTTGCTTCCAGCGTATCCGGCTCTGTATCTTCCAGCTGATTTTGCAGTTCTTCTTTTTTCAGTTCACTGGTATGCAGAATCTGGCTTACCAGCTCCTTTACAGCCTCTTTGTACCGGTAAAAACTGTCTGTGGTCGTCAGAATCGCGTATTTTCTGCTGTCACTGTTATTCAGCTCCTCTACCAGAACCTGCTGAACTCCGATAAAATTTTTCTGAGCGGAAAGCTCATCAAAATATGCACGCATACTGTCCTGCATATTGGAGAGCAGCTGACTTAACGAGCGTGATGTCTGCAGTGCCGACCGCAGGATATCATTATTCTGTTCGGTATCTCTTGCATACGTAAACAACGCGCTGTACACCGACAGCATGCTTTCTCTTTCCTGACTGTCATCGTCTTTCTGCAATTTCTTGAATACCTCGGCAAACAGCTGACTGTATTCCGGAAAAGAAATGACATCTGTATTCAGGCGTTCATCGTATTCGCTCCTGATCCAGCCCCACTGTAAAAGGTGTGTATACACAGTGGCCGCAACAAAAGGCCGCTTTGTCTCTTCTGCCTGTCCCCTGTCATCTGCTTTTTCCGGCTCGTCGTCCTCCTCCTGATCCCAGGAGAGATCAGCTGCTTTCATCGTATCATCCATGATCACACAGCATTCCTCTTTTGTCAGGCCAAATGCCGTACTCATTTTATTGTTGTTTTCGTATAATGCAGTGACCAGCTGCATATATACCTCCCGGTTCTTTGTACGGAATAATTTGTAAAATTCCCGGGGGATTTTCTGCTTTAATTGCATCCGTTTTCATCCTTTTATCCTGATTTTTTCCCGTACAGATTCCCCTGATTTCTCATGATCGCAAAGAACACAAAGGTAAACAGGATTCCCTTCGCGATCGATGTGGAGGAAACCGCCCACCAGATACCGTTCAGTCCGATCATGCCGCCAAGCACGATCGCCAGAGGAATCCTGGCACCGGTAAAACTGATACTGATCACACTGCACAGATGTGTTTTGCCAAGTCCGGACAGCGCACCGACCGTTGTCAGTTCCACACACATAAACGCTTCGCTCAAGCCCACAATGATCAGATACTCTGCTGCGATCGCAATGGCTTCTGGTTCGTGGAAAAATACACCGGCGATCGCTTCCGGGAAAAAGACAAAGGCTGCTGTGATCAGAAGTCCCCATGCGCCAACACAGGCCACGGCTGCCTTATATCCTTTTTTGATACGCTCCTTCTGTCCGGCACCAAAATTCTGTCCCACAAACGCATTCAGGGCGGCTGCGAATCCATCCGCTGTATTCCAGGAGATCGACTCGATCTGTCCGCCCACGCGCTGCGTTGCCACAGCCTCCGGACCGTATCCGGAGATCATTCTTGTCAGTACCATCGAGATCGCGCAGTATGCCATACCCTGCAGGGCACTCGGAATACCGATCCGGCAGATTCCCCGGGCAGATGTACCGCGGATTTTCTCAAACAGCCGGATATACTGCAATGCATGCTCCTGCTTTTTTACAAAGATTCCTGCCACCAGCACCAGCATAACGATCGCCTGTGCCGTCACCGTTGCGATCGCCGCACCGGTAACACCAAGCTTCGGGCAGAATCCCACGCCAAGGATCAGCAGCGGATCCAGGATCATATTGACCACAAGACCGATCAGATTGGCCAGAAACGGTGTTTTGGAATCACCCTCTGCCATATACAGCCCGGTCAGCGTCAGCGATACAAAAGAAAATACGATAAACCCGCAGGCGATCCGTGTATAGGACATCGCCGCATAGTATGCTTCCGGATCTGTCAGCTGGAAAAATCCTATGAAAGGACGCGCAAACAGCAGGATCAGAAGGGCATATGCCATACCCATGATCACAGACAGCTGCACTGCCGTCTGCGCATAGCCGTGGGCCTGTTTCTTTTCTCCCCGGCCAATACACTGGGCAACATGCACCTGTCCGCCCATACGTGCCATCGTAGCCAGTCCCTGTGACAGCCAGGTAAACATCCCTCCGACACCTACACCGGCCACTGCCTTTGATCCCAGAAGGCCGATCCAGGCCATATCCGTAATATTATATAAGGTCCCCAGAAAAGAGGACGCCATGATCGGAAGCGCAAGCTTCGCAAGCGTCTTAAAAATGGGGCCTTTTGTTAAATTTGTTTCCATATTTTTCACCTGAAAGTTATATAGTATGAAGGGATGGTCCCCTTATTTACCATTATCAGCAACTTGTGCAAAATTTACACAAGTTAAATTTTTATTTCATTCACCATCGTTATAAATCTTATCATATATTCCCTGTGTTTAGAATAATATTTTTCATTATCTATACTATATATTTTTTTGAAACAAAAGGCAAAAGATCTCCGAAAAGCCCATCAAATAAGGCTCTCCGGAGATCTTTTTTCCTACACAGTCTTTATATTTTCACATCGCCTTCCGATACAGCATCTCAATATCTTCCAGCCTGGAACTTCTCGGATTTACTGCAATATTACCACTCTTCATGGCATCGGCAGCCATGGCAGGGATTTCTTCCGCTTTTACACCGACCTCACCAAGCGTGGCCGGGATACCGAGGATATCGTTCAGATCCCGTATCTCATCTGCCAGCATAAAGCTTTCAAATCCATCTGCGCCAAGCGGAAGTTCTGCAATATAGTTATAGATCTTTCTATATTTTCCATGGTCTGCCAGTGCATTGTACTCTACGATCGTCGGAAGCAGGATCGCGTTGGCCACACCGTGTGCCACATTAAAATGTGCACTCACCGGATGGCTCATTGCATGCACATTGCCAAGTCTTGCAAAGGAAAAGGCAATACCGGCAAACAGAGAACCGACAAGCATCGCCTGTGCCGCCTCCGTATCACCGCGGTTTGCCACATAACGGCGGATATGTCCGCCGATCAGTTCCATGGCCTTTTCTGCCATAGCATCCGAAAACGGAGAAGCTGCCGTGGACACATACGCTTCAAGTGCATGGATCAGTGCATCCATACCGCAGGCTGCTGCCACACCGGCAGGCACCGTCATGATCAGATCGGCATCCAGGATC
>JAHZHB010000117.1:0-7381 GCA_019420465.1 Lachnospiraceae bacterium
GGGGTTTCGCTGAGAGTATCCAGCATCGCCAGAGTAGCTTCCCTTGCCATAGGAAAGAGTGCAGAAGCATCCTGTCCTGTTTTTCCATTTTTCTGATTATATCATGTAAATGTGAAGAAATCTATGTCCTCAGATAAGCTGGTATGGAAATCAAGGGTGCAGCTATTGCTACGGTTCTCGGAAATGTGATCGGATGTGCTGTTTTTCTGTGGTTTTATATCAGAAGAAAGACGATCCTGATACCGTCTGTAAAGCTGTTGAAGCTCGATAAGACGATCATCAGAGAGATGCTGTGGGTCGGTATCCCGCATACGCTGGAACAGTTTTTCTCTACGACAGCGATCGTCAGAAATACATTCAATGCGATCGGAAAACCGCTGTTTGCGTTTGGTATCACAATCGTCAGACTGCTGGTGCTTTACATACCGTTTCTGCTTCTCTTCAATCAGATCTGGGGGTACAACGGACTGATCCATGCGCAGCCTGCAGAGGAATGCGTCTGCATGGTCTTTTCTCTGTGGCTGGTACTGCGACAGCTGAAAAAATATGAGTCCTGTAAAGAATAGACAAAACAATCGGAGATTCCTGTACAGAACGCCAAAGTTGCAAATGTACATTGACTTTGTAAGTCAGGTAAAGTAAAATAAATCAGTAAAGATTACTGATAAGGAGGTCTCACATGGATAAAAAAGCAATGTACAAGCTGAGTTACGGATTGTTTGTTCTGACCGCCAGAGAGGGTGAGAAGGACAACGGCTGTATTATCAACACAGCGATCCAGGCGGCATCGGAACCGAATACGTTAAGTATTTGCGTGAATAAGTTAAACTATACACACGATATGATACAGCGTACCGGTGAATTTACTGTTTCAGTCTTAAGCCAGAATGCCCGGTTTGACCTGTTTAAGCATTTCGGTTTTCAGTCGGGACGGGACGTGGACAAGTTTGACGGTTATGCATCCTGCGCACGTGGAACCAACGGGATCTACTATATCACAGAGGGCAGCAATGCTTTCTTGTCTGTGAAGGTGACAAAGACAGAGGATCTCGGCTCACACACGATGTTCATCGGCGAAGTTACGGATATGGAAGTGTTAAGTGATATACCGTCTGTAACGTATGCGTATTATCTGGATCATATCAAGCCTAAGCCGCAGACTGTGGGTACGACGGATGCCGGTCAGACGATCTGGCGCTGTACCATTTGCGGTTATGAATATGTCGGTGAAGAGCTGCCGGAGGATTTTGTCTGTCCCCTGTGCAAGCACCCGGCATCAGATTTTGAAAAAATAGTGAAAAAAACGGAGGAAAAGACCATGGCAGCAAACAAGTATGCAGGAACACAGACAGAGAAAAACTTACAGGAGGCTTTTGCAGGCGAATCTCAGGCAAGAAACAAATACACCTATTTTGCATCTGTAGCGAAAAAAGAGGGGTATGAGCAGATGTCCGCGCTGTTCTTAAAGACCGCAGATAATGAGAAAGAGCATGCAAAAATGTGGTTCAAGGAGCTTTCCGGCATCGGTGATACCAAAGAAAATCTGGCTGCAGCTGCCGAGGGTGAGAACTACGAGTGGACAGATATGTACGAAGGTTTTGCAAAAACAGCAGAAGCAGAGGGCTTTGCGGAGCTGGCTGCAAAGTTCAGAGCTGTCGGTGAGATTGAGAAACATCACGAGGAGAGATACCGTGCGCTGCTGAAAAATATTGAGACAGCACAGGTATTTGAGAAGAGCGAAGTCAAGGTATGGGAGTGCCGTAACTGCGGTCATATTGTAGTCGGAACAAAGGCTCCGGAAGTCTGTCCGGTATGTGCACATCCGCAGAGCTACTTTGAAGTGCGCGAAGAAAATTATTAAGTAAATACAGCAGGCATCCCACGGTGAAATACAGAAGTGATCTGATACGCAGCCGTATGGATGGCAGAAGATATATACAGCAGAGTACAGAAAAAACGAGCATTGCGGGGCAGCGAAAAGCACCCGCAATGCTTTTTTTACTTTGTATATCAATAATTGATCCAGTGGACCAAGTTTGATGGAGTATCTGCGCGCACAAAACAGGCGTCTCATCTGGCCGTGGGAGCAGTGCTTATGTGCCAGGTGAGAAAGGTCTTTGTGTGGAGAGGACTTCGGGCATAGGATCTGTAATAAAAGACCCATATGAAAACAGGGCCACAGATGATAGGTGTATGTCATCTGTGGCTCTGCAATGTTTAGCCTAAAATCTCTTTCAGATCATTTTCGGGTGTTGTGATCGGCGCGATATGATACTTTTCGACAAGTATCTTCAGCACATTGGGCGAAATAAATGCCGGGAGTGTCGGGCCGAGTTTGATATTCTGGATGCCAAGATACAGAAGCGTCAGCAGGATGCAGACAGCTTTCTGTTCGTACCAGCTGAGGATCATACTGAGCGGCAGCTCATTGACGCTGCAGTTGAAAGCATCCGCCAGTGCCAGTGCGATCTGGATCGCAGAATAGGCATCGTTACACTGGCCCACATCCATCAGACGGGGCAGACCGCCGATCGTGCCAAGATCAAGATCGTTAAAACGGTACTTTCCGCAGGCCAGCGTGAGGATGACGGTATCCTTTGGTGCCAGCTTCACAAAATCGGTATAATAGTTGCGGCCCGGGCGTGCACCGTCACAGCCGCCAACCAGGAAGAAATGGCGGATGGCACCGGATTTTACAGCGTCAACGATGGGTTCTGCAACGGACAGTA
The DNA here is from genome assembly GCA_019420465.1 of Lachnospiraceae bacterium. GTDB lineage: Bacteria > Bacillota > Clostridia > Lachnospirales > Lachnospiraceae > UBA11957. The sequence goes on from JAHZHB010000117.1 coordinate 2,730, forward strand.
CGGCATTTTTGGCAAATCCGGTCGTGACAGTATCGCCACCATTGATACCAGTGAATGGCTGCTCTTTGTCATAACCGCCGAGTTCAAGTGCTTTTTCTATGACCGGAGTAAAATCCTTATTCTCACCGATATGCTGCATACCGGGATAGCCGACAACTTCTGTGGTGAAGATACGGTCAGCATAGCTGGCTCTTGGTGGCATCAGACAGTTTGTCGTAAAAAGAACGGGCGCCGGAATATCGACAAATTCTTTCTGCTGGTTCTGCCATGCGGTACCGAAATTGCCTTTCAGATGCGGATATTTTTTCAGCTCCGGATAGCCGTGTGCGGGCAGCATTTCTCCATGTGTATAGATGTTTATGCCTTTGCCCTTCGTCTGTTCAAGCAACAGCTTAAGATCGTACAGGTCGTGGCCGCTGATGACGATAAAAGGCCCTTTTTCTATGGTCAGACTGACTTTTGTTGGTGTCGGATTGCCAAAGGTCTGTGTATTTGCCTGATCCAGCAGAGCCATACAGCGTAAGTTCACCGCACCAACTTCCAGGACAGTGGCTAACAGCGCATCTGCATTCAGATCGTCCCGGCCGATCGTGTGGAGTGCTTTGAAAAGAAAACGGTGCACGGTGTCATCTGTAAAGCCCATAACACCGGCATGATAAGCGTAGGCTGCAACACCGCGGATGCCAAACAGGATCAGGGATTTGAGACTGCGGATATCTTCATCGGCCGTCCAGAGCTTTTGCATATCGTAGTCGTCTTCATCATTGCGGGGAGCATAACAGTCCGGACAGGATATGGTGAGATTTTTTCTCTCCTGATGTACCTCGTCCAGCAGAGATGACAGCGCGGCATTGTCAAAGTTTACATTGGTCAGAGTGGCAAAGAGACACTTGACGGTAAGCGCGGACAGTGTGGCTTCAGGGTTATGTTTCACTTCGGAAACGGTAGCTGACAGACTGATCAGAGCTCCGGTCAGTCTGTCCTGCAGATCAGCAGTATCTGCCTTTTTTCCGCATACACCTGCAGATTTTGTACAGCCTGTGCAGCCTGCTGTCTGTTCACATTGAAAACAAAACATGGGGTTTACCTCCTTTGTGGTTTTAGTATGCCCGATTTATGGCCGGATATGTCCGTCGGGGCTAATGGTGACGATTTTTAACGGGATCTGTCTGCCACAGTTTTGTACGGCAGTTTCCACAGCGTAGCTTAGACCGCCGCAGCAGGGCACCGTCATGCGGGTAACCGTGACAGAGCGGATATCATTGTGCATAAAAATCTGTGTGAGTTTTTCAGCATACTGTACATCGTCTAGCTTTGGACAGCCGATCAGCGTGACCTTATCACGGATAAACTCCTGATGGAAATTGCCATAGGCATACGCTGTACAGTCGGCAGCGATCAGAAGGTCAGCGCCGGAGAAATACGGCGCATTCGGCGGTACGAGTTTGATCTGAACCGGAAAGTTTGTCAGTTGGCTTTCTATATGTGCAGCTGTTTCAGAATTCTTTGGTTCTATAGTCTGGCAGACCGTGCCGGGACAGCCACAGGGGGAAGCAGTTGCCTCTTTGGCTCGTTTGGCAGCCAGTACGGCAGCTTCGTTGTAAGCCGGAGCTTCCCGTTCTTCAAACGATATGGCGTTTGTCGGGCAGGATGGCAGACAGTCGCCGAGGCCGTCACAGTAGTCTTCACGAAGCAGTGTGGCCTTACCATCCACGATACCGATCGCTCCTTCGTGACAGGCAGCGGCACAGAGGCCACAGCCGTTACATTTCTCTTTGTCTATGGTAATGATTTTTCGTATCATATGTGTACCTCCCTGATAGAATGATGGGTGTGTTGTTTGTTGTGAGGTGAGTATAGCAGAGAAAAACAACAGAAGATGTTGCACAGGTCACATATTAAAAACTCCGATACAGATCGTATCGGAGTGAGAAAATAATACATATGTGAATATAAAATATGCATATGGTGACGGAACTGCCTACAGGATACGGAAACAGTTTCTGTCATAATCGATCAGCCCGTCCTGCTTCATCTTAACCAGTTCTCTGGTCAGTGCACTGCGGTCAGCACACAGATATTCAGCCAGGTCGATACGTCCCAGCGGCAGCTCGATATAACGGGAGTTCTGCAGCTGTGCCTGAATGGAAAGATAGGCCATGATCTTTTCCCGCAGTGTCTTTTTGGAGATGACTTCTGTTTTACGCATCAGGTCCCGGTTTTTCTGCGCGATGACACGCACCATGTTTTCAATCAGCTGGTGGTGGAAGATACAGGCACGGGTACAGCTGTGCATGACACGGTCAAAGGGCATAAACAGGATGCGGGCATCTTCGGAAGCCAGAAAAGTGACTACGGACAGATTGTCATCGCCGCAGGCAAACGTTTCTCCGAAAAGCTCATGTTTGCGTGCCCGGATCAGCATGGTCTTATTGCCCCAGAGATCTTCTTTGACCATATCGACAGCACCGGAGAGGATCAGTCCGATGTGTTTCAGATTTTCACCCTCGAAAGCGATGATCTCGCCTTTGTGGAAGGCGCTGATATGGTAGCCGATACAGTCCAGCATGGCAGGAAAATCCGTGGAGACGATTCCGTCAAACAGTGGAGACTGAAGCTCTTTTATTAATTCGTGCATAAAAACCTCCATTCGGAAAACGGGTACCTTTCCAGAGAAAAAGTACCCGAAAAATCAAAGCTGTTACTGCAATGCGAATACCATGCCGCGACATGCCGGCAGATGAACAACCAGCTGTCCGTTTTCCACACGACAGTTCACATCACCCATACCGGTAAGCAGTGGTGTGGCTTTCACAGTCTGCACCGGAAGAGGGATAAAAAGATCAGCTGGCTGCTCGTCATTATTGAGGGCAGTGATCACGGCTTTGCCGTCCAGAATACGGGCAAAGCTGTACTGACGGTTGGTCAGTGTCAGCTCTTTGTATTCACCGAAAGAAAGCTCCGGATAGTCAGCATGTGCCAGTCCGAGCTCGCAGATCAGATGAGTCAGCGGATTCTGACGGATGCTGTCGGCAAAGTCGGAAAGCTCGAGACAGGGACGGAGATTCCAGTCGGAACCGTGCTGCTTTTCTCCTTCTATGCTAAATTCGGAACCATAGTAGACGGATGGGATGCCGGGCAGCGTATAATCGAGCATCATAACGTTGTAGATATGTTCCTTATTGTTGAGCTTGGAAATGATGCGGGCCACATCGTGATTATCGACAAAAGTATACAGCTTGACATTACCACAGATGCCGAGCAGACGACGCACAGAGTGGGCTATTTCGAAATAATTGTGGTCGTTGTGACCGGAGTACAGACCCTTGTGCAGTTCGTAATTGGTGACGGAATGAAGCATCTGTCCGTTGGCCCAGCGGCTGTAGTCGCCGTGGATGACTTCGCCCATCAGCCAGAAGTCCGGTTTCAGACTGTCGCATACACCGCGCAGCTGGTGCATAAATTCATGCTCCAGAACATCAGCGGCATCAAGACGGATGCCGTCGATATCAAACTCGGATACCCAGAAACGGACGGTATCAAAATGGTATTCGCGGACGGCCGGATTCCACAGATTTAACTTGGCCAGCAGATTGTATCCGCCCCAGTTGTCGTAGGAAAAGTGGTCATCGTATTCATTATTATTCCAGAAATTTACATTACAGTACCAGTCACGGTAAGCACTGTTTTCACGATGGGCCAGAAGGTCCTGAAAGGCAAAAAAGCTGCGGCCGGTATGATTAAACACGCCGTCAACGATCACCTTAAGCCCGATCTCATGGCAGTGTGCCACGTAGGCTTTAAAATCTGCATTGGTGCCGAGGCGATTGTCTACCAGACGATAGTCGGTGGTCTCGTAACCGTGTCCTTCCGACTGAAACAGCGGGCCGATATAGATGGCGTTGCAGCCAATCTCTCTGGCATGATCCGCCCATGCCTTTAATTTGTCAAACTGTGCACCCTGTTCGCCGTGATTCTCATGAGGACATCCGCAGAGTCCGAGGGGATATACATGATAAAAAACTGCACTGTCATACCAGGTCATACATACATACAAACTGCCGAAGCAGTAACTCCTTTTTTTAGACTGTATACCAATCGGTATATAATGGCATTGTACTCCATGAGATTAGCTTTGTCAAATAGATCAAGCTGTATAACAATACATGTTATATTTTGTATATTTTTGTAGGATTGCCAAGTTGTGGTTTAGCGTATTACCCTGTATACTTAAAAAGATAAGCGTAAAACAACAGAAAGGAATACATATGGAGAAAAAAGAAAATATCTTAGGTACGGAAAAGATCGGAAAGCTTTTGCTGACATACTCTATCCCGGGTATTATTTCCATGCTGGTCAATTCTATCTATAATCTGGTTGACCAGATCTTTATCGGACAGGGTGTGGGATATCTGGGAAATGGTGCTACGAATGTATCGTTTCCTTTTGTACAGCTGATGCTGGCTTTATCTTTGATGGTATCTGCCGGTACGGCGGCCAACACCAGTCTGAATCTGGGGCGTAAAGATGAGGATGAAGCCTGTCATTTTATCGGAAACGGTTTTGCCCTGGCACTGATCTTTGGTGTCGGACTTTTAGTCATCGGTCAGATATTTCTGATACCCCTGTTAAACTTTTTCGGCGCTACGGAG
>JAHZHB010000117.1:7391-10181 GCA_019420465.1 Lachnospiraceae bacterium
AGGCTAATTTAAGTTATGCGATCGATTACAGCCGTATCGTGCTTATCGGTTTTCCGTTTGTAGCTGCCGGTATCATGATGAATGATATCATCCGTGCGGACGGTAATCCCCGGTTTGCGATGATGTCTATGCTGGTGGGTGCCATTTTAAACATCATCTTTGACCCGGTATTTATCTTTGTCTGTCACTGGGGTGTAAAGGGAGCTGCCCTGGCGACGATCATCGGCCAGATCGCAACATTTATGTTAAGCTTCTGGAAGATGCATCATCTGAAAACGGTGCGTTTTATCTATGCAGATCTGAAACCGCAGATGCAGCGTCTCGGACGCATCATAGCGATCGGTATGTCAGCTTTCCTGACCCAGATCTCGATGCTTTTTGTAACGATTCTTTTAAATAATCAGGCCGCCAGATACGGTGCACAGTCCTCGTACGGTGCGGATATTCCGGTTACCTGCTTTGGCATCATCATGAAGGTCAATCAGATCATGATGTCTGTGATCATCGGTATCACCAATGCAACACAGCCGATCTTTTCCTTCAATTTCGGCGCATGCCGGTATGACCGTGTACGGGAGCTGGTAAAAAAGACAGCGATCACAACCTTTATTGTGGGATGTCTGGGCTGGCTGGTCCTGCAGACATTCCCGGCACAGATCATCAGCATTTTCGGACAGGAGAGTGCTCTGTACAATGAATTTGCCGTTATGTGCTGTAAGAATATGACGATTATGATCTTTGTCATGGGTATCCCGATGATGGCGGGTGTATATTTCCAGGCTGTCGGCAAGCCGATGCAGGCGGTGGTTTTATCCCTGTCGAGACAGGTACTGTTTACAATGCCGCTGATGGTGATCCTGCCGGTCTTTATGGGTGTTGTCGGTATCATGTATGCCTATCCGCTGGCTGACTGCTTTTCCATCACGCTGGCCACGATCCTTCTGCTTCGGGAGATGAAACATCTGAAGAAACTCGAAAAAGAGCAGCAGGCACAGGCCTGACTGACCAGAAACAGTCTGTCGGACCGAAAATGAATATATAGGAAAAACAGAACTGCCGCCAGATACAAAAGTGTATCTGACGGCAGTTTTTCATGCTCATCATGCATCAAGTGACTGGGCCCCCTTGTGTCACGGATGATTTATTTGTTTTCGCCAATTTCATTGAAATGGCATTTTTCGGCATGGTTTTTGAGACAGTCAAAGCTCTCCTGACTGATGACATGCTCCATACGGCAGGCATCCTCAGCAGCGGTAGTCGGATCTACACCGAGGGAAACGAGCCATCTGGAAAGAACGGTGTGCTTTTCATAAACAGAGGAGGCAATCTGCATGCCCTTGTCTGTCAGGGAAATAAAGCCGTTTTCGTCCATAACGATATAGTCGTTGGTCCGGAGATTCTTCATAGCAACGCTGACGCTGGGTTTGGAAAAACCGAGCTCATTGGCGATATCTGTAGAGCGCACATAACCTTTTCTGTTATGTAACACCAGAATGGTCTCAAGATAATTTTCTGCTGATTCCTGAATCTTCATTTTCTTCCTCCACGTTCTACATTTACATGCTTGTAGAATGACAATAGTATAACATTTTTTTTGCCCGGTGGCAACAGGTTCCTTGTTGTATATTGCAGATGGCTTTGCTATAATCAGAATCAACAGATAAAATACGACAGATATCTGAAAATATGAGCAGCAGGATAGAAAAGGCGTATATGTCTGACAGAGAGAAGCAAAAGAGGAGAATATGATGAAAAATATTGTATTGATCGGTATGCCAGGGGTAGGAAAGAGCACGATCGGTGTCATCCTGGCCAAGGAAATCGGCTACCAGTTTATGGATTCGGATCTTCTGATCCAGAAAAGAGAAGGATGCCTGTTAAAGGATATTATCGCAGAGAGAGGCATCGACGGCTTTTTGCAGGTGGAAAATGAGGTTAATGCGTCGATTCAGAAAGAGCATACCGTCATTGCTACCGGAGGCAGTGTTGTATATGGCAAAGAGGCTATGGAGCATCTGAAACAGATTGCCTGTGTTGTGTATCTGAAATGCCCGTATGAGCGTCTGACAAAGCGCCTGGGCGATCTGAAAGGCCGGGGAGTCGTGCTCCGGGAGGGACAGACGCTGCGTACGATTTATGAAGAACGCTGTGCCTTATATGAAAAATATGCCGATGTTACTGTGGATGAAGGAAAACACGGTATTGAAAAAACGCTGGAGATCCTGTTGAAAGAACTGAAAACAGAAAAAAAGATCTGAAAAATATGCGTTGAAGGTCGATAAAAGAAAATGAAACAAAAGAAGAAAAAAATAGCCCGTATAGAGATCAGTCTGATCGTGATCCTTCTGGTCGTACTGGCGATCGTTGTTAATGTGTGTAACCGCGCGGAGACTGCCCCGGATACAGCAGACAGTCGCAAAGAAACCGTGGATACTGAAAATATGCAGGCAGACGCTGCAAAAGAAGAACAGACAGAAACGTCCACGGCAGATAGTACAGCGTCAGTTCCTGCAGAGCCTCAGACTATTCAGCTGACTGTCAGTGCCGCCGGAGACTGTACGCTTGGCAAGGATGCCGCGGCAGCCTATTCGACCAGTCTGAACGCCTTTTTTGATGCCCGTGGTGCGTCCTATTTTCTGGAGGACGTAAAGAATGTCTTTTCACAGGATGATCTGACGATCGTAAATATGGAAGGAACCCTGACGGATTCCGAAAATATCGTGGAAAAAAGCTTCAATTTCAAGGCAGACCCCGCCTATGCCGGTATTCTGACCGAAGGCTCGGTGGAAG
>JAHZHB010000118.1 GCA_019420465.1 Lachnospiraceae bacterium
TATTGAAAACTTAACAGAATTTCTACTTTCTATTTAACAGAATAAGGAGATTTAGAATGTTACAGGTCGGCGGGATAAATCTGCATATTCCGTAAAAACAGAGCACTCGCTCCGCATGAGCGGAGCGCTGTTCCGCTAGGAAGATTTAAGTCCATCAATCCAAAATCATCTATAACAAGAAGATCATAACCGCAGCACCCGCCGTTTTGGCGGGTGTTTTTTCACAGTTCAGCCATATTTATTATATATACTTAAACAAAAATGAGCTAAGGAGAAATGCCATGAAAATTACGACCTGCATCTTCCTTTTTCATAACGTTTTATGATGTCATTGCTGCATTAACTTAAAGCCAGATCTGCTTCCACTTCTTTCAGTGTCGGAATCGCCAGAATGGCGCCACGCTTTTCCACACAAAGCCCGGCCACACTGTTTGCAAACCGTAAGAATCTGTGACCCTGCTCTTCTGTGAGCTCGTCAAGCTTTACATTCTCCCGGATAATGCTGGCCAGAATGCCACCCCAGAAAGAGTCACCGGCTGCGGTCGTATCTACAACATTACGTTTGCGCCCTTTGCCACGGATACAGAAATCTTTTGTCTTCATCAGTGCACCTTCGGAGCCGAGGGTAACGATCGCACAGCGTATACCGGTGGCCAGCAGGATATCCGTGGCCTTCTCCGGATCTTTCTCACCGGTCAGAAGAACCGTCTCCTCGTCGGAAACCTTCATAATGTCCACATACGGGATTGGCTTTCTCATCTCAGCGATCGCAGCCTCCACAGTCGGCCACAGCGGCGGACGGTAGTTCGGATCGTAGGAAATCAGTGCACCGGCTTCTTTCGCCTTTTTGATCGCTGTCATCGTAGCGCCACGGGACGGATTGTTTGTCAGCGACAGAGAGCCAAAGTGGAAAATCTTTGTAGCCGTCAGCTGTTCGTCCAGCAATTCTTCCGGGCGAAGCTGTGTGTCAGCACCCGGTTTCCTTGCAAAGGAAAAGCTGCGCTCACCATTTTTCAACGCTACAAAGGCCAGAGTCGTAAAAACATCCGAATCGAAAACAAGTCCTTTTGTGTCAATGCCACAGTCATCCAGCGTATCCTTTAACAGGTGTCCGTGCATATCTTCACCGACCTTACCGATAAATCCTGTTTTGCATCCGAGCTTTGTCAGGGCAGCCAGCACGTTGGCCGGTGCACCGCCGGGATTCTGTTCAAAAAGATTGGCGCCACTTTCAGAAACACCATGCGGAGTAAAATCAATCAGCAATTCCCCTAATGCCAGTACGTCATACATAGTACATTCCTCCGTTATAAAATAGATTTGACATATCGTTTGAGCAGCATATCAAACGAAGAAAAAACAGTGCAGATATACACGAGAAAGTGTATGGTGTTTTGCCCTGGTAAAAGCATCTGCACGTTATCAGATGTCACAGACACCCACATATATGTTGTATTTTAGCACAAAAATGACAAGCAGAAAATAAGATTTTTATCAAAATTGACGAGTTTCCAGAAAAATGTAAGAGAATGATTGCAAATAACTAACTGTTGTGCTACTATACTTCCGTAAGTTAGAAAATGCTAATGAAAGTGAGGGTGTACGAAATGCCTTTAACGATGGCTAATGTAGGTCAGGAGTATGTAATCAGAAAAGTCGGAGGAAAAGAGGAGACCAGAAAGTTTCTGGAGAGTCTTGGATTTACAAGCGGCAGTGTCGTTACGGTTGTGTCTGATATCATCGGTAATCTGATCGTGAATATCAAGGATTCACGCGTGGCGATCAATAAGGAGATGGCATCCAAAATTTTAGTGTAACAGGAGGAAAGCATGAGAACCTTAAAAGAAGCAAAGGTCGGAGAGACTGTCAAAGTCACAAAGCTGACAGGTGCCGGAGCTGTTAAGCGCAGAATCATGGATATGGGCATCACAAAAGGTGTCGAGATCTATATCCGTAAAGTTGCACCGCTGGGCGATCCGGTGGAGGTTACAGTTCGTGGATATGAGCTGTCCTTAAGAAAAGCAGATGCAGAAATCATCGAAGTAGAATAAACAATCCTTTGGTAACAGAGAATTTGTTTTTTACGTTCAGGTTAGGGATATCTAATGAAAGTTACCTATAAGCAAAGAGAGTTGACAAAACCTAACAGAAATGCATCTGAACTAACATATGTTTTACAAAACTATTTTCATATGATGTGAAAAGGAGAAGAGAATATGGCAATCAAGATTGCTCTTGCGGGTAACCCGAACTGTGGTAAGACGACACTGTTCAATGCCCTGACAGGTGCCAACCAGTTTGTTGGTAACTGGCCGGGTGTTACCGTAGAGAAAAAAGAAGGACGTCTGAAAGGACACAAAGATGTAACTATCGTCGATCTTCCGGGTATCTACTCCCTGTCCCCGTACACACTGGAGGAGGTTGTAGCCAGAAACTTTCTGATCACAGAAAAGCCGGATGCTATCCTGAACATTCTGGATGGTACCAACCTGGAGCGTAACCTGTATCTGACCACACAGCTCGAGGAACTGGGTATCCCGGTGATCTGTGCTGTCAATATGATCGATCTGGTTCGCAAAAACGGCGATGAACTGAATATTAAAGAGCTGTCAAAAGTACTGGACTGCGAAGTTGTAGAGATCTCTGCACTGAAAGGTACCGGTGTGACAGAGGCTGCAAGTGCAGCTGTGAAGGCAGCAAACAGTGGCAGAAAGATGCTGCCGCCGCATAAATTTGCTCCGTCCGTAGAGAGTGCACTGGAAAATATCGAGCGCACACTGCTTAACGACAAACCGCAGGAACAGCAGAGATGGTATGCGATCAAGCTGTTTGAGCGTGATGAAAAGATCCAGGAGCAGCTCGGTGTTTCCACAGCAGCCATCGAGACATACATCGAGGCCTGCGAAAAAGAAATGGATGATGATTCCGAGAGTATCATCACAAACGAACGTTATACCTACATTACTTCCATTATTGGTAAATGCTTAAAGAAAAAACGTTCGGCAGATGGTATGACACTGTCTGATAAGATCGATAAGATCGTTACAAACCGTATTCTGGCACTGCCGATCTTTGCAGTGATCATGTTTATTGTGTACTATGTATCTGTAACTACTGTCGGCGGTATTGCTACTGACTGGGCAAACGATGGTGTATTCGGTGACGGATGGCATCTGTTTGGTATCGGTACAGCTGCTTATGAAGAAGCTGCAGAACCGTATGACGATGCTATGAATGTTATCAATGCGTTTGTAGATGCCAGTGGTGATGAAGCTCTGGCAGAGACGATCGACAGTGAGTCTGAGGATTATGATCCGGCAGCAGCTCTGGAAGCTGTAAAAGCATATGCAGCTACCGTAAGTGCTGATGCTACTGCAGATTATACACTGGAAGATGAAGAAACTCTGGCAACAGAGGATGTAACCTACACAGGTGCTGATCTGACAGCGGCTGTTGCTGCATATGAAGCTGACGGTGCTGAAGCTCCGGACCCGTCTGCGTTTGGTATCTGGGTACCTGGTATTCCGGCTATTCTGGAAGCTGGTCTTTCCAAACTGAATGTAGCTGAATGGCTGCATGGACTGATCATGGACGGTATCGTAGCCGGTGTCGGCGCTGTACTTGGTTTCGTTCCGCAGATCCTGATCCTGTTCATCTTCCTGGCTTTCCTGGAAGGTTGTGGATATATGGCCCGTATCGCATTTATCATGGACCGTATCTTCCGTAAATTTGGTCTTTCCGGTAAGTCTTTTATCCCGA
>JAHZHB010000119.1 GCA_019420465.1 Lachnospiraceae bacterium
ATGGTCTTGCCTTCGTTCTCCGGGCGTTTTGCCAGTTCGATGGCTGCATACAGTGCGGCACCGGAGGAAATACCGGTAAGAACGCCCTCATGCTTTGTCAGGAATTTGGATGTACTGAACGCATCCTCATTCTCTACTGTAATGATCTCATCATATACACCTGTATTTAATACCTTCGGTACAAAACCGGCACCGATACCCTGGATCTTGTGCGGGCCTCCCTTTCCTGTGGAAAGTACCGGGGATGTGGCCGGCTCTACGGCTACGATCTTAACGTTCGGGTTTTTCTCTTTCAGATATTCACCTACACCTGTGACCGTACCGCCTGTACCGACACCGGCAACAAAGATGTCTACCTTGCCGTCTGTATCTTCCCAGATCTCCGGTCCTGTGGTCGCTTTATGGGCTGCCGAGTTTGCCGGATTGACAAACTGTCCCGGGATGTAGCTGTTCGGAATCTCTTTGGAAAGTTCCTCAGCCTTTGCGATCGCACCGCTCATACCCTTGGCGCCCTCGGTCAGAACGATCTCTGCACCGTAGGCTTTTAAGATATTTCTTCTCTCGATACTCATCGTCTCCGGCATCGTCAGGATAATGCGGTAACCCTTGACTGCGGCGATCGCTGCCAGACCGATACCTGTATTTCCGCTTGTCGGCTCAATGATCACGGAGCCTTCTTTTAAAAGACCCTTTTCCTCGGCATCCTCGATCAGGGCTTTACCGATTCTGTCTTTTACGCTGCCTGCCGGATTAAAGTACTCCAGCTTCAGTGCCAGTGTAGCTTTCAGTCCAAGTGCTTTTTCTATATTTACGGCTTCTACCAGTGGCGTGTTTCCTACGAGTTCCAGTGCGCCTTTGTATAACTTGCCCATCTTTCATTCCCACCTTTCCTACTGAATTACTAGGTTTTGTTTGATGGGCTTATATTACTCCCCTGTGCTTTATTTGTCAACCATATTTTAACATTTTCTTCCTTCAATTTTCCTTATAAGGGCTTATAGTTTCAACTTATAGCAAAATTTTCTGTAATAGTCTTGCATTTAACTGCACCACAGCTGCCACAGCCAGTAGCAGAAGCCCAGTGCCGAAGATGTTACGATACCGTATAAAATGACCGGACCGGCGATCGTAAAGATCTTGGCTCCGATGCCAAACACCTGGCCTTCTGTCTGATATTCCACGGCAGGTGCTGCCACACTGTTGGCAAACCCTGTGATCGGCACGAGTGCTCCGGCACCGCCGAATTTACCGATATACGGCCAGATATTCGTTCCGGTAAGCAAAACGCTCACCAAAATCAGAAGAATCGATGCAAAACTGCCGCTCATCTTTTCGTCAAGTCCCAGGCTTTTGCCTGCATTCAGAAAAATCTGTCCCAGTACACAGATCAGCCCGCCCACCAGAAAGGCTTTTGCCATATTTTTCGGCAGGCTGTGTGTCGGTGTGATCTCTTCTACATACGCTTTGTATTCCTGTTTTTCCTGCTCTGTTACCATAGTTTTTCTCCTTTTCACCCGTTGTATTCTGCGGATTTTCTACTGGCCGTACGGCTACACACAAAGTGCCAGAAAGGCACCGGCTGCTTTGCCCAGGCACAATGCCCATACGATCACCGAAAGCAGCACACGGATATGCAGCCGCCTGAAGATCACCGCATACATATTAAAAAGCTCTCCCAGCGCACACGTCCAGCATCCGGTAAAGATACCTCCCGTCAGCCCAAGAAGCGAAAGCAGCCAGATACCGGCCTCCATCCGGATGACATCCAGCTCCAGAAGGAGCCCGGCATACATACCACACATCACCACAGTTTCATAAAAAAGGATCTTTTTTACGGTTCCGCTGATCGCTGCGATCCGCGGGACGATCCCCAGCGCCAGAATAAACGCCGCCGTGGAAAAAGCCACGGCAATACCGCCGCAAAAGGCGATCATACCGCCAAGGATCTTCATATATCACTCTCCCTGTCCTCCTGCTCCAGGATCGTTTCCTCTGCCTCCTGCATATACTGTTTCATCTCCATTTCCATGGGCGTCGGCTCATCCTGCAGTCTGAAGCTTCCAAAATGATTGAAATACAGAAGCATTCCTGCACCTACGCCCAAACTGAAACAGATCTCTATCCCTTTGCTGTCCGCAGCCCCCTGCATCCCCATATACAGATAGATCCTGCTGAACAGTCCGTTTAAATTGGCTTCATGGATAAAGGTCATAAACGTAAAGGCCGAACCGACAAAGACAACTGTCGCCACAAAAAGGCTCCACATACCTGCCCGGATGCCCGGTTTTTTCTGTGGTTTTTTATATTCCAGCACGATATCTGTATCTCCCAGAAAGCACAGATCACAGGCCGGCTCCTTCGCAAGGATCCTTGCACCGATCTCCCCGGCTGACAGCGTATACTTTCCATAGGCCTTGTCCGGGATACTGGCTACCTTAAGTACCCGGATCTGTTCAACAAGTGCCAGATCTGCACCACAGATGTCAGCGATCTGCCCAAGCTGCACCGGTCCGGCCCCCGCCTCATTGTGCCGTGCAAGCTGAAGATAGATCTTTTTTTTCTCCGGATCTTTCATACTCATTTTCTCTCCTTTTGTCATGGCAAGTATCTGCAAAAGGCAGCAGGATTATGCATGCTCTTTCATCTTTTGCTGCAGGCGGATCTTGTGCAGGATACGTTTTTCCATACGGGACACCTGCACCTGTGATATGCCGAGCTTTTCGGCGATATACGACTGTGTCAGTTCCTGCTCGTAACGCATATACAGAAGATGCCTTTCCTGCTGTGTCAGATCCTTTAAAAGTTCCTCCAAAAGCAGCTGATCCAGTACCTTCTCATGCCTGTCTTTCGGATCCTCCAGACGATCCATCAGGGTCCGTCCACCGCTTTCATCACGGTACACTGCCTGTTCCAGAGATTCCACATCCATCGTAGCCTCCAGGACCGGTGCCAGTTCCTCCGGCGCTATGGCCATCGCTGCAGCGATCTCCTCCATCGTCGGTTCACGGCCCAGTTTTATCTCCAGCTTTTCTTTTTCCCTGTACATCTGCACGGCCTTCTCTTTGAGGGAGCGGCTCACCTTCAGCATACTGTTATCCCTGAGATGCCGCCGGATCTCTCCTGAGATCATGGGCACAGCATAGGTGGAAAAGCAGACACCGTATGCCGTATCAAAATGATCAATAGCCTTTAGCAGCCCTATACTGCCGATCTGAAACAGGTCATCCATCTCCACATTTCTGTTTAAAAAACGCCGGGCTACGCTCCACACCAGTCCCATATTCTGCTCTGTCAGCGTAGCTCTGGCCTCTTTATCTCCCTGGTGTGCCCGCGCAAGCAAAGACAGCGTATCCGTCATGGCACCTCCTTTCAGTCAAAAGGATGATGTCCGCTGCCAAAGATTTTTTTCATACGGACGGTCGTGCCTTTTTCCGGTGCTGATTCTACCGACAGTTCATCCATAAAAGCCTCCATAAAGGCAAATCCCATACCGGATCTGTCAAGCTCCGGCCGTGTCGTATATAAAGGCTCCATGGCCTTTTTGACGTCTCTGATCCCGACACCGTGGTCGGTCACCACTACTTCCATGGTTTTTCCGCGGACACGGCATTCGATCCGTATTTTATCCGTTTTTTCCCTGTAGGCATGGATCACTGCATTGGTCACAGCCTCAGATACGGCTGTTTTCAGATCTGCCACCTCTTCCAGTGTGGGATTCAGCTGTGTGGCAAACGCTGCCACCGCCACCCTGACAAAGCCCTCGTTTTGTGAGCGGCTGTCAAATTCCAGTACCATTTCATTGGTGTCTTCCATGATATGCCCCCTATTCCTTTTTTCATTCCCCAAAAGCATCTATACCCCTCTGATCTCGATCCTTTTGCTGATCCCGGCCAGCTCAAGGATCTTCTTTACCCGTTCTTTTGTATGCACAGCATAGATCTCTCCGCCGCTGCGGCTGATCTGGCGGTAACGCCCCATCAGCATACCGATCCCGGAGCTGTCCATAAACTCCGTTTCCTGAAAATCCATCTCGATCTCTTCGATCCTCTGGTGACGAAGAATCTCCTCTGTCTGCTGACGGATCGGCGTTGCCGTATGATGATCCAGCTCTTTTGGCACATGAATGATCATACGCTGTCCGATGACTTCCACCGTTTTCTTCATATACACTCTCCCTTCCTCACAGGCTGCCTCTTCGTATAAAAAAGGGATGTACAGCTTTTAGACTGTACATCCCCTGTATCCGAGGTTTTTCTGTTGTATGTAAATCCTTACTGGTTGCCAAGAACGTCCTGGGCATTGCCAAGACCTGTGGCATCTTCGCCTGCCGTCTGTGTATCCCCGGCTGCCTGTGGCTCTGTGGCCGCTGTATCGGCTGTACCGGTATCCTCACCTGCAGTGGTATCTGTCTCAGGCGCAGCGGCCTGCGGATCCTCTGTGGCCGTATCCTGTCCGGCGGTATCTGCCGTATTACCGGTCGTATCTGCTGCCGCTGTATCGGCTGCTGCTGTACCGTTACCGGTCTCTTTATTGATGATGTCGATAAAGGCCTGGGCATTCGTCGCACGGCGGGAATTCGGGAAATTCTTTACGATCGCTTCAAAAACAGTTTTGGCGTCACCGCTCTTTCCCAGCTCTCTGTAGGACAGCGCCAGACACTCCAGCACATTGTAATCCGTACTCTTGATATCCATGGCCTTTTGCAGTTCATCTGCTGCCGTCTGGTAATCCTTGTCCACATAGGCCTGTACACCTTTTGACTTGTACTGTTCAAACAGGCTGTCCTTAACCTGACTGTAGATCGAATCATACAGAATACGGGCATCTACAGAAAGCCCTGTCTCATCGATATTTTCGATGACATTGAGCACACTGTCATAATTGCCCTCCGTGTAGGCACTGTATGCCTTGACCAGATTCTGATAGCTCTCCACTTCTTTTTTGGCGGCATCGATCTGCTCATTTGCCGATGCCACGGTATTTTCAGATTCTGTGATCTGTTCCTTCAGTTTGGCTATCTCCGTAGACTGGCTGGCCATCGTATCCGAATACTCAACGATCTTGCCGTTGGCTGTTTCGTTGATCTCTTTTCGTGTCGCCGGAACGACCAAAAACCACACAACAGCCGCACCTACCAAAAGGCCGAAACACAGATTGATCAGTGTGGCTACGACCGACGTCTCACGGAAAGCCGGTGGCTGGATCACCACGTCATTATCGGAAACAAAGATCTCCGGACCACCCTCCCTGAGATCATCCGCCTCTTTGTTGCCAAAGGAAGGCAGCAGGGATCTTGTGCCTGAACGGCCGGAAGTACCCAGCTGTTCATCGATCTCCTTCATAAAACGCAGTGTTGTTGAATTGGTATGGTCGATCCTGATCGCCTTTTTCAGCACACGGCGGGCTTTTTTATATTCACCGCTGTGCATATAGATCAGTGCCAGCAGGTGATAGCCCTTGATCAGCTTCGGATTCTGCTGCAGCACTTTTTTCAACTGGATGATCGCCGTATCGGTATGGCCTGCACGGCACGTTTCCAGTGCTTCATTATATTTTTTGATGGACAGATTGATCGTATCCAGCTTGTTGGCATTGGCCTGCAGCTGTGCGATAAAATCCGCAGCCAGATTGCCTTTTGTCTGCATATTGTCGCTGATGACCCACTCACTTAAGGCAGCCACCGCTTCGCCCATCTCAAAATACACCAGTCCCAGAAGATTACGGGCCTGTATATTTCGTTTATTAAATTTCAGACTGCGCACCAGAAGATCCACTGCGCCCGACAGATCGCGGATCTGGGCCTTTTCCAGTCCCTGATTATAATACAGATCAGAGATCAGATACGCACGTTTCTGAAGCGAAACATCACATCCGCAGCCCGGACAGTAGGAACTCTCGTTCAGTTCAGCCTGGCATTGTCTACATCTCATGTAACTTCCCCTTATTTCGTCTGGTCTGACGTATTTTTTCTGTCCATCATCTCTTTCACGATATCGATGACGTCTGTCAGCTCCTGATTATGAATGGCTTCTTCTACCTCGCCAACCTCCAGACACGGTTTGAATTTTTTTAATTCTTCTTCGTAATTAATCATCCGTACTCCTCTCTTCACCGGCCAGATACGCCTTGATCTCTCCGACCAGATACAAAGAACCGACACAAAACAGCATACCCTCACCCTTATGGCTTTCGGCCAGCTGATAGGCCTTTGCCACATCCGGCTCGCTTTCCACCGCTTCACAGCCATGGGTTTTAAATACCTCCGCAAGCTCTGCAGCCGGTACTTCACGGTAACCGCCTACCTGTGTGGTCACCACATGCTGCGGATGGATCCTGTCACAGATCGATGCGATCATGGTATCGTATGCCTTGTCCGACACAGCCGAAAACAGCAGTGTTACCGGACATTCTCTGGCAAAGTGCTCCGCGGTCTCCACAAAACGGGCCACACCATCCGCATTGTGTGCACCGTCCAGGACAACACCCGGACGCACGGTTTCCATACGGCCCGGCCAGCTGGTCGAAGCGATGCCGCGCACCAGATCTTTTTCACTGATGTGGTGCACATCCTTTAATACCAGCATCGTCAGATAGGCCAGCGAAGCATTCATCATCTGATACGGTGCGATATAGGGAATCTGCAGTCTGGTGTCTTCACAGTATGCACTGTGAAACATGAAACGGATCCCTTCTCTTGTATTTTCCAGGATCTTATACATATCCTCTTTGAGCTCGTACGCAGGCGCATCCATCTTTTTGGCCTGTGTGCGGATCACAGCAGCTGCCTCAGGCACATGACCGTCATAAATGACGGGAATATGCGGCTTGATGATCCCTGCCTTTTCTCCTGCGATAGCTTCGATCGTATCTCCGAGGATCTCCGTATGGTCCAGACTGATAGAGGTAATGATCGTTGCCAGCGGTGCTTTCACACTGTTGGTTGCGTCCAGACGACCGCCAAGGCCGGTCTCCAGCACGCAGAAATCCACATGCTTTTTCTGAAAATACAGCATGCCCATAACAAACAGCGTCTCAAAATAGCTGGGATGTCCCTCACCGGCTGCCATCATCTCGTCGATCTTTTCCTTTACCTGCAGAAAAACTTCTGTAAAATCCTCTTTGCTGGCCATAACACCATCGATCTGGAATCGCTCCCGGATATCGACCAGGTGCGGCGAGGTAAAGAAGCCGCAGGAAATGCCTCCGGCTTTGAACATACTGGCCAGATAGGCACAGGTGCTTCCCTTGCCATTGGTACCTGCCACATGGATCACCCGGAACTGATCCTGCGGATCGCCCAGAAGGCCGAGCAGCTTTCTGGTGTGTTCTAAGGGATGCTTTGTCGAAAATTTTGGTATTTCTTCTATATATTCTGTTATTTCCTGATAATGCAAAATGATCACCACTTTATCTTTCATTATATACTGTGGCTTCGTATTGCCAAAGCCACAGTACTATAATACGTGCAGTGGTGACCATTTGCAAGTAAATAATATCGCACTTTTAGACTTAAATCTCCGTGATTTTGCAAGAAGGCCGAACGTTTAGCGCCTGTCCTTCCTGCTTTTTCTAAAAAACGATTCTTTTTTAAAACTGAGCCAGACGCTCTTTGACCTGCGCCATCATCTGCTCATATTTTTCCAGTTTTGCCTTTTCTTCATCGACCTTGGCCTGCGGAGCCTTGGACAGGAATCTCTCATTACCCAGCATACCGTGAGAACGGGCGATCTCTTTTTCCAGACGGGCCTCTTCCTTTTTCAGGCGTTCCAGCTCTTTTTCCTTATCGACCAGATCCTCCAGCGGCATATAGACAACAGCGTCTGCGATCACAACGGATACCGCATCCTCGCCGATACCTGTCTTGTCTGCCTGTACGGTGACGCTGCCTGCGAAAGCAAGCTTCTCGTATACGTCTGTATACTGTGAGAAATATTCACGTAAAGATGCATCTGCTGTCACAATAAAGACATGGGTCTTTTTGTTCTGCGGTACATTCATCTCGTTACGTGTGTTACGGATACCACGTACCATCTCTTTGACATGGTTGATGAAGGAAACCTCTGCCTCAAAATGCATCGCATCATCGGTAACCGGCCAGCTCTCGATCATGATCGTTTCAGCTTCCGGATGCAGTGTACAGTAGATCTCTTCTGTGATAAACGGCATATACGGATGCAGAAGCTTTAAGGCCTCTGACAGTACATGAGTCAGTGTCCACAGCGCTGCATTGGCATCTGTGGGATTCTTTTCCTTGTCAAACAGACGGCTCTTTGCCATCTCGATATACCAGTCACAGAATTCATCCCAGATAAAGTCGAAGATCTTCTGTACAGCGATACCAAGCTCAAACTTCTCCATATTGGCGGTTACGTCACCGATCAGGTCGTTTAACTCAGATAAGATCCAACGGTCTGCCGGCTTCAAGTCCTCTGTAGCCGGTTTTTCCGGTGCTGTATCTCCCATATTCATCATGATGAAACGGGAAGCATTCCATACCTTGTTGGCAAAGTTACGGCTTGCCTCTACACGCTCCCAGTAGAAACGCATATCATTTCCCGGAGCGTTACCTGTGATCAGGGTCAGACGCAGGGCATCTGCACCGTATTTGTCGATAACTTCCAGCGGATCGATACCGTTTCCGAGAGATTTGCTCATCTTGCGGCCCTGGGAATCACGTACCAGACCGTGGATCAGAACGTGCTTAAACGGCGACTTTCCGGTCTGCTCCAGAGCGGAAAATACCATACGGATAACCCAGAAGAAGATGATATCGTATCCGGTAACCAGAACATCCGTCGGATAGAAGTACTCATACTCCGGTGTCTTTTCCGGCCAGCCAAGTGTGGAGAACGGCCACAGTGCGGAGGAGAACCAGGTATCCAGTGTATCTTCATCCTGTGTCAGATGTGTGCAGCCACATTTCGGGCATTTATCCGGCATACCGATATTGACAACGACTTCCCCGCACTCATCACAGTAGTAAGCCGGGATACGGTGTCCCCACCACAGCTGACGGGAAATACACCAGTCACGGATATTTTCAAGCCAGTGTGTGTATGTCTTTTCAAAGCTCTCCGGTACAAAGTTCAGATCGTCTGTTTTGACAACCTTAAGCGCAGCCTCGCCCATCTCTTTCATGCGGACGAACCACTGCGGCTTGATCATCGGCTCTACCGTCGTATGGCAGCGGTCATGGGTACCAACATTATGCACATGACCTTCCACACGTACCAAAAGGCCCTGTGCCTCAAGATCAGCGACCATGGCTTTTCTGGCCTCATAACGGTCCATACCGGCATATTTGCCGCCCAGACTGTTGATCGTACCGTCATCATTTAAGATATTGATCTCTTCGAGGTTGTGGCGCTTGCCGACCTCAAAGTCGTTCGGGTCATGGGCCGGTGTGATCTTTACGCAGCCGGTACCGAACTCTTTGTCTACATATTCATCAGCGATCACCGGGATCTCTCTGTCTGTCAGCGGCAGCTTCAGCATCTTGCCGATCAGATCCTTATAACGCTCATCCTCCGGATTGACAGCGACAGCAGTATCACCGAGCAGTGTCTCCGGACGGGTTGTGGCGATCTCTACAAAACGGCCTTCCTCACCGACGATCGGGTAGTTGATATGCCAGAAATGTCCGGCCTGCTCCTCATGCTCTACCTCGGCATCGGAGATGGATGTCTGGCATACCGGACACCAGTTGATGATACGGGAACCTTTGTAGATGTAGCCTTTCTTATACAGTTTCATAAAGACTTCTTCAACGGCACGGGAACAGCCCTCGTCCATGGTAAAACGCTCTCTGTCCCAGTCAGCAGAAGAACCCATCTTTTTCAGCTGATTGATGATCTTGTTGCCGTATTCGTTTTTCCACTCCCAGCAGTATTCTAGGAATTTCTCACGGCCGATATCGTTTTTGTCAATGCCCATCTTTTTCAGCTTGTCGATGACCTTGACCTCTGTAGCGATCGCTGCATGGTCTGTACCCGGCTGCCACAGTGCTTCGTATCCCTGCATACGTTTGAAACGGATCAGGATATCCTGCATGGTGTTGTCAAGGGCATGGCCCATATGCAGCTGGCCGGTAACGTTCGGCGGCGGCATAACGATGGTGAATGGTTTCTTATCCGGATTGACTTTGGCATGGAAATAGCCGCCGTCTACCCATTTCTGATACAGACGCTCTTCGATCCCCTTCGGATCATAGGTCTTTGCAAGTTCTTTGCTCATGGTGATTCTCCTTTTTGTTTTCTGGTATCTGTAAAGCAGTACAAAAACTGCCAGCGCAGTTCTCGCAGAAAAATAAAAGCCCTCTGCTTATATCAAAGCAAAGGGCGAATCTTAACCGCTGTACCACCTTTATTCGATGTGTATACATCCTCATTATCCTGTAACGTGGATCAGAC
This sequence comes from Lachnospiraceae bacterium, assembly GCA_019420465.1. Classification (GTDB taxonomy): domain Bacteria; phylum Bacillota; class Clostridia; order Lachnospirales; family Lachnospiraceae; genus UBA11957. The sequence goes on from JAHZHB010000119.1 coordinate 10,410, forward strand.
GTGTCCGCTTACCTTTCGCAACACTGTACAGTTCAGCGGGCCGGTTCAAAAGCTACCTTCCGGATCTCCTCTCCCGGGAACTCTCTCAGCCTGCGGGGCTCCCTCTCTGGCGGCGGATAATCGCGTACTCCTCTTTCTCATTACCTTTTCGTAAGCTCTATCATAAACGCAGGATCGCGCACTTGTCAAGGCTTTTACGGCTCCCTGATCATGATTTATGGCAAAAAGGGGGAGAATTCACTCCCCCTGCCATATTATCCTTTGACAGCGCCCGCTGTCACGCCAGCCACCATATATTTTTCCAGGAATATAAATACCAGCGCTATAGGGATGATGGAAATAGCAGCTGCAGCCATTATTTCCCCCCAGATAATGGTGTATTCTCCCTTTAAGGAGGAAATACCTACGGTCATTGTCCATTTCTCCGGTTTCGTGATAAATGTCCTTGCAAACAGGAACTCGCTCCAGCCAAGAATTGCCGAATACGTTGCCGTAGCAGCAATACCCGGTGTAACTAACGGAACAACAACCTTACGGACCGCCTGTATCCGGCTGCATCCGTCAATTCTTGCGGATTCCTCCAGCGTAATCGGAATACTGTCCAGATAGCCTTTCATCATCCATGTGGCAAAAGGAATAATGAAAGTAATATTGCTGATGATCAAAGATGCAAAGTTATTGATCATCTTCATATTGGTAAACATCATATACAACGGTACGATCAGCAGTGTTTCTGGAAGCATACGCACCACCAGTAAAAAGAAGCCCAGAAAATTGGTGGAGCGGTATTTAAATCTTGACATACTGTACGCTGCCATCGTGGATACAATAATTGCAATCACTGTGCTGAATGCCGTTACAAAAATCGAATTTCCAAACCATTGCAGTATGGGATGTGATTCTACGATTTTTTTGAAATTATCCAGTGTAAGCTGTGACAGCTTTGGCAATACACGGACATTGTCAAGCAGCGCACTTCTCTGTGTCAGCGATGTCACCAGCATCCAGTATAAGGGAAATGCAAGAATCACCACTGAGAGAATGATAAGCATATACATACCTGCACGCCGTACTCGTTTCGACTGAAAAGCTTTCATCACTTATCACTCCCTTTCAATAAAACTGTTTTTTCAGTGACGGCATTGCCAGAATCACAAACAGGGAACAAACCAGTAGGCTCACAATGCCGATGCTGGAAGCATAGCCCATATTATAATATTTAAACGCCTGATTATACAGTAACAACGGCAATGTTTCTGTAGCCTGATTCGGTCCTCCACCTGTAATGGAATACACCAGATCATAATTTCTGAAAATCCATAAGCCATTCAGAAGTAATGACGTCACAATAATGGACTGCAGTGCCGGAAGCGTGATATTTCTAAATTTCTGCCATGCATTTGCACCGTCAATAGATGCCGCCTCATAGTAATCTCCCGAAATCCCCTTTAATCCAGCCAGTAAAGTCAGCGTGAAAAACGGATAACTTTTCCATATGGTTGCTGTAATAACCGTAGCAACTGCTGTTTTTTCTCCCGACAGCCATTTTACATTCTGACTGATCAGATGCAGCGATTTTAAAATCGTATTCAGGATGCCGTAGTTACCATCAAACAGCCAGGTAAACAACAGACCTACTACTACACCCGGAATCGGCCATGCCAGCAGGATCAGCGTACGCACCAGTTTCTGAAAGCGAAATCTTTTGTTCAGCAAAAGCGCCAGACCCAGACCAATCAGGAAAGAGATCGTTAAGGCAATCGCAGTAAACAGTACCGAACGCCACAGGGCACTCCAGAACGCCGCATTCGAAAACAGTTTTCCGTAGTTATCCACAGTCAATGCACTTACATTATCTGTTTTGCTGCCAATAAACTTTATGTTCTGAAAACTCAGTTTAATTGTTGTGAACAGTGGATAAATAATCAATGTAAGAGAAAATACTGCTGCCGGTAATGCAAACGAAACAGCCATTCTGTGATTCTTTTTTTCACTGATACTTTTTTTGTTTCTGGTCATTTTTGCCATTTTACACACCTGCTTATTTCAGTTCTGTAGAAATCTTATCCTGCATTCCCTTCAATGTCTCTTCAACATCTGCATACGGCTCTGTTACCATGGTCATAACACCATCGATGATATACTGTGTAAACTCTCCATAAACCTTTTCATAACCGGACGGAAGGATTTCCTGTGCTTTTTCTGCATCCTCAACAAACTGCCCCATAAACGGGTTTTCTTCCAGAATCTTATCATCGATAGCCGTGCTGCTCGGAGACGGAGATCCCACCTTTTCCATATACAGCTTCTGGAAATCGTCTTCCGTTACCATCTGGATAAATTCCCATACAAGGTCTTTCTCTTCGTCGCTGATCGAAGCCGGGATATGCAGACTGTTACTCATGGAACCCGGTGTAGTCTCAAACGGTACAGAGGCAACAAGAAGATTCGGCTTGATGTCATCAGCTGCATTTTCAATCAGGGATGCCACCCACGGCCCATCAAAAATCATAGCCATTTTTCCCTCAACGAAATACTGCCGTTTCTGCTCTACAGAAAGACCTACCGGTGTATAGTTATTCTCAAACAACGACTGATACAGCTTCAGTGCATCCACGGTTTCCTGCGATGTCATAGGTGCCAGATCGCCATTGTCCGACCATTTTCCACCCATACCCACAACAAATGTTGTCGCTTCATTGTAGAAATTCGTATCAGTTACCTGGCATGCACCAAATCCATAAACATCCGGATCGCCATCGCCATCTTTGTCCACTGTCAGCTTTTCTGCCGCCTGCATAAAAGAGTCCATATCCGTTGGTACTGCCATACCAGCATCGTCAAACATCTGCTTGTTGTAGTACATCGAATAACCATTTCCAAGCAACAGAACACCATAGTAATCATCCCCCACTTTGAGGCCATCCTCCAGACTGCTCCATCTGTCCAGAATATCTGTCTTTTCCAGCCTGTCATTCAGAGAATCAAACCATCCCATATCCGAAAACTGTGCAGCATATCTGGACGGAATATGTGTGATCTGCGGTGCATTCTCAGCCGCATATAAGGTTGTCAATGTATCTACATAACTGTCAAAAGGTACCTGATACAGATTGATTCTGACATTTTCATGTCTGTTTTCAAATTCAGCCACAGCTTCCTCCCAGAACTCCTGAAATCCCGGTTCTGTAGCCTGCCAGCTTGGAAACTCCAGTACGATCTCATCTCCAGTACTACTTGTTTTTGTTTCTTCAGCAACCGGTTCCGATCCTGCTGCCGACCCTGTCTCTGAGGATGCTGTCGATCCACATCCCACCAGACCTGCTACCATCGCTATTGCCAAAAATGCACTGACCATTCTTTTTCTCATCTTTTTTCTCCCTTTTATCTTTATACATTCGCTCCGTTTTCTTTAAGTTTTTTTCTTAACACCGGAACATCTACCGTCCGAGGCCGTATATGCTTTTCTGCTGCCATTGCTGCGGCCATACCTGCGGCTTCACCGATTGCCATGCAGGATGGCATAATTCTTGTTGAGGCCAGAGCCTTTGCCGTAGTTGAAATACATCTTCCCGCCACTAACAGATTCTCTGTCTCTTTTGGTATCAGGCAACGATAGGGAATATCATAGCAGCCATCCTCACTTTTAATAAAAGAAACACCCCATCCGTTCCCTTTGGGATCGTGAATATCTATGCAGTATCCGTTTTTCGCAATACAGTCCTCAAATTTTCTTCCCTGCAGGATATCTGTACTGTTCAAAACGTATTCGCCCTCAATTCTTCTTGTTTCTCTTATGCCAATACCATTCGGAATACTGGTGATATGTGCCTTCTCCATGCCCGGAACATTTGCCGTCAGAAAGCGGACAACCTTTTTCAACTGTCTTCTGCCCTCTATTTCTGCTTCCGAAAGCTCATAGGCATCTGCACCGTTTTTTCCACTGACCCGGATTGTATTTACATAGGTCAGTTCATTTTGCCGCATTGTACCGGCCCAGATATTATGATCCTTATGAGGGAAAATTCCATCCCGTAAAATAATATCATTCCATTCTGTCAGTTTCCCACTGATATGCAGATTGTATTTGTGATCTCCGCCAATGGGACACTCGATGATCGGATTTTCCGAAAAATGGCCCGTTGCCTTTTCCACATCAACATCACCCAGCTTAAACAAAAGGCTCATCGCCTGACAAAGCCCGTCCTCTTCCCGGCCAAGCTTATACTCTGCACCTGCAAAATTGGCCAGATCCCCGTCACCGGTTGCATCTATAAAACAGTCCGCTGTAAATTTTGTCAGACCATTTTTATTGGCGACAAGAATCTTTTTTAACACATTCTCTTCTACTTCTGCACCGCATACAAAAGAATGGTACAATATATCACAGCCACTTTCCAGAAGCATCTCTTCTGCTACAATTTTTACCCATTCCGGATCTATCATGGTCACAGAATTCAAATGACCACCACTGGTCCTTATATGTCCAAGTGCAGCTTTTTCTTTATACAGCCGTTCCATCAGCTCCTGGGCCTGCCCCTGTATGATCTGGACACCATTTCTGGTGAAAAAATCAATGAATGGCAGACCAGAAGCAGCGGTTCCGCCCACATATGCATTTTTCTCAATCAGCAAAACTCTTGCATCGGTTCTTGATGCGCTGAGTGCCGCAGAAATTCCGGCTGTACCGCCACCGGCAACAATCACATCATATGTTTCCTGATACATATTCTGTCCGACCTCCTTCCTGTTTCTCTTCAGCGTTCGAACACCTTGTGACTGCATCTTATATAATTTCCATTCTTTTTTAAACGTGGTAATCTTTCTATTTTGTTTGTTTTCTTTCGAATTTCTCCAAAACACTTTCTTTCTAAATAGAATCGTCTATAATATTTTTAAGAACATTCTGAAAAGGAGATCTTATTTTGCGACAGCTTCCCTTTGAAAAAATTCTGTACAAAAACTACATGTATCTTATCCTGACAGCGGCTATTCTGATCAGTGTTTTTACGGCTGCCGTAGATGTTTCCACAACCCTGAATAATGAAAAGAAAAATATGCAGGATTCCCTAAAACAGGCACAAATCAACATCAATACCCATTCCCAGATGATCGAAGATTATCTCACTCTGACACACAGCAATTCCCAGCTGCAGAAAAATCTTCGAAAGCTATACGCCAGACCATCTGCCTCTCTGCTTACCGCTATAAATGAAAAGCTGTTTTCAGTCGATCTGTTTAAAAAATCTCTGGATTCCATGCAGATTTTTGCTTATGAGGAAGCCTCTTTTCTTCCAGCTTTTTCAGACACTTCGCAGTATGGAAACGCCATATTTTCTGCCGAGAGTGTATCTGATGCTGACTGGTTTCAGCAGACACTGGACAGCACAGGTAAAACCTACTGGTTTACAGACGATGATAATTTCCGAAAACCCACCCTGTGTGCTGCCCGTGTTTTATACGACACCAGCAATCCGGAACATATACTGGGCGTTTTAAAAGCCAATGTTTCTGTAGAAAAAATGATCCGACATCTGAAAACCCTTTCTTTTGGTAAAAAAGGATATACCTTTATTTCTACGGCAACTGTTTCTCTTTACGTTGATGCAGATGTTTCCACAACAGATCTGCCTGCTGTCTCTGGGGAGCCGGAACACTCCTCCCTCTCACACCTTGTTATGACATATCCCGTAATAACAGACGGCTGGCATGTAACAGGTGTTATTGACAACCGCGCACTATATCGCAGTACCTTCCAGAATCTGCTGTGGATCTTACTTATATTTATCCTTGTTTTGATAGCAGCCGCTCTTTTATCGCGGGAAAACAGCCGGAGAATCTCTGCACCGGTAAACCAGCTTTGCGAACATATGCTAAAGCTGGAAACCTGTCAAAAGATTCCTGCTGCAAACTGTACCGAAATCCGCCAGCTATATGACACCTACAACAAAATGCTTGAGAAAAATGAAGCTCTGATAAAGTCCAGAGAGGATGCCCTTTTAAAATTCAAACAGGCAGAAATGGCAGCACTACAGTCCCAGATGAATCCACATTTTATCTATAATACGCTGGAATCCATCAACGCGCTGATTTCTATCGGCGATACCGAACATGCCTCTTTAATGACTACCGGTCTTGGCAATTTTTTGCGCAGCAGTCTGAATAACGGCAACAACTATATTTCTTTGCAAAAAGAACTGGAACAGGTAATTTCCTACATACAGATTCAGAAGTTTCGTTATGCGAACCAGATTGAATTACGGCTTAACGTACCTGCTGTTATTCCGGATTACCGGATCATCAAACTGATTTTGCAGCCACTAGTGGAAAATTGCATCTTGCATGGTTTTAAAGATCTGGATGAAACAGGAATTATCACCATCGGCATTTCAGAAACAGACACCGATCTGATTCTCTCTGTCGCTGATAACGGTTTTGGAAGTGATATTGAAATGCTGAATTATCTTGTCCGGCAGAAAACACTGTACAGAGAAGATAATGTGAATTTTTACTGTATACAGAATGTATTTCACCGTCTGTATAACTGTTACGGAGAAAACAGCAGTCTGCTTTATACAGAAAACGCGGACGGCGGTGTTACTGCCACCATCCGTATTGCCAAAAAGGTTCTGTAGTTTTATCCATACACAGGAAAGGATGATCTTATGTTACATATTGTTTTAGTGGATGATGAACAGCTGATCATTCATCATCTCATACAGATAATTTCCGGCTTTGATATTCCACATAAAATTGTCGGTACAGCAACCAATAATGAACAGGCTTTGACAATCATCCGGGAGACCCGTCCAAATCTTGTCATTACAGATATTCGCATGGGTTCATCCAACGGTCTGGATCTTTGTGAAACCCTGAGCACAACTATGCCGCAGACAAAGCTTATCCTTCTGTCCGGTTATGATGATTTTCATTATGCACAAAAGGCTTTTCGTTATAATGTTTTTCATTATCTTTTAAAGCCCATCAATGCCAAAGAGCTTTACGAGCAGCTGGCGCAGGTTTCTGCTATACTGCAAGATGAAGCCGCCACAGAAGCAAAAGATTTTCGTCTGAAAGCGCAGATCCATGATTGTCTGCCCATGATGCAGGAATGGTTTTTCAAAATCATCCGGGATAATCAGACGGATCTTACTGCGATTGACTCCGTTTTTCAGCTGTTTGACATTGATATTTTAAATCCGTTGTACCAAACTGTATTTGTCTCGTTATCTCAGGAAAAAAACATGCAGGAAATAGAAAAGGACTTTATGAATGTTTCCAAGCTGGCTCAGACGATCCGGCTTTTTATAGATACTTCCATAAAATCCATCTATTTTTATGATGCAACCTCCATTACACTGATTCTTTCAGCTAGCTATGACCGTCCGGAAATCCTGCATCAGCAAAGCTATGAACTGGCTGACCGTATCCGGCAATATCTGGATTTCAGTTATGAAAATCCATTCTCCATAGGGATGTCTACAACTGTGCAGCAGATTGGCGCACTTCGCCAGTCCGTAAAGGATGCTTTTTCCGCCAGCAAGTACTCCTTCTATATCGGTTTTAATGAAATTATATGTATTACCGATGTCGAACTGCGCTTAAACAATCCTATGGTTCCAAACTTCAAATATATACAGGAAGATCTTTTAAAGCACTTAAAACTGTGCGATCTGCAAAGTGCACTGCAATACCTGAATATTTATCACCTCAATGTGCTCCAGCTACATGACAGCCAGGCACTTTCCAGAAACAAATTTCTGGAACTGTACTACTATTTATCAAACGCGCTGAATGAAGAATTTCAGTCTGAACTGCCGTTTCATCCGGATATCGCAGGAAAAATAGAAAACAGTACAAATCTTGATGACCTGAAGATGATTCTGGTGCAATATATTCAGGATGTAATTTTCTCTATCGAACAGCTGCGCACCAGTAAAAGCAGAAAGCTGATCGATAAAGCCAAACAATATATTCAGGATAACTATGCGCATGAGATTTCTCTGGATTCCATCGCCTGTGAGATTGGTCTGTCTGCCTGCTATCTGAGTACCTTGTTCAAAAATATTGAAACTGTTTCGTTAAAAGACTATATCACCACGATTCGTATAAATGCATCCAAAAAATACCTCAAGGATATTGATCTGAAAATATACGAGGTCGCCGCAAACGTAGGATATACGGACTCCCGCTATTTCAGTCAGTTATTCCGCAAAAAAACGGGATATACTCCTGTACAGTACCGAGAATTTATACAAAATTCTTCCAAAAAATAGAAAATATGTTGCCATCCCGGGAAGAAATCCAAAATTTCTGCCCGGGGTGCAGCATATTTGCAAAAAAAATACAGCCTCCATATCGGAAACTGTTCAGTGTGCGATGTGTAAAAGGAGGACGGGCTACCCCGGTTCAAGATCATGTAGAGGAAGTATCATCATTTTTGTTGCGGAGGAAAAACGATGATCATTGATATCGATCCGGAGTATCCACCCAGCCGTTTAATCTCTTATTCCGTATTCGAGGCTATTGGCCAAGTGAATATCACATACAGGATATTCCATAAAAATAATGCCTGCTCGAAAGAAGCAGACATCTAAGACGATCCATATGGATCGAATAGCTGTTCAACTTTCTTCGGAAGTCTCAACCTCACTACACAAGCAGGTTTCCTGACTTACAGATCAACGCTAGGCTCTCCTTCTCATATGCTGAGGACATACAATGGATATTTGAGCTTCACTCCCTGCTCACAGTGACCGGATCGCTCAGGACTTACACCTGATTCCCTCTTTCAACTGGTACGAGTACCAGAAGCACTTGCATAGGCAATATGGAATAATACGATAGTATAATAGCATCCTCTGGCAGATCTGTCAACCCAAATCTGCCAGAGAATACATATTTCTCCTCCGTTTTTTTACCTGAGTTTCAAATCCAGATGGCTCTCCTCAAGGACACCACCATACCGCTCCGGTAATGCCGCCTGCAGTTCTTTTTTGCAAGTGGACACATTGACCTGCTGCCATGTTTTCGTGTGGATTTCCCATGAGGATGCGATATCCGCTTTGCTGTCCCGGCTACGGACACGCTGCAGCTGAGCGGAAAACAGGGGACCTGCAATATGACATTTATACACAGTTCCTTCACTTTGATACAGCTTCTGTCCACAGTGCAGCAGTACTTTTACCGGATGCGTAAACCAGATCGCATCGACCAGTGCGGCTCCAAGCTTCGAATATTCCTTTGGCAATCCGTACAGAAGCCTTTTCTGATCCGGACTATACATCTCTTCAAGGTAAAAGCAGTCACCGGATGCAAAAGCCAGATAAAAGCGACACTCCTTTTCCTGCAGCAGCTTCTGTACAGTGTCCGGCAGCATTTCCGGCTTTAGTTTTTCCTGCATGGCAGATCCATCCTTTCCAGGTCGCTGTCGGGATGATTGCCACAGAGCTTATAGTTATCATCCACGGCCACAAGACCATAACTTTTTCTTATCTCATAAAATTCTTTTGTCAGACGCACATAGTAGGACAACGGTGGCATCGGCTGCATTCCAAGCTTTGCATGTTTATGTGGCCGCCAGATCGTACTCAGGCAGACCACTCCGTGTTTTGCAAAAAAGTCACATCCCTCCAGATTCGAGCGCAACGCATCGTCCACACTGGTAAATCCATACGGTCTCGCCAGCTCTGCACCGGCAACCACCTGTGTATACACATTCCCCGGTCCAAAGACATCCACGGCATCGAGAGTTCTCTTTATCCACGTATCGTACCCAATCCATCTTTCTTTGCCCGGACAAAGCTTTTTAAACAGCGTCTTGTCCATCACTTCGATATTCGGAGAATAGCTTGTCAGCCCCGTCTCCTGATACAGCCGCTGTACATCCTTTTTTTCGTAGGCCGGTGCCATCAGCTGACTGTGGAATCTGCCGTCAAACAGTGTACCGATGGAATGCAGAATACGGACATACCGCGCAATCTCTTCCTCAAACGGATATCTGCCACGATAATCCGAGCCACCGGAAATATAGATCTGGGAATAACGGCCCGGCTCTTTTAAAGCCTCCCGCACCGTCTCAAAAATATCCTGCTCGTCCACCTCTGCCGTCTTTGTCTCCGAGAAAAAAGCACAGTATCTGCACTGCTCTCCGGCTTTCCAGAACAGACATTTCTGAAAAGCCGTAAGGATCAGCTTCTGCGCCCTCGCCAGTGCGACCGCCTCCATCGGCGTTTTCTTCGACGTCACCTGTCCGTAAAAGGACGGTCGGGGGACAAAATCGATCTCATCCACCATCTGATCATCTTCCAGCAGCAGAAAGCACCCTGTTTCCGGATCATAATCGGCAATATAGGGATTCTCATACGGTTCCCCGTAATTGATATGGACAAAGGTTGCATCCCGCAGAAGGATGGCTCCCGGATATACTTTTTTTACTTCTTTTCCACCGGCCAGTCCAAAAGGCTCCAGCTTGCCAAAGCAGTAATCCGGTGCCTGCACCCGGTCCATTGCCCGTTCTGTCAGGGCAACTCCATGCCAGATCATGCTCAGTTTCAGCAAAACAAAGGGAGATATCGTGGGATATTCCCGCTGCAGCTGCTCCCATTCCCTGACTTTTTTGTATTTGTTATCCTGTATATTCATAAATGTATGTTCTCCTGTTGTATCTTCCAACGGCATTTTCCAAATACAAATCTAAATATTTCACTACGTTTTTTGTATGTGCCCCTGCTTACAGCCACACAAGACCGCAGATAATCCCTGTATTCAGTCCGATCAGGAACACAAAATCTCTGATGCGCACCTTTGTCTCAAAGGCCACCTTACGCGGGGCATCATTCTGAAACCCCCTCGACTCCATCGCCATGGCCAGACTCTGCGACCGCTCCATGGCCTGCACAAGCATCGGGATGATCCGTTTCGGCGAAGCAAATCCGGCTTTTACGCCGCGTACCTTCAGAGACGCGCCCACGATACCATACTCTTCTTTGACCACCGGGAAAAAGTGGTACGCCGCCAGTATACCATAGGCAAATTTTGGTGGCAGCTTAAACTGCTGCATCAGACTCATGACCAGCTCAAAGGCATCCGTGGTAAACGCATACAGCATACCAAGTCCCCCGTAAGCCAGAATACGGCTTGCCAGCTGCATGGCCGTCTGCATATTGCTGGCATACAGTGTTCTCTGGCCCAATGCGCTGACCTCGACACCTGCCGTTGTTCCGTGATCACCAAAAAACAGACCCGTTGTAAACATGCCAAGGGCCGCAATACCAAAGGGCACCATTGCCAGAAGAAGTCCCTTACGATTGATGCCCGGTGTCAGAAATGTAACCAGAAGACAGGCCACTGCCACTACAAGGTTGACACGGATATGAAAAGTTGTGGATAAGATCAAAGAAGCCACGATAACGCTTAACATTTTATATGCCGGATTCAAACTCTTCATTATTTTCCGCTCCTTTTCTGTATACACGCATTTCCTCGTCCGTAAGTGCCCGGATCTGCCGGTTTTCCACCAGAAAGATCTGGTTGCTGATCGCCTGGGCCAGCCCGAGGTCATGGGTTGCCAGGATCATCGTCAGACCCTCTTTGATCCTTTTAGCCAGCAGCGATAAAATAAACTTCGTCGACTTTTCATCCTGGGCATACGTCGGCTCATCCAGCAGCATGATATCCGCCTTGCTCAAAAGCATCGACAACAGCGCCAGTCTTCTCTGTTGCCCCTGGCTGATCGCATACGGCGAATAGGCTTTGTATTCCCACAGGCCGAAGTTTTTCAGGGCTTCTTCTGTTTCTTTCTTCATGCTTTCCGGATCTGCCTGTTTTCCCTCCCGCATGGCGAGGGTTTCCATGATTTCCTCCTCTATCGTCAGCTTTAAAAACTGAAATCTGGGATTCTGAAAGACCAGACCGATCTTTCCACGGCTCTGCAGATCGCCTTTCGTTTTCAATATTCCTGCCATACCGTACAAAAGTGTTGTTTTGCCACTGCCGCACCGGCCCACCAGAGCCGTCACGCTGCCCTTTTGGATGGCAAATGACAGATGCTCCATAAAGCAATGCTTCCGGTCATGGTAAAGGGCTACATCCTGCGCCTGCAAAATGACCTCTGCTGCCGGTAAGACCTCCGGCTTTTTTATATCATCCAGATAAGAGCCTTCTTTTGCATCAGCATAAAAAAGCCCCAGGTGCTCAAATTTTTCCCGGCTGTTGAAAAGCTCTGCGGGATATATGCTCGTTTCATCCAGATTACCCTCTGTCCGCATCAATACAACACGGCTTAAGAAAGGCTTCCACCAGTCCAACTTATGATCCACGATCAGTAAAGTCATACCCTCTGCATTCACTTCCCTCAGCATTTTGGCCAGACTTTTGCAAGACGCCGGGTCAAGATTGGCAAAGGGCTCATCTAAAATCAGCATTTCTGCACCCGTGGCCAGTGCCGTGCCCAGTGCCAGCTTCTGTTTCATACCACCAGAGAGCTTCTGGATCTGCGTATGCATTTCCTGCTCCAGACTGATCTTTTGCAGGATTTCCTGCGTGCGTGCCACCAGATCTCCTTCATAATTGATATTTTCCAGTGCAAACAGGACTTCCTGATCGACCCGGCTCATACAGAACTGGTCATCCGGATTCTGGAACAGGATGGACAGTTTCTTGGAACGTGCCGCCGCCCCAAAAGAAGAGAGAGATTCTCCCTCTAAAAGAATCTCTCCCGACATTTCTCCTGAATATTGCGGATACAGTCCACTTAAACAATAAGCCAGTGTACTTTTTCCGCAGCCGGATGGACCCATAAGCAGCACGACCTCTCCACGTTTTACAGAAAGCGACAGCTGTTGAAAGACCTTTTTTTCTTCCATGCCATAGGAAAAACTCAGGTCCTTACAGGTTAATATCTCATCCATTTTCATTATTTTCTACCTAATTCATATCCCTTTAACAGGCCGGTCTTAGCCAGTCCGTCACCGATCATCTTGCAGATGAAACCGGAGAAGATTAAAGAACTTACCAGACGGATCACAAAGAACAGGATCAGCACCGGAACCGACAGCTTGCCGTATCCGGAACGGACAAAGCTCCAGGCAAAGCTGGTGATGCAGGCGCCGGCAGATGCGATATACATCACAGCGCCGTCAAACTTGCGGTATTTGTTGGCGGCAAAGACGATCTCCGCACCGGCACCCTGAATGATACCGGCCACGATCACCATCGGTCCGAACCAGTTGCCCAGCAGAACTTCGATCACAGCGGCGATAACTTCAGCTACAACAGCCACACCCGGCTTCTGCAGAATATAGCCGGCCAGTGTTGCCGCCATAAACCATACACCAAACAGGATCTCATTGCCCAGCTGGCTAAGGCCTGTGGCTGCCAGTGCTGCAGAGATAAAGGATGCGCCGTAAACAGCACCCAGATATACCACACCAAATACGATACAGATCATTGCGATCAGGATAATTTCATTTAACTGCCATGTATTTTTCTTTTCTTTCATCTTCTTACTCCTCCACTGTCGGACTGTTACAGTTCATTGTAAAATGTAAAATATAATGGGGCACGCTCTTTTCCATCAGTGTGCAGACATCCGTCAGATAATCCATCACCTCATGGACATCTCCCTCAATACGGGTCGCATAATGGATCGTTTTCGGCTGAAGGCCTCTGTCCTCGGCCATATACCATACCTTTGCGATATCGTCGATATAGTCACCTGTACCCATCGGATACAGAGCAAGCTTACAGTGTACCGGGAAATGGATATCCTGCACCTTCGCTTTGTTCGGTGCTTCTCCCTCTTTTCCCAGCACGCTGTCACCGTCGCTGTCGCCCGGGCAGCCCTTGGAGAACTGTCCTTCCAGAGCCATATGTACACCCTCGCGGTAAGCGTTGATAAACAGTGCTTTCACTGCATCTGCGACATACGCAAGCTTTCCACGGTATACCGTAGATAAAGCATCTGACTCGCTCCATACATAGGATGTATCGGTTTTCTCCAAAGATCCTACGATCAGATCGATAAACTGATCGCACATCGGATACAGGGAAAAACGGCATCCGGAGATTGGCAGAGATGTGCCTCTTCCGGCCCATGGCAGATCCGGTCTGTTGCAGCCGCTGCAGCAATTGTTTTCCATAGTCATTTCCTCCTCTTTTACATGCTAAGGCAACCATGAGAAACACACTTCGCGAGTTTCTCATGGTTTTCGCGGCAGTCGCCAAGGCCTTGTGCAAGCACAGGCTTTGGCTCGTTGCTCGCGTAAGTAAAAGAAACCTCCACCGGAGCTTTCTTTTATCTGCTAAGGCAAAAAAAATACTTTCCTTGGTAAAAGAAAGTATCTCGGTCATATCCTCTGTATATTGATTTAATGGTTGAAATACTTCCCTACGCCGGTATTACCCAGATCAGGTACAAAGGGTCGAATCTTTATTCTCTCAGCCTTGCGGCTCCCCCAGTATTATAATATTTTTTTGCACGGGCTTAAGTATATAACGATATGTCGGCTTTGTCAATGAAAGCATATTTTATGCTATAATACAGGAAATGATTCGAAGGGAGGACAGCTATGACTGGACAACACTGTCTTTTTCTCGGCGACAGTATCACTGACGCCGGACATCTCTGGGAAGCGGATCCCCGCCTGTTGGGGAACGGTTTTGTACGAAAGATCAGCGAAGCGGAGGCTTTTTCTTCGGCCCATATTGTCAACCGGGGGCAGGACGGCTTTACCAGTGCCGCACTCTGGCGGCTGGTACAGCGGATGACGGATCTGTCTTCCTTTGACACGATCACCATGCTGATCGGCGTCAATGATCTGCCTGTCGCTTACTATACCGATCCCGGCTGGATCACGACAGCCTTTGCTCCGTCTGTGTGGGCACTGCTTGACCGTCTCACGGTCGCCGCACCCCAAAGGCTCTTTGTCATGGAGCCCTTTTTATTCACGCCGCCGGACAGCCACAGTCATCTGCTGCCACTGCTTTTACAGGAACAGCAGATCCTTCAGGCATACGCTGCGGCCTGCGACGCTGTCTATATCCCTCTGCAAGAGGCGTTACAGGCAGCCATCGACCGCCTGGGCACAGCCGCTGTCACAACCGACGGCATCCATCTGACGCCCGCCGGTAACCAGATCCTTGCCGACGCATGGATCCGCAGCTGTCTGCGGGAGTAAGTCTTTGGTCTTACTGCATCCGGTCGGTCGTATCTTTCATGCTCTCGCTGTGGGCCTGTCTGCTCTTTTCCTCACGCTTTCTGCGGGTGACCAGACCGCCGATCCGGCCGGTTTCCTTGGCAGACAGCGTTTTCCAGCCGTCCTCCAGCACACGGTCCAGAAGGCCGAGCTCCCCGGCGATCTCATATTTCATCTTTTCTTCCCGGGACAGCGTATCCAGATCCGGGATTTCCTTTTGTCTGCTCATGTGATTCACTCCTTTGTCCTGTGATCTGTAAGGAGTATGCCCGGAATCTGACGGGATATACACGTTTTTCCTACTGCTTTCCAGACAGCCTGTTTTTATCACAACAAATGCAGAATATCTTCTACTGTCTCTTCCGTCTCCCCTGTCATCCTCGCAATCTTCTTTACCATATATCCCTGACCATATAATAAAGTCACGATCTTTGACACAGCTTCTGCATGGCCTCGATTTTCTACAACATCTAATACATCACACATATTCTTATTTTCCATAATCTCTTAAAATTGTCATAAAAACATCGCCATATACAACGGAAGATGTATTACATTTTCTTTTATAAGAACATCTTTTGTATATAAAATATATGCCTGTCCAATTTTCCCTTTAAATTTACTTCTGAATTTATCTAATGATGAGTGTTTTCTGTATGTTCCAGACTTCACTTCGATTGGACATATTTTTCTTTTTTCACGAATCAGAAAATCAATTTCCATATTATTTTTACGATTATTCGTATCTGATCTGGAGTAAAAGAAAAGTTTGTGACCACTTGATCTCAGCTCCTGTGCCACAATATTTTCCATCAGCATTCCTTCATTCACATGTAATCGGTCCAGTAAAATATCTCTGTACAATTCATTATCTGTAAATTTATCATCCATAAAGGAATGCGTCACTAAAAGCCCTGTATCTGCCATATAACACTTTCTGGTCGTATGTTCCTCACTCATTGCCAAACCAACGGTCGGTTCTGTAGCATTGTAACAATTATTTACTACCATTGCCTCTGCAAGCCACATAAAAGCATTTTCATACTCTCGAAATCTGGCCCCTTTACTAATCCCGGAGAGTTTATATTTTTTTTCAGTTTTTGATAATTGCGATGGTAGCTCATCAAAGATTGATAATACCTTTGCTTCGTAACCTCTTGCAAATTTTGTGATATCCTGGCGATACAGTGTAAGAATTCTTTTTTTAATCCGGTCTGCATCTTCAAAGTTTTTTGTCTTTCTGTAAGCATCTACTACCTGTGGCATGCCTCCTGTTAAAATATATTGTCTGAAATCATTCATTACTCTTCTGTGAATTGCCTGACCTAATGGTTGCACCTTTTCAAAACATTCTCGTAAATAAGGGACTGTCGTTTCATCTCCCATTGCCCACAAAAATTCCTCAAAATCCAGTGGATACATTTCCACATGTTCTTCTTCAGACGGTATCACAATATTTTCAATATTTACCTTTAACGATATTAATGAACCAGTTTCCAGGTAATCATATCGTGCGTCTTTCACTAAGTATTTTATCAATTCTCTCGCCTGTGGATATCTTTGCACTTCATCAAAAATGATAAGTGATTCTCTGTTATAAAGAATTTTTCTATAATATGCCGATAATTTATGAAAAAACATATCAAAATCATCTATATCATTTTCAAATATATCACGTACCTCTTCTGGCAGGTGTGCAAAATCAATTAACAAATAACTTCTATATTCTGTTCTTCCAAATAATTCTGCAATATAGCTTTTTCCTACACGACGCGCTCCATCCAATAACAGCGCACAACTCCCCTGATCTTTTTCTTTCCATTCTAATAATCGATCATAAATTTTTCGCTTCATTTGTTGCCATCCTCTCGCACAACATTTCTCTTTACAATACTATTATACTCACAAAAGGCAGTTTTATTCAATGTATTTTCTCACAAAAAGGCAGTTTTAATTTTATGTTTTTATCACAAAAAGGCAATTGCAGTGATATGTTTCCTACAAAGCCTTTGTCCTTCTGTCCCACAGATCTCCCTGTTCTGTTTTGATTTTCGTTTTGAAATACATAACGACTGTTAAATTTGAAATGATAACACCTGATGACGAACTCTGATCAGAAATGCATAATTTATAATGCTAAAGTTATTAACTATTTTATTCGTCTTATTTACTATATCCTTTTCCCCAAGTTTTGTCAATCCCTTTATGACAGCTTCTCCTGCGTAGTTATGTGAAAAAGCGTGCCTTATCCGTGGCACGCTTCTTCTACGCGGGATTCATGGATGAACATCCCGCCGTATTTTGGTTTGTTAAACCGCCGCATAAACAGCGGACATTTGCAAAGGAAGATGTAGTAGATTGGCCAGCCGTAGCCGTAGGCTGTTTCGAAATTTCCCATGCCCTTTGCCAGGATCACGTCCGTCCGGGAGAGAAATTCCCGTACAGCTTCCGGTACATGCGCGGGTGCTGTACCTCCGATATCGGTTCCGTTATCCATGATCTCTGCCACCTGGTCTGCGCCGACCTGCAGCGCATCTTCTCTGGTCACATCGTTAGACACCGGTTCGCCGCGGACCATCATCACATAAGAAATCTTCGGCCACCTTTCTTTTAATGTCATCAGAAGCAGCTTGTCCAGAACGATCTCCCCACAGTTATCTGCCAGAAGCACCATGCGCCCGGCATTGTCCATCTCCCTGATAAAATGAACATACTCTTCTGCATCAATGCTCTCGGGGTCCGCCCTGGAAAACAGATCCAGAAGCTGCTCCTTTTCAATTGTGTTCCCCGTGCCAAAATCAATATAATTGGCGGTCTGGGCAAACACAAGCGCTGTGCGCACCGGATCATCTGATGCCTTTATACGGTTCAGGAACTCATTTTCCATGGAAAGCATCAGATCGTTATAATACCGCTTGATCTCTGTAAAGTCCTGTTTTTTTCCAAAGTAGCACTCATAGGCTTTTCGCATCTGCACCGACAGACAGGGTGCGGACTCTTTGTCCCCCTGTGTGGCAACAATTCCGGCAATCTCCCGGAAATAGTCGGCCTTTTTCTTTTCGTCTGTAAAAGATTCGATCTCTCTTCCTCTGCGATCCAGAAGGCAACGCATACATTCACTGGTCAATTCCATATCATTTCTCCTATGCAATCGTTTCGCGTATACAGATATCCAGACAGGTATGTACCACATCCTGTGCCGGCAATGTACCGCTGCTCAAATAATCATACAGTATCTGCAGGGGCTCGCTGCCCTGCCGCTCAGCCTCCTGACCGATCGTAGCATTTAAGATGCCGTCCTTAAGCATCCGAAGCGTAGACTCTGCCTTATCGTGGCTGATCACGGCCATGCTGTCCTGCCGTCCGGCAGCACAGACAGCCCTGCAGGCACCGTAAACGCCACCGGCGACAATATACAGTCCCGTAATCTCCGGATGGGCCGCCAGCATCTGCCTTGTCACGTCAAAGCTGATAAAGTCATCATCCTGATTGGCTGCGGCTGCTTCGATCGTCAGTCCCGGATATCTTTTCTGTAAAATTTCCTGAAATCCCTTTTCCCGTTCTACATGGCAGGTGACCATAGGCGAACCACTGATGATCCCGACCTTTCCCCCCTGCGGATGAAAGAGTCCCATCAGTCCACCGGCCACTTCTCCGGCCTTTTTATAGTCACTGCCTACATAGCAGAGCCTGTCGGAATCCTCGAGGTCTGAATTTACCGTGACCACCGGGATTCCTGCGGCAGAAAGCTCTTTCAGCCTTTTGGCCACTGCCGGGTGGCCAAAGGGGGTGATAGCCAGTCCCTGGACGCCCTCGGCCACCATACGGTCGATCTTTTCGATCTGTCCGGCTCCGGTTTCATCTTCTATACTGCTTGACGCCTTTAGCACCGTCACTCCGAAGCTTTTCAGCTCATTCTCTTTTTCTTCTACCCCGCGCAGTACTTCCGTAAAAAAGGGGTTGGCTGTTGTTCCCTGAAAGATCAGATAGCCGAGCCTTATATTTTTACGGCTGATCGCCAGCGTTCTGCCGATACTGTTTGGCACATAGCCTACCGAATCCACGATCGCCTGTACCTTTCTGGCCGTTTCTTCACTGACACCGCCGCGGTGATTGAGAACACGATCCACCGTTCCACGCGACACACCGGCCATCTGTGCAATTTCTTTTAATGTGATCATACTGTTACTGCGAACGTCCTGTCCTTTCCCGTTTTTTGTCTGCACCCATTTTGGCACACCTGTATAAGCAAGTATACTTCTTTTTTCCTACACCGGCAACACATCCCGCAGGGCAAAAGAACAGATCAGCTGGCGCACGACCTTTTTCCCGGTCAGCCGGGACAGTGCCCTGGCATAATACCTGAGCTGAACACGGTATTTTTCCACCAGATCCTGCCCGTCCTTTCGCATAACCCGGTCTGTCTTGTAATCTACCAGCACCAGACCCTCTTCCGTTTCATAATAGGCATCTATGATACCCTGGATCAGGACAGTCTCGCCACTTTCCCTGAAGCGTTCGTCCACTTCGTCCGCCGGCACTGTCAGGAAAAACTGCTGCTCTCTGTACAGTGCTCCCCGGCTGTCAGCAGCTGCCATTTCACGACCCAGTGCACTTTCCATAAACCAGTTAAAATCCTCTGCCTTAAGCATCGCAGCATCCTCGCTGCCAAGCATCCCGGTACTCACCAGATTTTCCATCTGTTCTTTTATTCCCACACCGGCAGCATATGCCGCATAATCGATACATTCCATCATGCGGTGGTACGCGGTTCCCCGCAATGCCCCCTGACTGGCCGTCTGGCGGCTGCCCTGCATAAAGGCAGGCACATACGGGATCACCTCCGGTTCCTCATACAGGCTGTGCCCCTGTTCTTCCTCGTAGGCTTTCAGCTTCAGTTCAGAAACACTGAGTTTTGACGGCATGTCGGCACTGTCCTGATATGGATAGGTATAGCCGGATATTTTCTCGAGATATTTTCTCGTATTTATATCATATGTTTTTTCCGTATCCAGAGAAATGATCTCTTCTTCCAGAGCTTTCTGCTGCAGCTGTCGGGTCATCTCGGCTGCCACAAGATCGGGTACGGACAGAATCGAAATCCGGAAATTTCCTGTCGGAAGCGTATGCTCTCTGTATTCACTGTGCCCCTGTATACCTCTTTGGGCTGCCAGTTCAGCCAGTTCATGGCTTCCGCCGAGTGCCTCAAGGATCCAGTCCATATACGAGGAGGCAAAGAGCAGTCTGCCGTAGGAAAGCGGCGCTTCTTTTTCCCGCACGCTCTGCATGATCTCTGTCAGCTTTTTGTCTGCTGACGATACGGTTCCGGTAAGGATCAGCTTCTGTTTGGCACGGGTCAGGGCAACATACAGTACACGAAGCTCTTCCCCGAGCGTCTCCTCCCGCTGCGTATTCTGCAGCACTTTATGATACAGCGTTTCCTCCACCGTTCTTTCCTCCGGATGGATGCAGGGCATACCGATTCCATACTCCGCATGCAGAGTTACCCGCTGCCTTGCGTCTGTCATATTAAAGCTTTTACCCAGCCCCGCTACGATCGTCACAGGAAATTCCAGACCCTTGCTGTTATGAATACTCATGATACGCACCATGTCTGTTTCCCTTTCCGTCACCTGGGCTTCTCCGAAATCCACCTCGTATTTCTTAAGACTGTCTATATAGCGCAGGAAATGAAACAGACCGCTGTAGCTGCTCTTTTCGTATTCTCCGGCTTTTTCCACCAGCATGAAAAGATTAGCCCGCCGCTGTTCTCCCGCAGGCATCGCACTCACCCATTCCAGATAGCCGGTAAGCTCGTACAGGTTTGTCAGAAGCTCCCGCACGGATATATACGAGATTTTTTCACGCAATATATCATAAATTTCCCAGAAGGACGTCAGTTTTTCTGCCAGCTCAGGCTCTGCCTCTTTGCCTTGTGCATAGGTTCTTGCAGAACGATACAGCGGCTGGTCGGGTGCACTGATCCTGATTTTGGCCATTTCCTCACTGGAGAGCTTTCCTATCGCCGAGGTCAGTACAGCTGTCAGAGGCATTTCCTGTCTCGGATTGTCCAGAAGGCGCAGATACTGCAAAACAACCACGACCTCCGGTGCACTGAAATACCCGACACGCGAAATACTCAGCGAAGGAATCTTTCTCTCCTTGAGCACACGGGCAAACACTTCGGACCAGCCGCGGATACTGCGCAGCAATATCACGATATCGCCGTAACGTACAGTCCGGCGTTTTCCTGTCGTTTCGTCTGTGATCCATTCCTGTCCCACCATACGGCTGATCCTGTCCGCCACTAAAACAGCCTCCAGCTCTCTGGCAGAACCAAGCTCTCTGGCATCCTCTGTATCTTTTTCGATCATCAGAAGCTCGCTCTTTGTATCTGTCTCCTCCTCAGGCCAGACGGCACCGGGATACAGATAGACCGACGGATCGTAGGCGATCTTTCCCAGTGACCGGGTCATGATCCGGGAAAACAGACAGTTTACACTGTCGATCACTTCGTTTCTGCTGCGGAAATTCTTATGCAGATCTACTCTTCTGAGATCCCCGTCCGTCAGGCTGTAGGTCTCGTATTTTTCCATAAAAAGCTCTGGCCTTGCCAGACGGAACTTGTAAATACTCTGTTTGACATCGCCGACCATAAACAGGTTGTGAACGCCGCAACGCTCCCGGCTGACAGCCGTCAGGATCTTTTCCTGCACCAGATTGGAATCCTGATATTCATCGATCATGATCTGGGCATAACGCTCTGACAGCTCTTTTGCCGCCTCGGTGGGAATCTCACTTCCATCCTCCCGTCTGGTCAGAAGCACCTGCAGGGCCATATGTTCCACATCATTAAAGTCCAGAAGATTCTTTTCCCGCTTCTGCTGCCCAAAAACTTCCGCAAACCGCTTTGTCAGCGCGGCAAGTCCGCGGATCACAGGCAGCATCTGATGCATTTTCCTCACGATATCTTCCAGGGAATCGCTGTAATAGGCTTTTGCCAGCTTTTCCTGCAGGATCTCCTTGGTCTTTGCCCTTTCTTTCTGTACCTGCAGCTTCTTTTCTTCCTGCACATCCGCCACCTTTTTGGAGGACAGCGCTTTCGGCCGGTAGCCGAGCAAAAGCTCTCTGATCGCCGTATAGCCTTTTGCCTGCAGGATCTGCTCCATATACACTCTGTCGCTTTCCAGTGCTTCCACATACTGTACCGGGCCATGCGCAGACTGTGCCAGTAAAAGTGCTCTCCGGTTGGCCTCCATCGCTTCCATAAGAAGCGCTTTTGTCACCTCTCTTACTCCGGTAAGCCAGGGCATATGCTCCGCTTTCCTGGCATCCGCCATCTCATAGGGCAAAAGGCAGGCATCCAGCCATACGTCGGGCCAGGGATGGCTCTGTGACAGAAGATACAGCTTCTGCACGGCCTCTTCGAGCCCTGCATCACTCTTTCCACTGTCCAGTGCCTCTGCAAGCATAAGAAAATCCGCATCCTGTTTTTCGTAGGCTTCTTCCAGCGTCTGTGCCAGCGCATCCTGCATCAGAAGCTTCTGTTCGCCCTCATCGGCCACTCTGGCCCCCGGATCCAGGTCGATCTGTTCAAAATAGCTGCGGATCACATAGGAACAAAAGCCGTCGATCGTCGTGATCTGCGCATGATGGATCAGTGTCGTCTGCTTTTGCAGATGGGCATTTTCCGGGTCTGTCTCCAGTTTTTCTTCCAGAGCTTTCAAAAGTCTGTCTTTCATCTGGGAAGCCGCGGCTCTTGTAAACGTCACGACTAAAAGCTCATCCACATCCAAAGGATGCTCTCCCTCACTGATCAGCTGCAGAATTCTCTCAACCAGCACCGCTGTCTTTCCCGATCCTGCTGCCGCGCTGACAAGAATATTCTTGTCCCGCAGATCTATTACCTGTTGCTGTTCATCTGTCCACTTCACTGTCACTGTCTTCCTTTTCTTCTTTAGTAGATCCTTCCCTCCAGGATCTCCTGCCACAACCAGTCAGCATTCTGTTTTTTCAGCGGCCGGAAACCACAGCCCGAAAGCCGCGTATCAAAACCGCACACCTCTGTGTAGGCACACAGATCGCAGGCAGTGCGTTCTCCCTGTCTGCAGGGATTTTTGGCCGCATGGCCTTCGAGTATCTCCTTACCGATCTGTCCGGCCTTTTTCACAGCGTATGCTGTCAGCGCCTGAAACTGTTCTTCGTCCACCGCAGCGGATCTGGCGCTTAAGGTACCATCCTTTTTTCGCTCCAGCGGCAGCATCCGGGACTTTGTTCCGGCTTCCAGACGGTTATCCAGATGGCTGTAGATCTTTTCGTCCGAGGAAACCAGACCGCTCATCTTCATCTTTTTCAACCGCAGTTCTTCCGGTGCATCGCCTTCTTTCGCCTCGATCAGAGGATCCTGCATCTGATAATACAGCATGGCCGCAGGAACCGTCTGTTTCCCCGGATGCTGCCCTTTTTCGATCTCCAGTGCGGCCTTCATATACAGGATCAGCTGCAGCTGCAGACCATAGTAGAAATCCTCCAGAGAAAAGCTTTTGCTTCCCGATTTGTAATCCACGATCCGCACCATCACCTGATCGTGATCCTCATACAGATCCATACGGTCGATCTTGCCGCGCAGATACATCCGGCCGTTCTCCGACAGTGTAAGACACATGCTTTCCAGAAAGCTCTTGCTGTCGAAACTGATCTCGAAGCCGGCCGGTTCAAAATCACTGTCCTTCAGTTCTTCCCTGATCGCCCAGAGACTGCGCCGTAAAAGCTTTTCGATCCGCTTTGCCATATAGCGGTTTCTGGCGGAGGAAAGCAGCACCTGATTGCCGTACTCTTCCATAACTTCCGTAAGGCACTGGGAGATCAGCGCATTTTCACGCTCTTTTGGCACCGTTTTTAAGGTATAACCCTCCTTTTTTGCCAGCCGGCCGAAAAGCTCCATGCAGGCATGAAGGATAATACCAAGATCCACCGGCCGGAAGCTGTATTCCTCCCGCTCGGTGACCCTTAAGCCGTACTGCAGAAAATGTGCATAGGCACAGGCCGCATAGCGCTCGATACGTGACACACTGTTCATCAGCTGCTCACCATACAGCGCACGCGCCACGGCACCGCTGATTGCGTCCGTATGTGCGGTCTGCCCGGCCGCTTCCAGAAGCCTGAAAAGCCGCTCTTTTTCCTCCGGCACCTGTAAGGCAAGACGGACAACTTCTTTTTCACCGGCTGTCAGTGCCATCGTCTGTGGCCGTTTGATCAGCTGCAGAAGCAGCTGCTTTATATCCTCTGTCGTTTCCAGCTGTTCTGGCGTTTCTGGCGAATGTCCTGCTGTCATCTGCAGAGCTGGAAACAGCCGCTTAAGTGTACCAAACAGATAAGCCGGCCCGGTCGGTTCGCCTTTGGCAGAGCTTGCCGCACAGGAAACACTGACATATTCCGAAGGCCTGGTCAGATGCAGATACAGATAAAATTTCTGGATAAAGATCGTCTCACGGGGAGAAGGGGCAAGCTCCACGGCCATCTGTTCCAAAGCGCCCCGGTCGGTCTCCGACAAAAGCCCGCCGCCGGACAGGCTGCCGGGGATCACCTGATCATTGACGCCTACAAAAAACAGGGCTTTCAGATCTTTCAGACGGGTTCTCTCCACATCACCGATCAGCACCTGGTCCGCCGTCGGCGGAATGATGCCGATGCGCATTTCCATCAGGCCCTCTTCCATCAGCTGCGCAAAATCCCGGATCGATACCGGCTCATCACCGAGGATCTCCACCATCTTGTCCAGAAGATCCATGATGGCCCGGTATACCTGGGCGTATTCCCTGGCCAGAGCCGCCTCACCGGCAGCTTCAAACTGCTGTTTCTTTTTCTCCATCTGTACCTGGGCATCCAAAGACAGCAAAAAGTCATACAGTGCCGCACAGCAGCTTTTTACCGTACGGTTCTTCCCATGCATGGCCTCTGTAAAGGGCAAAAGGCTCTCCATCAGGCGCTGACGCAGCTTTTCCATCTCAGGCACACGGCCCGGATCCATACGCTGACTGTGGGCATAAAAACGGTTTTCCCACTGGCTTCGTCCGCGGATGCCAAGCGCCAGACAGTAATTTTCCAACTCATCGATCTCGTCCTCTGTCAGCACAGAAAGTCCGGTCCTGAGGAACCTGAAAACGCTCTCATAGCTGAAACTGCTGCTTTCCACAGCCAGTATGGCACGGATACATTCCACAAGCGGATTGGCCAACACATGACGGCGGCTGTCCAGAAAGCAGGGGATCCCCGCCCGCTCAAATGCATGCACAGCTTCAAACCCATAGCTCTCCATATCCCCGGTGATCACTGCGATATCACGGTATCGGTAACCTTTTTCACGGATCAGCCGGTGGATCCTTCGCGTGACCTCCTCCATCTCCGCCGCAGGCTGTTCACAGCAAAACAGCTGGATATGCTCCGGCCTGTTTTTGTACACCGCATGGTCGTACCTGAACAGATGGCTTTCCAGAAAACGCAGATCATCCCTGTCTTTAAAGCGATCCTTCTCACCGGCACGGATGCGGATCATATCCGCGACCGGCACCTTTACCTCACGCGCTGTATGGCACAGTGCCGCTATCGTCTTTTTTGTCATCCAGGAGAGCTTTTGCATACTGTTTTTTCCCAAAGGATCTTCTCTGTCATCCAGCGTCAGCGTCACACAGACCATCGGACAGCAGGCTAAAAGAACCCCGATCAGCCGGTTCTGTACCGGTGTAAAGCCGGTAAATCCATCCAGAACGATCGTCGTATGTTTCATACTTTCCGACAGCGGGATCACACGGCACAGCTGATCAAGCACTTCTTCCGTTGTCACATAATGTGAAGCCAGAAACTCCTGAAATCCATGGTAGAGTGTTTCCACATCCTGCAGTTTTTCCTTCAACAGATGATTTTTATCGAGATTTTCTCTCACTTCTTTCAGATCTTCCGGCCGGATATCGTACTGCATAAACTCTGACAGCAAAGACTTGACCTCCCGGATGTAGCCTGGACGGCTGATCTGATTTTTCAAAACATGCAGTCCGGATCTTTTTTTCTGCGCCACACGTTTTAAGACCATGGTCTTTCCCGTATCTTCAAGGACCGGAGGAAGCTGACATCCGGTTTCCATAAACAGCTTGTAGGCCAGTCGCGTAAAGCTGGAAACATCGATGTTTAACAGGCCGCCTCTGGGATGTCTTTTCGACATCTCGATCTGTGTCTGCATGGTAAACTGATCCGGCACCAGAAGCAGAAACTGCTCCTTTTCTCTCTCCAGCGATTCCCGGATGATCCGTTCATATATATAATGGGATTTACCGCTTCCCGCACTCCCCAGTATCAGCTGTAATGCCATATCTGCCTCCCTTTTGCACGTCTTTTGCAGGTATTGTTTTTGTTCTCTCTTTTGTGGATATTCTCTTTTTCATCCGCACGGTGTATATCTTTTATGATGTACTGTTTCCAGTGTATCATGGTTTTTGGCAGGCTACAAGAAGCGGCCGCCACCGGTATATTTTTTCTTTTTCCGGCTCATACTTTTCACTCTTGCCACATAGGATATAGCAAGTAAGATAAAAAGAGGCCCTGATGAGTTCCCGTACCAGAATCGTGGTTTTGCATATGAAAGAAATCATCTACACGGTGATCTTTGCTGCACTGGCTGTGGTGATGCTGGTGCTTTTGTTTCTGATGTTCCGTTCCCGGCAGACAGCCGAAGGTACACCGCTAAAAGAAACCTCAGCAGGTGTCTATGTGCCTGGCGTGTACTCCACCACGGTAGCCCTGCACGATCTGTCCTTTGATGTACAGGTGCGTGTGGATGCCGGCCGGATCAACAGTGTCGAACTGGTAAATATGACAGAAACCGTACAGACCATGTATCCTCTGGTGGAAACCTCCATGAAAGAGCTCGAAACGCAGATCCTGAAAAAACAGACGACCAGAGGTCTGACCTGCAGCACACAGACCCAGTACACTTCCGCGCTTCTTCTGCATGCGATCGATACAGCGCTAAAAAAAGCGGAGGTACCTAAAAACCCATAACAGCCGTGCCTGACAGGCAAAACAGATCCATGAACCAGTTGCAAAAGACACATAGATATCCATAATTGATTCCCTGGATCAATTATGGATATCCATGGCAACAAAAATCCCGGTCGGTATCCTTTCTTTTCAGGAATACGCTGACCGGGTCTTTTTCATTGTTTTATTTACTGCAGTGTATCGATCTCCTTTAACCAGATCGCAGCGCAGGCATCGCTCGGCATACGCCAGTCACCGCGCGGAGATACCGCCACACTGCCGACCTTCGGTCCGTCCGGCAGGCAGCTTCTCTTAAACTGCTGCATAAAGAACCGGCGGTAAAAAGTTCTGAGCCATTTGAGGATCGTCTCACGGTCATAGGTATCTTTAAAGGCACACAGTGCCAGACGGTAGATCTTTGCCGGAGAAAATCCCAGTCGCAGCATATAATACAGATAAAAATCATGCAGCTCATAGGGGCCTACCAGATCCTCTGTTTTCTGGGAGATCACCCCGTCTTTTGGCGGTAAAAGCTCCGGACTGACCGGGGTATCCAGAATATCTGTCAAAATCTCACTAAGCTTTGCATCCTGACAGGTATCGGCAAAATACCTCACCAGATGGCGCACCAGCGTTTTGGGGACGGACGCATTCACACCATACATAGACATATGATCACCATTGTATGTGGCCCATCCCAGTGCCAGCTCAGAAAGGTCGCCGGTACCGATGACCATCCCCCCCGCCTGGTTGGCCACATTCATCAGGATCTGTGTCCGCTCTCTGGCCTGCGCATTTTCGTATGTGACATCATGCACGTTGATATCATGACCGATATCCCTGAGATGGATCGTAACAGCTTCTTTGATATCTACCTCTTTTAATGTCGCACCCAGCTGCTGTGTCAGCGTACAGGCATTGTTGTAGGTACGGTCTGTCGTACCGAAACACGGCATCGTAACACAGGTGATTTTTTCCCGGGGCATCTGCAGCATATCAAAGGCTCTGGCTGTAACAAGCAGCGCCAGTGTCGAGTCAAGGCCTCCGGAAATGCCGATCACGGCACTCTGGCAATGAGTATGCTCCAGACGCTTTTTCAGTCCCATGGCCTGGATATTCAGAATCTCATTACAGCGTCTGTCGCGGTCAGCCTTTACGCCCGGAACAAAGGGCTGCATGGCAAACGTGCGGCTAAGCGGTGTTTCCTCCACCGGCAGTGTAAAATATGTGATCTGGTAGCCTGCGCCGTCCTGCACCGGATATGTCGTCATCCTGCGGCGTTCTCCCGAAAGACGGCAGACATCCAGTTCAGTACAGATGGTCTGATTCATAAAACGCTCCGCCTCAGCAAGGATCGACCCATTTTCAGCGATCAGATTCTGCCCGCCAAAAACCAGATCTGTCGAGGATTCACCTTCTCCTGCCGTCGCATAGATATAACCGCAGATCAGACTGGCTGACTGTGCAGACACCAGCTGACGGCGATAGCTGTCTTTTCCTGTCATTTCATCCGAAGCGGACAGATTGACGATCACTGTCGCTCCTGCCATCGCATGTGAAA
Source organism: Lachnospiraceae bacterium (assembly GCA_019420465.1). Taxonomy (GTDB): domain Bacteria; phylum Bacillota; class Clostridia; order Lachnospirales; family Lachnospiraceae; genus UBA11957. The sequence goes on from JAHZHB010000119.1 coordinate 39,201, forward strand.
CAGACGGCGGACACGGCACCCACAGATCTTCACAGATCTCCGCAGCGACTTTAAGCTCCGGCAAAGTCTCACAGGCAAAGATCTGACGGCTGCCAAACGGAACCATTTCTCCGTCAAGGGGGATCCGGGTAACTTCTTTGGGCCCGCTGGTAAAATGGCGTCCTTCATAAAACTCCGCATAGGACGGAATATGGGTCTTTGGCACCAGACCGAGAATACGACCATGGCAAAGTGCCGCTGCGACATTAAACAGCTTGCCGTAGATCTCCATCGGAAGTCCCACAAACAAAAGAGCATCCACATCCTTTGTCCCGGCAGCGATATCAAGAAGTGCCTGTTTTGCCTCTGTAAGAAGTCTGCTCTGCCAGAACAGATCCTGACAGGTATATCCCGTAATACACAGTTCGGGAAGTACCATGATTCTGGCATCAAGCGCCTGCATCTCCTGTACTTTTTCGAGGATAGCCTCTTTATTTGCTGTGGTATCTGCCACACTGATCTTCGGGATCGCTGCTGCGACCCGGACAAATCCATCCTTCATCCTGTCTCTCCTTTTTGTTACATCCCGTATCCATTGACACACCCTGCTTTAACAGACGGGTATCACTGTTTCCGACTTTTACTTATCTTGTACACTGTTTGTACAGCTCTTTGATCTCTTCTACAGAAAATGTATAGTTGGTATTACAGAAATGACAGTTCAGCTCAATCTCCTTACCGTCATCGATCATACTTTTCAGCTCTTTTTTTCCTACGCTGATCAGCGCTCTTGAAACACGTTCCTTGCTGCAGTTGCAGTAAAAAGATGCCGGTACGGTATCATTGATCACCGGATCCATGCCCTCCAGAAGAAGCTCAAGCATCTTTTCCGGTGTATAGCCTTCTTCGAGAAGGCCTGTAACGGAATGGATCTTTGCCACATTTTCCTCCAGATGGGAGATTACCTTCTCCTCGGCAAAAGGCATCAGCTGCACGATAAATCCGCCGGCCTGTTTTACCGTATTGTCATGCTCCATCAGTACACCCAGCCCCACAGCAGACGGTACCTGCTGGCTGGTAGCAAAATAGTACGTCAGATCCTCGGCGATCTCGCTGGTCTGCAGCATAACCTGTCCGTTATATGGCTCCTTTAATCCCATATCCATGATAACATTTAAAAAACCGGGGCCGATCGCACCGGCCACATCCAGCTTGCCTTTGGCATTGGCATGAAGCAGTACCTCGGGATTTCCCACATAGCCTTTGACATGTCCGTGGGAATCGGCGGTAACCGTGATACCTTTGATCGGTCCGCTTCCCTCAATCTGCAGGGTCAGGATATCCTTGTCCCCTTTCATCATAACACCCATCATCAGTGCACCTGTCATCAGACGTCCCAGTGCAGCTGTAGCTACCGGGCTGGTATTATGTGCCTTTCTTGCATACTCTACAGTTTCTCTTGTTGTTGCAGCAAAAGCACGGATCTGACCGCCTGCTGCTGTTGCTCTTACAATATAATCAGTGTTTGCCATCATATTCCCCTGGGCCGGATGTCTTCGCTCCGGCTGTCCTTTCCGGCTGGTTTTGCCTGTTATCGCTTTTATTCACCCTGTTTTTCTTTGCCCTGTTCTCTGGCGATCACATAGACTCTCTCGCTCTCTTCTGTGGCCGGTGTATGGGTAAACGCATCATACATAGCCACAAACTTAAGACCTCCTGCTGTCACGATCTCTTCGATCTGCTGAAGCGGATAGGCTTTCTGCTCATGAAACTCTTCGAATTTATCGTACCGTCCGTCCTCGTCACGGATAAACAGCGTAAGATCATATTCGTTGATCTTTTCTGCTGTATCGTAATAGTTTTCCCAGATAAAGCTGGCTTCCTCCCGGTTCTCCGCGATCGTTGTCTCGCCCATATCCCGGTATCTCTTCTCCGTCTTCAGATCAAAGATAAAAACACCGCCGGGATCCAGATAATTATTGACCAGACGGCACACCGTCACAAGATCCTCTCTGTCAAGCAGATAATTCATCGAATCACAGATGCTGACCACCGCACGCACAGTACCGTACAGTTCAAACTCTCGCATATCCTGCAAAAGATACAGAATATCCGCTCCGGATTCGACACGCTTTTCCATAGCGATCTCCAGCATATCCGGCGAGCTGTCTGCACCGATCATATCATACCCGGCCTGCGAAAGACGCTCCGTCACATTGCCTGTGCCACAGCCAAGCTCCAGCACCAGACCGTCACTGACACCGTATTCTTTCAGAAGACCGGTCAGATAGGCACACCAGCCGTCGTAATCTATATTGTCCATGAACAGGTCATATACCTGTGCAAAGCTCTGATAAGATGCCATCTGTATTCCTCCCTGTCTCTGCATAATCCATTTTAGTATAATGCATCCCCAGACTAAACTCAACCGCATTTTTGCCTGACAGATGAAATGGGGCTTGACAAAACATACCAAGAAGACGTATATAAAATACAGCTGTAAAAATGCTGAAAACCAAACGATACTTATTATAGAAAGGATGACACCGTTATGATGAAGATTTCCAAAGACATGATCATCGGCGATATTCTCGCCAAGGAGCCGGATATGGCTGGCGTACTGATGGGCATGGGTATGCACTGCATCGGCTGCCCGGCATCCCAGCAGGAATCTATCGAGGAGGCTGCCATGGTACATGGCTTCGACCCGAACGAGCTTGTACAGGAAGTAAACCTCTACGTAGAGAAAAAGCAGATGGTAGAAGACGCTGCAAAATAAAAATCGCTTTTTAAAATATCCCGGCTGGCCTGATCCAGTCGGGATATTTTTTTACAGCCTTATACCCATACACAGGGCTCATGACCGGTTTGCCCCCGGCGACGTATTCTTCACTCTGTCTGACCAGCTGTCAGCGGATCGCATACTGTCCGTCACCGTTTTCGCAGATACTGCTCTCAAAAAATACCTTTGCAGCCCGGATCAGCGTATCCGTATCCTTCACACCGGCTGTTTCATAGGGCGAATGCATCGCCAGCTGGGCCAGCCCGATATCCACGGTATGTAGGGCCACCTGTGTGCCGGATATATTGCCAAGTGTAGAGCCGCCCGGCACATCAGAATGATTGACAAACGTCTGTACCTTTGCTCCTGCTTTTTCACAGATTTTGATAAACAGCGCTGCTGATATGGCATCTGTCGTATATTTCTGATTGGCACTGTATTTGATCACAATACCCTCGTTCATATACGGACGGTTCGTCGGGCATGCTTTTTCCGGATAATTGGGATGTACGGCATGGGCATTGTCAGCAGAGATCATCATACTGGATGCCAGCATCCGGCGATACTGTGCCCCGGACAGTCCCAGCGATTCGCAGATCCTTGTCAGTGTATCCAGAAGGAAGGTGGATGCTGCTCCCTGCTTTGTACCGCTTCCCACCTCTTCATTATCAAATACACAGTGTACGGGAATGCTGTCCTTCGTCCCGGCTGCCAGAAAAGCCTTCAGAGAGGCAAAGGCACACTGCAGATCATCGAGGCGTCCGATCGACATATATTCCCGGCTGGCACCCCATACTGTACCCGGCATACGATTATACACAAACAGATCGGAGGCTACGATATCTTCACTGGCCACGCCTGCACTCTCTGCTACCAGAGAAAGGAAGGTGCCTTTGGCTGTCTCATCACCGTACAGAGGCAGAAGGGTTTTCTGTACTTCCACCTTTACACCGTCATTTGCCTGACGGTTCATATGGATCGCCAGATTCGGGATCATCACCAGATCACGTCCCACATCACAGAGAACCTGACGGATACCGTCCGGTGTCTGCACGATCAGTCGTCCGGCTACAGAAAGCGGACGGTCAAACCACGGTGCGCAGAGCATGCCGCCGTATTTTTCCACATTCAGGCGTACATAGTGTCCCTCCGCCTCCATCTCCGGATTTTCCTTTACCTTAAACATCGGTGAATCGCTGTGGCTAGTCATGATCTGAAAACCGACCGGGGTCTGCACGGGCAGGCGAAATGCCAGGATCGCCGAACCGTTACGGATCACAAAATATCCCTTTCCCTGTTCAAGCTTCCAGTCCATACCTTCCAGAAGCTGTGTATACCCTTCAGAAATCAGGCTTTTTTTCATGTAATCTATAGCATGAAATGCTGTGGGGCTCTGCTCTATAAAAGAGAAAAGCTCCTGTGTGGTTGTCTCACTCATCGTTTTTGTTGTCTCCTTTTTTGCACCAGATGCGCATGTTTTCTGCCTGTCAGTATACTGTATTTTTCTTTTTAAGTCCAGCCCGCGGCACAGACATCCACCAGCACATCCATTTGCGCTTTTTCTTTAACGATATTCTGTGAAATAGCCATACTGGCTGGCACTGTCTACTCTGGCATAGCTGCTGTCTGTATGACCGCTGTCATATCCTGTACCATTTCCTCCGGTCAGTTCGCCGACACCGGTAAACATCTTTTCATCGTGGATCAGTGTGTCCGTATCAAAGGATGCATCACTCTTTTTCCAGACGGCATACAGTCGTGCTGTCTGCTGTGGTCTGGCCAGCTGTGTCACGTTCTGCCCCGGTGCATACTGGGATACGGCAGCATCCGGATCTGTGCTCCATCCGAGGAACTGATAACCCGCCCGGACAAACTGGTTTTGCACAAGTGCCGCCGGTGTACCGTATATAGCCTTCTGTTCTGCCATAGTTCCCGTACCGCCGTTTGCCTCATAGCGGATGCGATAATCCGTTCTGGTAAATTTGAGCCGCACACTGGTAAGCCCCTGAATCGAGCCGGAAAGACTGCCCTGTACGACACCGGCATAGGCATAGCCGGACTTTGCCCGGATGTTTCGGATTTCATAGGTTGTTCCCAGCGGATGTGCCCTATAGTAGTCCGTCGTATTTTGTGCTGCCGGTTTTCCCTGAATATATATATCTACAATCGCACACTCCCCCAGAGAATCCATATCCGTATTTTCCAGGCGCCCGTTGAGGTCCAGATACGCTTCCCAGGCTGCCGTAAGTGTTACTGTTCCGCCGTTCTGGTCTCTTCCGTAACTGTCACCCGGAGTATAGTTCTGCCCGTCCGATCCTTTCCAGTGGGTAAAATTACACCCGTTTCGCACCGGCCGCTGCGGGGAAAGTGTCAGAAGGCTTCCGTATGTCTTTGTCTGATCCGCAGGAATATGGGAGGCATTTTCTGCCGTATAGTGTACGGTATGCCTCCAGGGTGTCCACAACGGATATACCTCGGTATTGGCTGTGATACAGGAAAATCCTGTATTCCATCCGGAAAAATTGTGACCGGTCCTCGTCGGTGCAGCCGGAGATACCGCGCCGTCTCCGCAGGAGATATACTGTGTATTGTAAACTGTTCCTGCTCCGTCATGGAAATTTACTGTATACACCGGTCTGGCATAGCTGACGGTAAGCTCCGTTCCCAGATATCTCTTTTTATTATTGGTGATCAGGCCAATATTTCCCACATAAAAGGTCACAACAGCGGTCCTTTCGGTATCCTGATAGACGGTATCGTCGTTAATGCTCAAAGCCCCTACCGTACCATCCGCATTCTGCACATATGGTCCCAGACGTCCTCCTGACGGACGTTCGCTTGCCCACGAGGCATACCTGTAGTTTCCATGCTGAACATACCGAAGTGTCACGGATCCGATCACATAGTTTCCTTCTATACTGCTTTTCGTTGTCTGAAAGGATGTCGTGTCCAGCCGTACATTATGCACATTGGCTGTCTCTGCCGACAGACTGCAGCTGTAGCTCTGTCCGGCCTTTTTGAAATCACTGTATTTTACACTTGCCGTCCGGCTCACATTGATCCGGCATCTGGTCGTCTGGCCGCCCTCATCCTGCAGGACCACATAAAAATAGCCGTCTTTATACGCTGTGTCTGTACTGACATTCTGCACAGTATAACCATATACCGTGTGCCCGGCTGCCCAAAGCAGCCAGACACACGCCATGACCGTTGCCAGTACGATCGCCAGCATACGCCATCGTTTTTTTGTCATCCGGGTTTTCCCCTCCTGTTGGTTTCTCATTCTTTTTCTTTCTGTTTTTCCATATCTTCACGTTTTTGTCTGTCATATGTCTTTTCCATCACTTTTTCTGACATGTTGTCTCTTCTTTTTCGCAGATGAATCCCGGCCAGCAGGCACAGGCCTCCGCATATACACAGGCACAGATACCAGAAAAACGCACCTTTTTGCCCTGTCATGGGCAGACGAAGAATGGCATCGTTTGTCACCTCATAAACCAGATCATAAAAATACCAGTTACCCTCATATGCCACAGCTTTTTTTGTATCTGCATTCAGCTCTTTCGCCTCTTCTGGCATAAGTCTGCATGGCAGGGTAATCTCGATCGGCTCCTTTAAAAGACTTTGTCCGTCCGCAGTCTTTATTTCCGTCACCGTGTACTGCCCCGGCATCAGTTCGGGAAATGTCACTTCTCCATGTTCATCCGTTGTTTTCTGTATGGTCTGTTTCGTTTTGTGGTCAGTCAGGACAAAGGTGACTCCCGACAGCGTGCTCTTTTTATCTGCTGTATATTTTTTCAGCTGGATACTGCCACGGGTGGCAGCATTTTCAAACGTGGCCTGTGCCTGATACAGCTCTTTCACTGTAAATCCAGGTGCTTTAGCCTCTTCGAGGGTCGGACCGATCCGTACCCGGCAGCACGCCTGCCCTGTTTTTTCCACCACGGCATTTTCCCCAGGCAGACATTCCAGCCATTCATAGATGCCCTCCATGCCGGATTCTGTCACGGTATATGTCCCATAGGGGATCTTTTCAAACAGTATTGTCTTTACGATATATCCGTCACTGTCCGCTGTATTCTGATCCTCAGCGGTAAACGTTACCTCTTTTTTCTGTGTATACGGCCTGCCATAGACGTCCTCGCCGTCCAGCGTAAACGTAAAGACAGGATCTGCCACTTCTGTGGAAAACCGATTTACAGCTATCTTCTTGTGGATCAGTACGCTGCCGCCGTCTGTATACTGATGGGTATTGGTCAGCCGTGTGTTTCGCGGTTCTGTTTTATCCGTACTGTATGTCGGCACATAGCCGATCGTGCTTTCTCCGGTGATCCAGTTTGCATCATCCGGGATTTCCTGCCAGCGATAATCGATATCTCCGGCCTCATCCGTCACCGGCAGCTCTCTTACCGTTGTCTTCCACTGGTTCTCTGCGGACAGAACAACGCGGTCTGTGGTGTCCTTTTCTTCTTTTTTCACCCGGACATAGCCGTTTTCTGTCAGGCGCATCTGCACCGGACTTTCATTTGCCAGAAGCTGTACACTGATCTTCTCCGGCCGGATCTTTTGTGCGTTATCGCTGTCATCCCAGATCTTTTCCACAGACAGATCTATGGTGTCCACCTCATGATAGTTGATGATCGTCGTATCCGGGCTGTCTTCCTCCTGCCGGATGATCGCCAGATAGCCTTTTTTCGGGTCCCCGGCTGTTTCTGAAAGATCCGCTTCTTTCCATGTATAGTGGTAGATATTGCCATCCGGATCGGCTACAGGTAGCTCCGTTTTTGTATAAGTCCATTTTCCTTCATACGGAAGCGTTACCTGACAGAGCTTTATATCATTCTGGTACAGCTCTGCTGTGATCGTTTTGGGTCGCAGACCCTCCTGATCCTCTCCGTCCTCCCACAGCTTGGTCACCGTAGAAGTTATCTTTGCCGGTCCTCTGTTGCGGAAGGTATATGTGCCGGTCTTCGGATCCCATGCACTGTCTGTTTCTTCATACAGCTTCTTTACCTGCTCCGGCATCTGTTCTGTAAACCATGCTCTGATCTGCGCTGCACTGTATCCGGCAAACACACCGGTATCTATATCCGTAGACAGCATCCAGCCATCCTTCGCACGCAGCGTATAGGTTTTCCTGCTGCCATCCGGCAGAGTGATGCTGACAGGCAGACTTTCCGGTCGCATATTTTCGCTGTCGGCACTCCATTCCTTTTTCAGCTGCACTTTCGTTTTCTTCCCGTTCGTAAAAAGCCAGTCCTCACTGCCCGTATACGCTGTCTTGCTGTCACTGTCCGCATATCCTGACCAGCCATATACCCATTCAGCTACCGTATCGTCCCCGGCTTTTCCTGTACAGTAGACTACACGATCTGTCTTTTCATAGCCATCCGGCGCTTTCGTCTCCCGGATATAGTACATATAGGGCGCATTTTTGTCCTTTTTCGCGCTTTCCGTTGGCAGATTGATAAACTCAAGATAGCTGAATTTGTCACCGCCGGTAATCTGGCGGGCGATGACATCATCCTTTTTGCACAGCAGTTTTCCCTTACGGTCAACGATGTCACAGGCCGCATACAGCGTAAATTCCGCACCGGCAAGCATCTCATGCTGTGCATCCTTTTCATCCGCTTTTACCACCTGCAAAGAGACTTTCTTAAGCTCATCTGTCATAGTCAGCAAAATCGCGGGCTCCTGCCACGTCTGTTTCAGCTGGTCTGTCACCTCTTTTACCACCACATTTGTCTCTGTCGTACCAAGAGAGTGCCACGGCCCGGAAGCGGTAAAGGTCAGCTGTACGGTCTTTTCACCGGCCTCTGTGGCTATGTGGGGCTCGATCTTCACATCTGCCTCTTTTGGAACGATTTCCTCTGCCTTGCCGTTTGTGTAGTACAGATAGTACAGGAAATCATCGGTGAGGTATCTGTGTCCCACGGCAAACTCACGCTTTGGAACCACCATCACCATACGCTCTGTGTCTGTCTCAAAGACCGGATCCCTCTTTAATTTCTGCCCGTTGACATAGATTCTTTTCACAGCTGCACAGTAAGCAAACATACAGCGCATATCCTCTGTGTTTACTGTGTTAAACGAGGACAGATCCAGCGTTTCGAGCAGACGACAGCGATAAAACATATAGCTCATATCGGTAACCTTTGCTGTATCAACATTTTTAAACCGGATCTTTTCCAGCTTCTGACAGGATGCAAACATATGGTCCGAGGCCGGATGCAGCCAGATTACCTGTCCGGCAGTCTGGGTGGAAATATAGTAATCGTCGCCCTCTCTCCACCAGACAATACTGCCGCTGTTGTCTTTATCTATGCTGACCGTTTTCACACCGGCGGGTGCTTTTTCCCAGGTAAAGGTAACCGACTTTGCCTCTTTTATGATCTGGTTTACCTTTTTTCCTTCGGACAGCATATATCTGCCGGTCTGGGAAGCTGTCGTAAGATTACCCAGAGGATCCTCTGTTTCCGGTGTGTTTTCTGTTTTTCTAAGGTCATCAAACTGATCTGTCTTATTGTCCCAGTCCAGCACGACCTCCGTTTCTTTTTCATCCCGTACATACCCTTCGGGCGCTTTTATTTCCTTTATATAATATTTTCCGAGATAAAATCTGTCGGTGATCTGACCGTCATCCTCTCTGCGGGTGAATCGGATATAACCACTCTCATCCGTCTGTTTCTGATCGATCAGTGCGTCTTTTTCGTGGACGGTCGTGCCGTCATCCTTCGTAATCGTTTCCCTGGCATACAGGCCATACACAGCGCCGTCAAGCGGCTCCTTTGCCGACACAAAAGACTGGCTGTCTTTTTCATATCGTGTCAGCACCTGTCCGGTCTTTTCCACGGCGATCGCACCCATCACAGGACTGTCCGACACCGCCAGAGAAAAGGACCCATTGCCCTCCTCATCATAATCCACGCTGTCTGCATCCAGCCGGAAAGTATATGATTCCTCATTCAGCGTATAACCGTCTGCCGGATACACCTCGCGCAGCACATACTGACCGTAAGGCAGATACTGTACGGCTTTTCCATCGGCTTTTTCTTCCGTACCTTCTTTTTTGGCCGTTCCTGTGACCAGATTGGCTATAAACTCTTCCCGGTTGTCTGCACCTTCTTCTCCCGGCAGTATACGATACAGCTGATATCTCGCACCATTTACAGGAATACCGGTATCGGCAGATGTCTTTGTCAGCTCAAAACGGATCTCTTTTTCTTTATCCGTGACCGGTTTTGCATTCGCGGCCACCTTGGCATGTCTGTGTTCATCTGTCAGCGTCACAAATACCGGTTCACAGAGCGTATGGCGGTTGTCTCCCGACACCTGTTTCACGGTGTAACTGCCAAAATCCACTTTTTTAAAACACAGATAACCGTTTTCGTCTGTCGTCTGCTGATCCAGCGTCTCTCCGGCAGCATTCACCAGTGCAAATACAGCACCGCTTTCCCAGACAGGCGTACTGTCGGAAACCGTCATCTGCTTTTGCAGCGAAATATCTGCCCAGTCATCCCACAGATCTGTTGCTGTAAACGAATATACATGTATACCGTTTTCCACGGTCTGTTCCAGATCTCTGGCATGTACGGAATCTGTCAGCAGATACCCTTCCTCACCATTGGTCTGGTACAGGATAAACTCTTCCGGATGTGTTTCATAGATCCAGTTTTCGAGGATCTGTACTGCTTTTCCGTCGTTCCCTGTGGTCAGCACGGCAATGATCGCCTCCGGACAGTGTTTTTTCAGAGACAGTATATACTCTGTCCGCTCTTCGGCCGTCTTTTTGGCAGACAGCTCCTCCAGACTTTCCTCTACCAGTGCGGCATCCAGCAGGGTAAATTCAGCTTCCGGCTCCGGCTCTTTTTTCTTTTTTTCTTTATATTTCTGAATACGGATCTTGCTGCCACAATAGGTGTTGTCATATTCCGCATAAACGATCGTCTTTTCCTGCTTTACCTCTATTTGCTGTGGTGTCAGAAGCGTATAGTCCGCAGCTCCTTTTACCTGTTTTACGGTATATGTACCAGTTCCCTGGCTGTCCAGATTTCCGGAATAGGCAATGCCGTTTTTATCTGTCTTTATGGTCCGCAGATAGTGGCCATCCGGTGCGTACACTTCAAATTCTGCGCCTTCTTCGGCCTCCTTTTTCACCGTACCTGTCTCAGCATCATGGATTGATTTTGTCTTTGTGAGGAAAAATCCCGTCTCATCTCTCTTGTCATCCAGGACAAGCTGTAACAGCTGCCCCTGACTGCGGATCTCTATCATCTGCGTGGGGACTTTGGCATACTGTTTTGTCGAGGCCGTCTGGCGAAGTGTGTATGTACCGTAGGGAATCTCTTTTGACAAAACAGTGCCTTTATCTGCTCCTTCTGCAGCGATCTTAAGCCGGTCCACGACCTTTCCCTGCGCATCCACCAGTTCAAAGGTATCTGTGATCGGCAGCTCTTCTTCCGTCAGTACCTCTTCAAAAGCACAGATCTCGCAGACCCATGTACAGGGTTTGCCCTCCCGGTAAGCGGCATACTGGCAATCGGCATTATGCTCGTGCCGGCAGGCTTCCTTTTTCTCATAGCATTCCGGCGTATGGGTATGCCCCTCACTTTCCTCATGGCCACACGTAAGCTCTCCCGCTTCGTCATAACAGCTGTCATCGTGGATGTGGCCTTTTGCCTCTTCCTTTTCACAGATCAGTACCTGTGTATAACAGTCTTGTGTATGCACATGATTGCAGGCATGACCTTTCTGTTCAGCCACATAGCCGCAGGTTTCATCATGGGCTGTATGATGAGCGCAAAGTCCCGGCTCATATCCTTCACGTGGCTGCTTTTTGGTCACAAACTGTGTGGGAATGTCTTTTCCCGCAAAGGTCTTTTTGATCTTTACACGTCCATAAATCGGCTCATCATACACAGTGATCCTCTGTTCCTCCGGCATTGTATCCCCCGAAAAGGTAAGATCCAGCGCATAGCTTTTATCATCCTTACAAAAGCCCCCGGGCGGACTGATTTCCTGCAGCCTGTATCTGCCCGGCAAAAGTCCGTCTGCCACAGCCATGCCCTGACTGTCCGTACAGAGCTCTGTCACCTTGCGGCCTGCTTCATATGCCACTGTTTTATTATCTGTCCTGTAGACAGTCTCCGCCGCATAGAGCCCATACACAGCCCCCTTCAGGGAAGCACCGGCGCCATACTCCCGCGAAGACTTTTTCTGCAGTCTGAGCTTTCTGTACACCGGAGCATCATAAAATGTATAGGAAAGCACACCTGTACCGGCTTCCTCCCACTGCTCTTTGGGGTTTCTGTCCCGCATATGTCCGGATGGTGCCGTGATCTCCGCTACACGCCACTGATGCCGTTCGTTTTTTTTGCTCTCCAGAGCCGCCTGCAGACGCGGCTGCATATCGCTCTGCCAGCCAGACAGCGCACTGGCCTCACTGGAATAATAGCCTTTCTGTTTCTCCGCCTCCTGCTCTGTACGGGAAAGGGCATTCCAGTTCAGCACGTAAACATACTCTTTCGAAGGTTCCACCTCTGCTGTATATGTCTCGGTATGGGTATACTCTGCCACACCGTTTGCTGTCCGGACGGTCGCCACCTGTATACCATCCCGGTATACGGCAAACTCTGCCGTATCCAGAAGACTGCCTGTCACACTGTCCCTTTTTTCCACATGGATCTGTGTCGTTTCCTGTATCTCTCCGGACAGGCTATCCGCAACCGAATCATACTGCACCGTCTGCCCCGGCCGCGCACCTTCCCAGCCGATCAGATGCTGGTGCCCACTGCCTCCACCGCCTTTTCTGCAATGGTCCACCGTATAGTACCAGATATCTCCGTACACCACAGTCTCATCGATCGCCTTATAGACATCTCTGGCATAGCTGGCACTCGCTCCGCATGCAGAGGCTGCCTGCAGCATGGCCGTCTTTTTGTTTTTTCCTTCACCGGCCGCCCAGGCATAGGCCTGACACAGTGCATAGAGCTTTGTCCCGCCTTTCTGTCCGTTGACACCAAAATAATAGGTCAGTACCTTGGCAAGCGCCTGATCCTTGTAGTTTACTGCACTGATCTTTTTCCCCTTGGCCGTATCCTGATTGTGCAGAGATTTGCCCGGATTCAGACAGAATACCTTTTTCCCTCCGACACGCATCGTCCAAAGCCCCTCACCGGCCGGTCTGCTGATCTCCGGTATGCCGCATGAAGACAGTGTCTTTGACAGACGCACTGTACTGCTGCCCGCATATACTGTCATTACCATGCGATCATCTATCGCTGTGATTCCCGTATGCCCCAGACACAGCAAAAGTATCAGCAGCACACTCACCACACCAAAGATGATTCTTTTACTGACTGCTCTCACCATTTTTCCTCCCGCATCTTTCCCTTGTTTTTTCCGAAAGTCTGTTGCAGACCTCCTGTTTTGTTTTTTAATGTTACAAAACACATACAGATCAGCAGAACAGCGGCGATGTGTCGTGTGATTTTTTCACGCTTCACAGCTGCACCTGCGCTCTTGCCCACCGTATTTTTTACCTCTGCAGTATTTTCTTTATTTCCCATTATCTGTGTATCCTCTTTTTTCTCTGCATTTTCCGAACGTACACAGTACACCACATACCGCCATTTTCCATGACCGCGATACGGATGACAGGTCAAAAGTGTCAGCATATCCTGCCCTTTTCTGATCTTTACCGCCTCACTATCACAGGGTGCGATACAGCATATACTTTCTACGGTATAGGAAAGTGTCTCCCATGAGTTCTTAAGCTCCACATCATCTCCTACCTGCAGCTTTTCGATATCCCTGAAAAAAGCCATGCCGCGATAGCCTCTGTGCGCGGCGATCACACTGTTGGTATTTTCTCCGCCGACAGGCACCGACGTCTCGCCCAGAACAGCGGCCCCCTTTGCCATATGCGCCATCGAAGCCCCCAGATATACCGGCAGTACCGTATGCATCGCCGGTATATGGATATAGCAAAAAGGCATCTCCCCGTACATCTCCAGTCCGGGAACCCCTGGAACTTCGGTCACCACCCACGGATCTGCAAACGTGGTCTGCCCGGTCTTATACAGCGACTGATTGTATCGCATGATTTCCGGATACAGCGCATCCTTTTCCTGTCCTGTATCCGGGTGTTCCTTTTCAAAGTCTTTCATAGACTGTACCGTTTCCCGCGAAAACTGTGCCTCCCTTGCTTCGGGATACCAGAAGATCCCCATCCCCAGAAAAAGCAACATGATTCCGGTTATATATCTGATACTCTTATTCATAGTTCTGACCGTCTCCTTTTCAGATGACCGGCCAGATACCCTGCAGCTGCGGTCAGAACACCACCCAGACCAAGTGCATACAGATATTCCCGCATCCAGCGGGAATCTGCTCTTTTCTCTGGTCTGGTACCATCCGCTGTCTGTATATCCTCTGTGCGTACACCTCTGACCAGAAGCCTCTGATTATTCACCCCATAGGGTGTACAGGTCAGAAGTGTGACCAGATCCCGGCCCTTTTCTATGGTCAGCCTCCCTGTATCCTCCGGCCAGACGATACTGACCGCCTCGACACGGTATGTCAGCTGCTGCCCCAGAATGTCCAGATAAAACAGATCTCCCCTTTTCATCTTTTCCAGGTCCGTGAACAGTCTGGCTGTGTGCAGTCCGGTATGCCCGGTCAGTACAGCATGGGTGCTTTCCCCGCCTACCGGCACAGATGTACCTTCCAGATGCCCTGCTCCTTTTTGCAGGACATCGGCTGTCGTTCCCATATATACCGGCAGCTTCAATGCGAGCACAGGGATCTCCACATAGCCAAGCAGTGCATCTTTCATCTGTTTTCTCAACGCTTCGTAATGCGCATACCGATCCTTTTTTCCGTCGGCCATAAAAGGATCCACCAGCACTGCTGTTTCCTGTAACAGTGATGTATTGTATTGTCCGGCATAGTCTCTCATGCGTTCCATATCGGCTCTTTTTTGTTCCTTTTCTTTCGTATAGGCTGCCACTACACGGCCAGCCTGCTCTTCCTGCCAGCTATTGCTGATCCAGGGGTACAGCATCAGAAATATCCCGGTCAGCATACACAGTCCTGCGCCTGTACATTGTGCGAGTTTTTTTCTCATCTATTTCTCTTCTTCAGAAGCATACAGCCTGCACCTGCGATCAGAACCCCCAGAACCGTCACCAGATACAGTCCGTTTCCACCGGTCTGCGGCAGCAGAAATCCCCGGGTATTGATCACTTCCAGCTGCACAACGGCATTTAATGACGCCGGATCAGCGCTGGCTGTCGCACTGTCACAGACCATCTGTGTCTCCTGTCCATTGACTGTAGCTGTCGCACTGTGGATGTCTCCTTCATACAGCGGTGTTTTGCCAGTACTGCGGCCATTTGTCTCCTCATGTACCGGTCCGGACACCGGACTGTCACCTTCCCAGGCACTTTTTGCATCCGTTACCAGCTGGCCATCCTCATTTCGGATCCCGTCACCGTATGCCTTTACTATGGTGTCCTCTGACTTTTCCGTCAGTCCTGTCGTTCCTGCCACAGAAGCGATCACCTCACGATCCGCAGCCCTGATCGTGATATCCACCGGCTCCTTTAACAGCTGGTAGCCGTCCGCTGTTGTCACCTCTGTCAGCACATAGCTGTCTCCCTCCAGGCCATAGAGCCACAGTTTCCCGTCACTATCAGGGCAAAACAGCGTCGCCTCATCTTCCTTTTCGGTCTTTTGTTTCACATAATAAAGTCCCTTCTGTCCGGAGCCATCCGCAATGAGATAACACCGGTCGGTACTGTTATACAGGCGAAACTGCACCTTGTCTGGCAGCGGAATATCCTCAGGCTTTGGTGAAAAAGTTTTCTTAAGATCGATCCCGTAGGTATACACGTAGTTTCGGTCCTCCAGCGTACTGCTGTAATCGTACGATGTACGGCTCCATGTCAGCTGCACATCATTCGGATTTCCCTCATCGCCGAGCACGATCCTCGCATCCGGTGTAAGCGTTGCTGTATAAAAGACCACCATATACAGACCACTGGCGTTTTTTCTTCCATCAAACGGACTGTCCCCGTCACCGCCATTGACCCTTTTTAAGCCTTTTTCATTCAGCTCCACTGTCATCTGTGAACGCTGTTTCCCATCTTTATCCTTCTGCACATCACCGTAGGTTACCGTATACAGCCCCGAGGACGGTGTCCATATATCCAGTGCTTTTTCCTGCAGATTGCCAGTGGCATCCCCTGCATTCTTATACCAGGCGACCCGCACATCGCGGTTATACATAAGCCCCTGACTCAGCTGATCCGTAAAGCTGTAGCGGTTCAGCCAAGTAGCCTTTGACGTGATGCGGGGCATACGGGATACCAGTGTATACTCCAGCGTATCGCCCGCAGAAGCCGTCGCGGTATCCCCGTAGGCTGCCCCGCCCTCCTGTCGCACACTTTTATCCAGGGTAGGATTTCCGGTCTGGTTCTTCGGATAGCAGACCATATCGTACAGCCACGCATCACCACCGGCATAGCCTGTCTGCTCATCCTCCTCTCCCGACGCAGTACTGGTAAACGGCAGGGAAACAAACCAGGGATCCACCGTATCCGTCACCATCTCCGGTACTTCTGTTTCCACGACCAGATACAGCCCCTGTAAAAGCCCTTCAGCCTTTGTCACACCCCTGGCATCTGTCTTTGGCAGAGAAAACGCTTCCTGCCGGGCAGCGCCATCCCGATTGTCATCTGCACGGCCATACGTATACAGATAGCTTTCCAACGCATCCTTAGTCCCGGTCTCATCCTCCAGAAGCCTCTTTTGCAGCGCCTTTGACAGCTGTGTGGCCGTGTAATGTAGTGTATCCGCCGCATAGCAGTTCCATGTAAGACCCGGCTGCGTCATATCAACAGCATCCCCGCTGTCCAGTCCGAGAATTTTTCTCAGTTTCTCCGGTATCTCATATACCAGCCGGATCTCATTGTCCGCTCCATCCGTCCTGCTGTACACCTCCATACTGCCTGTACGCAGACAGGTAAACTGCACACCCTCTACGGCATAATCCGAAAGCACCGTTTCCATCCGGCCATCACTTAAGCCTGTGGCCTTTGTCTGTCCGCGATGGTATACTCCGGCAGCCTCCGCCGCTGTAATATCGTACTTATGGATCGTCAGTGAACCTTTTCTCTCCGGATCCGGCACTGTAACTTCGGCCGCTATAGATTCTTCTTTTCCCTTTTTTTCCTGCTGTGGCACCCCGGACGATGCCTTTACCGAAAACGGTAATCCCCACCATACTGCCACCAGC
Source organism: Lachnospiraceae bacterium (assembly GCA_019420465.1). Taxonomy (GTDB): domain Bacteria; phylum Bacillota; class Clostridia; order Lachnospirales; family Lachnospiraceae; genus UBA11957. The sequence goes on from JAHZHB010000119.1 coordinate 56,261, forward strand.
AGCAACAGCACAGCACAAAGACGCTGATTTTTTCTTTGCATAAAACTGTCTCCTTATTCTGTTATCGTTTTGTCTTGGAACATATCTCAGAACTGAGATGTACAGAAATGTCGCCCTTTGGCGTCTATATTTATAGTAGCATATCCTTTATGCTGTGTAAAGACAAAAATACAAAATAATTTCAGATGAAATTTTATGTTACTTACTGGTAGTACCTCTGGTTTCCTGCTGCTATGTATGTAAAGCAATATTGGAAATGATACTGGATTGTCCTCATTTCAAAAAAGCTGCCACAAATCCATTCCCTCCAGATGGATTTGTGGCAGCTCCTGCTTTTTATTCATTTTCAAATAACTATAGTATATATTCAGAACGTTGATACAGTCAGATGGTTACAAAAGCTTAATCCCTGCAGCCTCCATCTCTTTCATCGTCTCCTCCGGCCACATCGAAGCCTGCACTTCGCCGATATGCGCCTTTCGGAGGTAGAACATACAGATACGGGACTGGCCGATACCGCCGCCTACGGTGTAGGGCAGCTGTTTCTCGAGTATCGCTTTCTGGAACGGCAGCTCTGCTCTCTCCGGGCAGCCGGCTTTTTCCAGCTGTTCACGCAGACTGTCTTCGTCCACACGGATACCCATCGAAGACAGCTCCAACGCGATATCCAGTACCGGATAGTACACGATGATATCTCCGTTTAATTTCCAGTCATCGTAGTCCGGTGCACGACCGTCATGCTTCTGTCCGGAGGCCAGCTTGTCTCCGATCTGCATGATAAATACAGCGCCTTTGAGCTTTGCGATGCGGTACTCTCGCTCCTTTGGCGTACAGTCCGGATACATGTCTTCGAGCTCCTGCGTCGTGATAAAGGAAATCTCTGTCGGCAGGATCTCCTCGATATAATCATACTGCAGAGACATATATGTCTCCGTAGCCTTCAGTGCCTTGTAGACATTGCGCACAACAGACTGCAAATACTCCACTGTACGCTCTTCTTTGGTGATGATCTTTTCCCAGTCCCACTGATCGACGTAGATCGAATGGATATTGTCGGTCTCTTCATCACGACGGATCGCATTCATATCCGTGTATAAGCCTCTGCCATGGGCAAAGCCGTATTTCTTTAACGCGTAGCGTTTCCATTTGGCCAGAGAATGTACGATCTCCGCCTCGGCACCGTCCTGCTCCTTGATATCAAAGCTGACCGGACGTTCCACACCGTTTAAGTTGTCATTGAGTCCGGAATGCGGATCGACAAAAAGCGGTGCCGTCACACGCAAAAGCTTCAGTCTGGTCGTCAGTGCCTGCTGAAAATAGTCCTTTACCATCTTGATCGCTACCTGGGTATCGTACAGATCCAGCGCGGAGGTATAGTTTTCAGGTAATATCAGTTTACTCATCTTTTTCCCCTGCTTTATATTTACTTTGCGGCCTGATATGGCAAGTCTTATTTTATCAGGCAGCATATTTTAAAAACTGACTAGCCCAGTACACGCTCTGCCAGCTGGCTGAAACGGTCTTTGTCACCCTGACAGAACTCTGTAAACAGCTCTTTCATCTGTGCCTCTACAAAATCATCTACCGGTACCAGTGCGATCACATAGCTGTTTCTGCCACGGCGCTCCTTGCGGATATACTGCTTCTGTTCGATCTTCATCAGGAATGTGGCCAGTGTCGTTCTGGCATACACCTCACCCTTTTTGGTGTGAAGCTCCTGTCTGAGTGCTGTCTCAGCGATCTCACCGCCATTGCACCATACTACACGCATAATTTCCATTTCGCTGTTTGTCAAACGTTCCATGGTCTCTCTCCTCCATACTTTGATAGGTCTATTATAGTATACCTGTTACATGTAGGACAATACTTCTGTGAACTTATTTTTCTTCCAATATTTTCTTACACTGTGTATATGGCATTTGGCCCACTTTTTTCCCCATTTAAGAAAGGAATGCCTATGAAAACATATGATTTTGGACATATCGAGATCCATCTCGACCGTCTGCTGGAAGAAAAAGGACTCAGCAAAAACAAACTGTCCCAACGCGCAGAAATGCAACGAACACAGATCAATCATTTCTGCAACAATGATATTTCGCGGCTGGACACCGCTGTGCTGGCACGGATCTGTGCCACACTGAACTGTTCTATCGCCGACCTGCTGGAATATATCCCGCCGGAAAGCACAGACAGCCCCCTTTAATTCTACATTTTACATCGCTTTAGGCTTTCAGAAAAGCCCTAATTTGCAACAAACACAATTTTTCACAAATTATACATATTCTCCGGCCATTTTTCTCTGATGATGGTCTTTTTGCTGTTACTTTTTCAGATACCCCAAAATAAGCTTCGTCCAACAGACCGCTTATGACTGTACACCATAAATCAAAATGGGTCCACTGGACCAATTATTGATATGCATGGCAAATCAAAAACAGAGATATCTGCCTTGATCGGGCAGTATCTCTGTTTTTCCATAGCATCTATAGCCTTCTTTATGTCACTGTACAGCCATCTTTATGCACGACGCTCTGCTGCTTTGCCATATGTTTTCTCACTACACTGGCTGATCAGTGTGTCAATCGTCAGCTCGAACGTATCTGAAAGTCGCGCAAGTAATACCTCACCATCCTCTTTCATTCCGTCCATGATCCAGTGACGCGTATAATCTACCATCGCACAACTGTAAAAACTGACGATATACTGGATATCCACTTCCTCCAGAGCCGCATGCTCTGCTCTTTGCTCCACAAAGGGACGGACAAAATCCCGAATGACATTAACCAGATAATTCATCAGAATATCCTGATGTCTGGATCTGGCCAGATGCAGCACCGCACTTTTATACTGCAGGATGATCCTTGCCGCTGACAGATACGCCTCGTAAAATGTCCGTTCTTCCGTATGACGGGCACGCAGCTGTTCTCTGTCCTCCCGGAAAATATCTTCCAGTACATCATAGATATCTCTGTAATAATAATAAAATGTATTTCGATTCAGCTCGCAGCGCATAACGATATCTTTGACTGTCACTTTGTCAAACGGCTTCTCCTCCAGCAGTTCAAGACATGCATTTCGTATAGCCTGCTTTGTAAATTTCGACATATCTTTTGCTCCACTCTTTCACTTACAGGTGTCTCAAACTCAGATTATATCGGTTTTTCTCTTTTTCTGCAAGCGACAAACCCAAAGGGACTGTCGCATACTTAACAATCCAGATAAGCGACCAGAAGACGCAGGGTGTTCTCCACAGCATCCACATGTGACCGCTCATAGCCATGAGAGGCATAAACACCCGGGCCGATCAGTCCATGCTTTGCATCTGCCCCCGCCTCCAGCGCAGCATCTGCATCTGACCCATAATGCGGATACACATCGGCTGCATAGGAAATATGATGCTCCTTTGCCGTAGCGATCAGCTTTCTCACCACATCATAATGATAGGGTCCGCCACCATCCTTGACACAGATGGATACCTGATGTTCATCACATTCCAGTCCCTTACCGATACAGCCCATATCTACAGACAGAAGCTCCTCGATATCGTCTGCCACCGGCGCACAGGCACCGTGACCGACCTCTTCAAAGACTGTGATATGCTCATAGACCTTTCGTTTTAAGTCCACATGCTCTTCTTTGACATACTTCGCATAGCCAAGCAGGATCGCCGCACTCAGTTTGTCATCCAGAAAACGGCTCTTGATATAGCCGGAGGCTGTCACGCGTGTACGTGGCTCCACACAGACAATGCAGCCGTTTTCGATACCAAGCTTTAATACATCCTCTTTCGTATGCACATCTTCATCCAGCACGACCTCTACCGTATCAAAACTTCGCTTTGTATCACTGAACTCCCCGTTTACATGAATTGAGGCATCGATCAGCTGGATCGTACCTTCGTAAACCCTGCCGTCAAAGCTGTAGACATGGCAGTTTTCTGTCTCTGTATTGTTGGCATTTAAACCGCCAAGCGGTGTCAGACGCAGACATCCATCTGCTTTGATCTCGGCTACCATCGCCCCCAGTGTATCGGTATGGGCCATCAGCACTACCGGTGTGCTTTCACCGCCAAGGCAGACGCAGACACCACCTTTTTTTGTCTGCCAGGGTGTATAGCCCAGGCGGGTGTATTCCGCCATCAGATAATCCGCTACCTGCTGTGTGAAACCGGTTGGGCTGTCGATTGACAGCAGCTGTTTCATCTGTTCAATGATATACTCTGTATATTTCTTCATAAAATACGATCTCCTGTATTACCTGTCTGTTTTTTATGCATTTTCCTGTTCCATCGCCTCTGCCACACTGTCCTCGCAGCTTCTCATGGCCTCGATCGTTTTAGCGAACAGCTCATCCAGCTCCCAGCCAAGCTTTTCGGCACCTTCACGGATCACCTCGCGGGAACATCCGGCAGCAAAATGCTTGTCTTTAAACTTCTTTTTCAGGCTTTTTACTTCCATATCCTTTGTACTTTTGGAGGGACGCATCAGCGCGCAGGACCAGATCAGTCCGGTCAGCTCATCTGCGGCAAACAGGACTTTCTCCATCTCCAGTACCGGCTCTACATCGCAGCAGATCCCATAGCCATGGGAACAGATCGCATGGATCATTTTTTCATTTACATTTCCCTTTTTTAAAAGCTCCGGTGCCTTTGTGCAGTGTTCCTGTGGATACATCTCAAAGTCAATATCATGCAGAAGACCTACCTGGCCCCAGAATTCTTCTTCATCGGCATGCCCCAACGCTCTGGCATACCAGCGCATCACACCCTCCACTGTCAGGGCATGGCGAATATGAAAATTATCTTTATTATATGTTTTCAGCAGTGCCAGCGCTTCATCGCGGGTGATACTGCTCTGTAAAGTTTCAGTTGACATACTTTGCCACCTCCTTTGTCGTTGCTTCTTTTGTCTTATCCTAACGCTCATTCATCAGCTCATCCATCAGAACAATGTGGTCGTTTTTCAGCGTTTCTTTCATATTGATAATACGCTGGTTTTCCGAGCCACGGAAACGGATGCGCAGATTTTTCTTTTCTTCAATAAATCGACCGTCTACAAGAACATCGATATTTGAAAAGATCTCCTGTGTCAGCTCCCCGCAGTTGCCACGTGTATCGCCGTTTAGCTCTTCAAACGTAAAACCAGTATACATCCAGATAGTTTTGTCTGGAAGAGCTTCTCTGACGGCTTTGATCAGAGGCAGAAGCTCCTTCTGGTTTTCCGGTTCAAAGGGCTCTCCACCGAGTATCGTAAGACCGGCGATATGTGAAGGCTCCAGCTCTTTTAGAAGCTCCTGTCTGGTTTCTTCTGTAAACGGCTCGCCAAAATCGAAATCCCAGGTCTGCTGACTGAAGCAGTTTTTGCAGTGATTGCGACAGCCGGAAACAAAAAGGGAGACCCGGACGCCGACACCGTTTTCTATACTGAAGCTTTTGATATTTCCATAATGCATATGCCTTTACCTGCCCAAAGAGCCCGCACCATAAACGATGCGGGCTCTTGTCCTGGGTTCTTTCCTTCCTTCTATCACAATACAAGACGTAAATTTCGATACATAAAGTCTGTGCCGCAAAAACCGTATTCACTCTGAAGAGAATACCGGATGCTTTTGCAACATCTTTTATATTATATCGTGTTTCTCTTCATATTTCAATATGGCTTTTTGCTTATATTTTTATGGTTTCTTTAGGTATTTTTTATATTTATTGTTGGCTGGCTGTGACTTTTGTGAGGTTTGCCAATGACCTGCTCCTCAAAATAAAACAATTCTTCAAATTTTTTGCCCGGCACAATGCACAGGATCAAAGCATCCCTGTTCTCACTGCTCCAACAGCAAAAATCCCAGCACCAGATCCTGGCATGTCTCCCCATCATCCAGATGCAGACCGGTAAGTTTTTCGATACGTTCCATGCGCCGGAAAAAGGTAGTACGGTGTACATAGATTGCCTCCGCAGCCGTAGTCATATTGCATCCACAGTCCAGATAGGACTTTAATGTCTTACAGTATTCCGTCTCCTGTTCCTCATCTATATGCTGTAGAAGAAGCAGTGCCGGAGGTACCAGCATGGAAACCGGCATTTCCCGCTTCATGGACTCCAGAAGATACTCCCTGCGGTAGTCCTCATAGAAATAGTACCAGTAATAAGGATCCTTTTTTCGACCGATACGAAGCGCAATATCTGCTGCCCGGACAGCCTGCGGAATCAGGGACAATTCCTGAAACGCAGGACTTACTCCGGCGATGCATACATACTCCCGGATGAACTGAGCCACCTGCTGATGAAACTTCTGGGACTGCACATCCACCAGAGACTTTGACAGATTGACCAGCCAGATGATCTCATCACCATTTTGCACGCCGCAGGAATAGGGCCACGTTGACTCCAGCCGGGAAATCAGAAAGGAAAACGTGGTCTCCTTATGAATCGTCCAGCGTTCCCCTGCCAGGAAACGGTATTTGATCAGCGTACACGTATCCTTCGGATTCCAGTGTGCAGCCTTGAACACACTGCCCATAGCATCCTCTGCCAACTCATTTCCTTTAAGAATCAGTTCTAACGTCTCATGAATAGGATCCGGCATCAGATCACGGAACAGACGGCTTCGGGAAATTCCCCATGAAGATATATACTCCGAAATTACAGAAAACAGTTCCTCCATTCCCGGATGAAGCCGAGCCTCTTTTTCCGGCAAAAACATGACCATGCGCGCCAGATAGACCCCATCACTGAAAATATTTCTGCAATAATTATAGCAGTCCAGACTCTTATTATAATAGTAGAAACACTCCTGATACCCCAATGCCTTATGAAATTCCTCATCCATAATCAGATCATATGCAACTTCCGGCGAAATAGATCCCCCATCATACGTTAGCAATGCTTTCATCTTTTTCGAGTTATACAGATTTCTGAGGTCCTTCCAGGCCAGGAAAAATGGCATACCAAGAATATTTTCCGCCATTTCAAGTATCTTTTCGTCATCTTCTGACAGCAGCATGGTTCTGAGAAGTTCAGATTCTCTGCAGATGAACTGCTGTCGAACAGCATTTACTTCTTTTTCCACAATATCCGGATCTCCAACCAGCACGCATCCGGAATCAACTGCTGGTCTTGCAAGAAAAGACTCTGCCGCTACTGCCTCATCCTCATCACCAACAGTGATAATCACAGAAAACAGCGTATCGGAAACTACCTTTGCAAGCTCTCCCGCACGCAAAACAACTACCGTTTTCTCATATGTCTTGCTCTTGTCATATCCTCTTTCCACCAAAGCAAATTCTTTTGCAGATCCGGCTCTTTTTTCCTGAAGAACCCTGAATTTCCCCTCAAGCTTCAAAAGCAGCATATTCACTGTTACCATAGCTTCGCACCTCCATGCTACAAATTGTAGCGTTTGATATGGCAACTGTCAACAGAGCATACATTTACATAATATCTGAGTATCTATATAATGAAGCTATAAACGGGGAATATCAGAGGAACCTTTCCCTGTTCATGAATTTCCATGAACATCAGAAGATGCTTTTTAAACCATCTTCTGCACCAAAAGAAAGCGGAGGAACATTCTATGGCAAATGAAGACATTCAGAAACTGTATCAAAAACGACTTGACCGTGTAAACAAAGCCATCCGTCTCGAACCCACTGACAGAGTGCCTCTGGCACCTTTTTTCCAGTCCTATATGCAAAGATCCGGTGGTTCCAGCTACAAAGACATTTATTATGACTTTGATAAAGCTGCCCAGGCAACAATCAATTTCTACAAGAAATATCCCATGCCAGATGTCGCCATGACGCCTCTTTACTGCAGTGGCCGTGCAAATGAACTGGCAGCAACCAAAGTCATTGACTGGCCCGGAAGACCGGGGACAAAGGTATCCGACTTCAGTTCCCATCAGGTCATTGAGCTGGAACCCATGTTGCCGGAAGAATACCCTGAAATGTTGAATGACTTTACAGGTTTTATGATCCGTAAATACATTCCCAGAGTATATCCCAACCTGAAAGCACTGGAAAAGATCAGTATCACGCCTACCGTTGTCTTAAGCACTACGATGCTGGCACCTTTCTATGATCCCGAAGTACAGACAGCCATGCAGCTTCTGGCACAGATCGGGGAAGAAGACGCAAAAGCAGCAGCAGCTTCCGCAGATATCGCCAATAAGCTGGCCGCCATGGGATATCCCACAATGATGAGCGGCATTTCCGAAGCCCCCTATGATATTCTGGGCGATTATTTCCGTGGTACTATGGGCATCTTTGAAGATCTGACGGATCCGGATATGGCTGAATATATCGATCAGGCCTGTGATATGTTTGCAGAGCAGCAGATCCGGGCATTGCAATATTTCCGCTATGTAGATATGCCAGTAAAACGTGTATTCTTCCCGCTGCATAAAGCCATGGATGGTTTTATGAATGAGAAGCAATTTGAGCGTTTCTACTGGAAACCACTGAAGAAGATCATGATGGCATTGATCGACATGGGTGTCACACCTTTCATTTATACAGAAGGACCTTATGACAGCCGTATTGATATGCTGACAGATGTACCTAAAGGAAAAGTTCTCTATCACTTTGAGAAATGTGATATGAAGAGAGCCAAAGAAAAGCTCTCCGGTATCGCCTGCATTTCCGGTAACTTAAGCGTATCTCTCATGGAATTCGGCGCAAAAGAACAGGTTGAAGATCAGGTAAAATACCTTCTGGAGACCTGTGCCCCGGGCGGCGGATATATCTTTGATTTCAATGGTTCCCTTGAAAACTGTAAACCGGAAAATCTGGATGCCATGTTCAATACCTTTGAAAAATACTGTAAGTACTGATACCATAAAAAGTATGATAACGCTTAAAAGCTTTGATACATCCGTAAAAAATACCCCTGTCTCTTGGTTTGAGTGACAGGGATATTTTTTATAAGAAATTCAAATTATATATTTTACAGATGCAGCACGCGCTCTTTGATCTCCTGGGTACGTCCCTGATTCCAGAACTGGGTGCCGATGTAGCCGCAGGTACGGCGGGCTACATTTAATTTGGACTGGTCTCTGTTACCGCAGTTCGGGCATTCCCAGATCAGCTTGCCGTCCTCGTTCTTGATCTGGATCTCACCGTCATAGCCGCATACCTGACAGTAATCGCTCTTGGTATTCAGCTCGGCATACATGATATTCTCGTAGATGTACTGCATAACGCTGATAACGGCATCGATATTGTCCTTCATATCCGGTACTTCCACGTAGCTGATCGCTCCGCCCGGGGACAGTGCCTGGAACTGGGCTTCGAATTTCAGCTTCTTGAAAGCATCAATCTCCTCGGTAACATGTACGTGATAGCTGTTGGTGATATAGTTCTTGTCTGTTACGCCCTTGATCGTGCCGAAACGCTTCTGGAGACATTTGGCGAACTTATACGTCGTGGACTCCAGCGGTGTGCCGTACAGACTGAAATCGATATTCTCCTCAGCCTTCCACTTCCTGCAGGCGGCATTCATATGCTCCATAACTTTCAGTGCAAACGGCGTTGCATCCGGATCTGTATGGGATTTTCCGGTCATATAGCGCACGCATTCGCACAGTCCGGCATAGCCCAGGGAAATCGTGGAATAACCACCGTAAAGCAGCTTGTCGATCGTCTCACCCTTTTTCAGACGGGCCAGTGCACCGTACTGCCACAGAATCGGCGCCACATCGGACGGTGTACCGAGAAGTCTGTTATGACGGCACATCAGAGCCTCTTTACACAGCGCCAGTCTCTCGTCAAAGATCTCCCAGAAACGGTTCATATCCTTGCCGGAGCTGCAGGCTACATCTACAAGGTTGATGGTGACAACTCCCTGATTGAAACGGCCATAGTATTTCGGCTTGCCGTTCTCATCCAGATACGGGGTAAGAAAGCTTCGGCAACCCATGCAGGTATAGCAGTGGCCTTCGCCGTTGGCGTCAACCTTGAGCTGTTTCATGATCTTTTCGGAAATATAATCCGGTACCATACGTTTGGCTGTACACTCGGCTGCCAGCTTTGTCAGCTCCCAGAATCTGCTGCCCTCGCGGATATTGTCCTCCTCGAGTACATAGATCAGCTTCGGGAAAGCCGGTGTGATGTATACGCCCTTTTCATTTTTAATACCCTTGATACGCTGGCTTAATACCTCTTTCGTGATCAGGGCAAGGTCTTCTCTGGTCTGACCGTCCTCTACCTCGTTTAAGTACATAAAAATAGTAATAAACGGTGCCTGACCATTCGTTGTCATCAGTGTGATGACCTGATACTGGATCATCTGTACACCCTGCTCTACCTCTTTGCGCAGACGCATCTCAGCGACCTCGTCCATCGTCTTTTCACTGGCCTCGATACCGGCAGCGGCAAACTCCTGACGGACAGCTTTTCTGTATTTCTGACGGCTGATATCGACAAACGGTGCCAGATGTGCCAGAGAGATACTCTGACCGCCGTACTGTGAACTGGCGATCTGTGCGATCGCCTGTGTGGCGATATTGCAGGCGGTGGAGAAGCTGTGCGGCTTTTCGATCATCGTCTCGCTGATGACCGTGCCGTTCTGCAGCATATCCTCCAGATTGACCAGACAGCAGTTGTGCATGTGCTGGGCAAAGTAATCGGCATCATGGAAATGGATGATACCCAGCTCATGTGCCTCTACGATCTCCGGCGGAAGCAAAAGACGACGGGTAATATCCTTGCTGACCTCTCCGGCCATATAATCACGCTGTACACTGTTGACTACCGGATTCTTGTTGGAATTTTCCTGTTTGACCTCCTCGTTATTGCACTCGATCAGACTCATGATCTGGTCATCGGTAGAGTTGGACTTGCGGACAAGCTCTCTTTTATAACGGTAGGTAATATATTTTCTGGCTACGGAAAATGCACGGAAATTCATGATCTGATCCTCTACCAGATCCTGGATCTCTTCTACACCCAGGGAACGGGTACGGGAGGCACAGATCTTTTCTACTGTCGCTGTCAGCTGGTCGATCTCCCAGTCAGACAGCCGTTCATTTTCAATAACCTCACTGTTGGCCTTTTCTACCGCACGGCGGATCTTGGCAGGATCAAATACAACCTCTTCACCGCTTCGTTTGATGATTTTCATGTACACCCTCTCCTTATCTATATCAACACTTCAAACTCTTTCAGGCACAACATTTTGTGCTGTGCACATCAAAATATACTACATCTAGTAGCTAATATCAACTATAAAAAACCAGATATAGTATTTTTGTCGAATGTCACAAAATTAAGGGGAGATATTTCTGCTATTTTCTACCTTGTATTTTTCAGAGTACGAGAAAGTGGACTAAAACGGGCAACCGTCTTTTTTCGTAGAAACATTCAAAATCAGACCACTAAATCATCTTCCACCATATACAGCTGAAAACAGGCAGCACAGTATATCACGAAAGCTCCGGGTATGACCGTACCGGGAAGATCGTAAAGTGAGGGCATACTGGTTCTTCGTATACAGAGACAGCAAAAACAGGGGCATCATCCGCTTACAGGGCGGATGATGAGGCGACTTTGAGCAGGATTTGCATCAGCAACTCCTGCGAATGGAGCCGATCCCCTGTTTTTGCTGTCTCTGTATGCGATTAGAACCAGTGCCCGAACGTCCGATCTTCCCGGCACGGTCATACCCGGAGCTTTCGTGATATCCTGCGCTGCCGTCCGTCTATCTGTCTGTCATGACAAGAAACCCCTTTTCTTCCAGCACATGCCCGACTTCATCCAAAATCTCCTCACTGTCTGCTGCCACCGTATGATAATGATAATTCCCCGTGATATTCTTTAACGGACTGGACTTGCCACTCTGGATCTCCTCCATAAACTCCCGCACCTTTTTCCGTGACGCAATATTTAAAGCAGCCTCCATCGTACCATACACCTTATGATGCACCATAACATTTAAAACCTCAGCCCCCAGATCCACGATCGCACACAGCTCTTCTTCGATCTGGTCATCCGTGTGACTGACCTTAAACACACGCGTAACCTTCCCCGGCTTAGTCAGAATATACCCTCTGTTTGTGGACAGTATATCATATCCCGCCGCACGGATCAGCGCAATATCCTGTACGATCACCTGACGGCTCACCCCGTGATCCGCAGCCAGCTTCTTGGCCGGAACCGGCTTTTTCGCCTGCTCTATCGTTTTTATGATGTCCTGCCTTCTGTCTGCTCCTGTCATCATAACTTCACTCCTCCGATATCACATTGTATTTTATCATCGTATGTCTATATATTCACAAAGCATCTGCCTGTCAAAAGCTTATGCCGACCACAGTCTGACAACAAAGGGCTGCATTTTACAGTTTCCCATAAAACACAGCCTTTACAGATGTCTTTACCACTGACTGTCTGACAGCAGTATACCACATCACAGATCCAATTTTAAGTCATTTTCTCTGATCCATCCCGCTTTTCTCAGCACCTCACAGATCACAAAACTAAGCACTGCCGGAAGGATAAAGCAGATCAGTATAAGCCCGATCCAGTCAAACGCCGTGATCGCTGCCTTTGTACCTGCCGCAATATCACTGATCCATCCGGTGTACACACCGATCTGACCGACCAGACCACAGGTACCCATACCCGAGGCCACAGCAGCACCATTCATTTTCAGATGGAAAATACAGGTCGCGATCGGTCCCGTGATCGCAGAAGCGATCGTCGGCGGCAGCCAGATGCGGGGATTTTTCACGATATTGCCCATCTGGAGCATGGATGTACCGATACCCTGGGCGAACAGACCGCCCCATTTATTTTCCTTAAAGCTCATAACTGCAAAACCGATCATCTGTGCACAGCAGCCGGCCACAGCCGCACCACCGGCCAGTCCGGTCAGAGTCAGAGCCGCACAGATCGCCGCACTCGAGATTGGCAGTGTCAGGGCAATACCCACGATTACAGATACTAAAATACCCATGAAGAACGGCTGCAGCTCCGTAGCCCACATGATCGCACCACCAACTGCACTTGCCGCAGCACCGATTGCCGGAGCCCACCACAGACTCAGAAGGACACCGACTGCAATAGAAACAAACGGTGTCACGATAATATCGATCTTTGTCTCTTTTGAAACCAGCTTACCAAACTCAGCCGCAAAAATCGTCACCACCAGTACCGCCAGCGGTCCACCGGCATCGCCCAGCTCATTCGCCGCCATACCGACAGCCGCCAGCGAAAACAGCACCAATGCCGGAGCCTGCAGCGCATACCCAATCGAAATCGCCATAGCCGCACCCGTAGCTCCCTTTGCATAGCCACCAATCGTCACCAGCACCTCAATCCCCAGCTGCTCACCCAGCGTACTGATAATCGTACCGATCAGAAGCGAAGCAAACAACCCCTGCGCCATAGCTCCCAGCGCATCAATACCATACCGCTTCGCCGAAAAAATAATATTTTTTCTCTTCAGAAACTCTTTCATGTCTTCTCCTCTTTACACTTTATTGACACATGACTTATCATGTGTCTTGTCACTTGTCCTATTATACACATTTTTCTTCAAACGTCAACAATGAAAGAGCTAAGCAAAGACTTTTCCTATCTTCCCATTCAATGGAGCGTGGAAAAAAGTTTGATAAAAGCATAAGGGAAACACCATTCTCCACCATAGAATACAGTATGAATTGTCAAAAAAACTGCACTCCACGACTGAATCATCAGCTATGGAGTGCAGTTCTTTTCAGCTCCTTCCCCCGTTGTCCGCAGTTCTGCAAAAAGAGGACAGATACCTGCCCGGCCTTTCGACCGTTGCGAGGCGTCTGTCCCCAAAACATTTTATCCTTTGACGCCTCCCAGTGAAACGCCCTCTACAATAAATCTCGACAAAATCAGATACATCACCAGCATCGGCAATATCGTGATCGCCAACCCAAGAAATACCACACCATAATCCGTCCTGAACGATTCACTTGTCAGCATCTGCACAAACATCGTCAGCGTCTTTTTCTCCGAGCTGCTGATGATCAGTGTCGGCATGAACAGGTTGTTCCAGCTGGCAACAAACTGGAAGATTGCCTGGGTGGCAATCGCCGGTTTCATCAGAGGCATAACGATCCGGTTAAACGTCTTAAATTCTCCCGAACCATCGATCCTTGCCGCCTCGATCATCTCTGGTGACAGTGCACCTTCCATGTACTGCTTCATAAAGAAAACCACCGCCGGTGTCGTGATACCCGGAATGATCAGCGGCCAGTAGGTATCCAGAAGATGCAGCTTCATCATAAACTGGTAAAAGCCGATTGCAAACACCTGGGTCGGCACCATCATGACCGCCATGATAAAAGCCCAGGCAAACTTTTTACCCTTAAATTCGTAATTATGGATACCGTATGCTGTTGCCGCGGAAAAGTAGACCGACAGTACCGTAAACGGCACAGCCACTTTAAAGGAATTCAGCATACTCTTTAAAACCGTGATGCCCAGACCGTTCTGCGCCTTGTTGAAATTGGCAATGTTTTTTAACAGATTGGTACCAAACATCAGGGAAATACCGCCCTGTACCTGATCTGAGGTTCTCGTCGCATTGACAAACATCAGATAGAATGGTACGAGACTGATGATTGCCAGCAGGATCATGACAATATTTCGCAGGATCTGTGAGGTTCGCACAGCTTTTTTCTTATTTCCAAGTGTATTTTCTTTAGCCACGATGCTTACCTCCCTTCTTCTTTCCGCTACCGGAGCCATTGTCTCCATTCTTAAGTGCTGCAAAGAAGATCAGGCTGATGATCAGTGTACAGATAAACAGCAGTACGGAAACAGCAGCAGCCCTTCCTGTATCTGTGGTATGCAGACGCATGATGTACATCGTCACCGTCGTAGACGTATCGTTCGGACCGCCCATATAGCCGGTACCCTGACCGACATTGAACAGTGCCGGGATATCAAACAGCTGCAGACCACCGATGGCGGAAGTTACAAGCACATACAGCATAACCGGCTTTAACAGCGGCAGTGTGATCGCCTTAAACTGCTGGAAGCCTGTCGCTCCGTCCAGCTCGGCTGCCTCGTAGACTTCCGGACTGATACCGATAATACCGGCGATCAGAAGCAGCATCGTATTGCCGTACCACATCCAGACCTGGATCAGGGAGATTGCAAGTCCCGTGCCCCATTTACTGAGCATGATATCCGTACTGCCTGAGATCAGTCCCAGACTTCGCAGTGTAGACATGATCGGACCGTATTTGCTGAGCAAAGCGCAGAACAGCAGAGAAATTGATGCTGCTGTAATGATATTTGGCATATACAGGACAACCTTGTAAAAGCCCTTGGCTTTCAGCCGTACTCTTCGGCTGGTCAGCCATGCCGCCGTCAGAAGGCTTAAAAGCATCTGCGGAATAAAGTTACACAGCCACAGGCGCAGTGTATTTCCCATGTAGGTCAGAAAATAGCCCTTTTCACCATCCGCCAGTCCCAGTACATTAAGATAATTCTGCAGCCCGGAAAACTCGATCGTCGTGCGGAGATTTCGTGTTGTGTAGGTGAACATACTGTAATAGAAGGTATTCAGAAGCGGCCACAGGGAAAATACCAGATATACGATAAAAAATGGTGCGATAAAGAAATACCCGTATTTTCCGTAGCTTACTGTCCTCCGTTTCGGTTTTTTCGTCTTTTCATTCATTGTTCTCACCTCATCCCGGGAAACCGTCTGCTGAAGCATTCGCCATTTCTCTGTGGCAGCCTTTTGCAACAGGCGTCTTCTTTTCCATCCTCAGCGAGGGAAAAAGGCAGAGCACCTGCCGGTGCAGCGTGCCCTGCCTTTTTTATTGCCCTGGCATATAAAAGAAAGCTCCCATGGAGGTTTCTTTTATTCTGAGACATTCCGGACGTTTTGTCCTGTTTTTAGTTACTCCACTTTCAGATAGGAATATGTATCATGTACGGAATCCTTGAAGTTCTTAATAGCCGTATCTTTGTCCACTTCGCCTGTAGCATAGGATGTTACAGCTGCCGGGAACAGAGATTCGTTGATGGTCATATCTTCTGCTTTTACCAGGGATACGTCTACACCCTGGCCTCTTGTGGAGAAGAACTCCGGAATATTCTGGTCACCGTACAGACTGAAGGTGGATGTACCTTTGACGTCGTTGGCTACGATATCCTTGATGGCAGACTGGTTATTTACGAAATCACCGTTGGCTTTGTAGATATCGGTCATAAACTCTGCATCACAGGTGCAGGCTTTGATGATCTCTGCTGCTACGTCCTTGTCGCTGCACTCTGCTGTAGCTGCAAGGCCAGTGCCACCCCAGTAGAACTGTACCGGTGCATCTACAAGGATGGTGTTCTTATCCCATGTATCTGTCAGACACCAGTAGGTATACCACGGGCATCCTGCGAATGCGATACAAGCCTCGGAATTTTCACCGTCACCATCTTTTAAGGCTGCCCAGTCCGTACCCCACATTGTGGTGTTGAAGGTCAGATCCTGATCATACAGCTCCTTGGCATAATCCATGTATTCTGCCATGGCATCATCCATCTGGATCACATCGTTGTCATCGTACCAACCGACTTTACGTGCGCCGTTTAAGTAGATATATTTCAGATCATCGTAACCGGAGAACAGTTTAACCTTTCCGCCGGATGCGTCATTGACTTTCTTTGCTGCTTCGAGAATGGAATCCCAGCTGGAGAAGGTCTTCTCAAGCTCTGCCTGGTCTGTTGTTCCCAGATATTTCTCGGCCAGATCGGCACGAACCTGGATACAGCCCGGTGTGGCCTGCCAGAAGGAAGCTTTCTGTGCGCCGTTTGCGTCAGAGCCAAGGGCGATATTGTATTCGAACTGATCTTTGACGTCGGCATCTGTGATACCCAGATCGCTTAAGCTCATCAGATAGTCAGACTGTACATATTTCTGCACATAGCCAACTTCCAGAAGCATCATATCCGGATACAGTTCGTTGGAAGGATCGTTTAACAGGGCATCGATCTTGTCCTGATAGTAGTTGGAACCACCACAGTTTACGAATACCAGACGGTCTTTCAGTTCCGGATACTTCTGTACCAGAAGATCTTCCAGAGTTACGAAGTCTGTGTTCCATGCCCATACAACAAAGGAATCAGCTTTGCTTGGATCACCGCTGATCTCGTTTTCCGGGATCGCATCTTCTCCGGCTGCGGACGTTTCGGTTGTTTCCGATGCTACAGAAGCTTCATCTGTTGCGGAGCTTTCCGGTGCTGCAGAAGCAGCTGCCTCTGCCGGTGCGGATGAACCGCTGTCTGCTGCCGGTGCTTCTGATGCTGTGGAACCGGAGCCACCGCAGGCTGTCATGGAAAATACCATTGCCGATGCTAATGCCATTGCCAGTACGCTTCTCTTTTTCATTACATTTTCCTCCTTGAAAATTATAGTCCTGTTTCACCGTCCGTAAGCTGTCTGACTGTACCACCCTCCTGTACACATCCCCCGACGATCACCTGACGGATACCTGTCGTCTTTGGACTTTCGATCAGTGAAATCAGCTCTTTTGCTGCCTTGCATCCGATCTTTTCCGTATCCTGTTTCCATGTCGTAAGCATTGGGGCCAGATACTGGCTGAGCTGTATTCCGTCATATCCTGCAATGGATATGTCCTCGGGGATCCGGTAACCGGCTTCTTTGATGGCGTTTAAACCGCCGATGCTGGCCAGATCGTCCGGGTAGAGAATACAGGTGGGAGGCTGATCCAAGATCAACAGCTCCTTCGTCCTTTCGTACGCCTCTTCTACACTGCGGTAGGCGGCTTCCCTGATATACGCATCCGGGACATCCACATCTGCATCCTCCATTGTCTTGTAAAAAGAAGTCAGACGATTTCTGGTAACTGCAGAAGCTGTGCCATGGATATAGGCAATCCTGCGATGCCCTTTCTTCAGAATATAGGTGGTCAGTTCTCGCATACCGCCTGTATTGTCGGAAACAATGGCTGTCCGGTTATTGAAGGTGTGGTCGATGGTCACTACCGGGATCTCGCTGTCGATCAGCTCTAAAACCTCCGGATCCTGAAAATCAATACAGGCGATCACCACACCGTCAAAACTTCTGTATCTGGCATGCTCCAGATACGACATCCTGTTTTCCCGCGTCTTGCAGCAGTTGATAAAGGTAATATCGTAGCCTTTCTTTTCTGCCGTACGTTTGAAGCTGTCCAACACATGTGAGAAATAATCATGTGTCAGTCCACTCTGGGCCTCGTCCACAAACAGCACCCCAAGACTCCATGTCCGGTTGGTCTTTAATGCTTTTGCGGCGGAATTTGGATAATATCCCATGTCCTTAGCCGTCTGCTGGATCCGCCGTCTCGTCTTTTCACTGACATCACTCTGATTGTTCAGCGCTTTGCTGACTGTGGCGACCGATACCTTACAGACCTCAGCTATGTCTTTCAGTGATACCATGCCTTGTCTCTCCGTTCGTGTCTTTGTGCGTCTTGCGTTACTTAATCGTTTTCGTAATTCGAATATACATTCATCTGCCGTATAAATCAATTGTTTTCGTTATTTTTTCGTATTTTTATATATTTCTAATAGATTTGTCAGTCAATTTATGGTTAGATTATATAATTTACTTTTCCAATCCACCGGACATATAATCTTATATAAGAGAATCCTTGTTTTTCTGTACGATGTTTCTTAATCGTTTTCGTATCTTTATATACGAAAGCATTCCTGCTATACCACGATTTACAAAGTATTGACGAAATATGGAAAGGAGGTCGGGGATGTATGCAATACGGTTACTTCGATGATATACATAAGGAATATGTCATCACTACCCCAAAGACACCGCTTCCCTGGATCAATTACCTTGGATGCGGCGAATTTTTCAGTCTTATCTCCAATACCTGCGGCGGATACACCTTTTGCCGGGATGCCAGACTTTTACGTCTGACCCGCTACCGTTACAACGATATTCCCGCCGACACAAACGGCAAATACATCTATATAAAGGATGGGGACACCATCTGGAACCCCGGCTGGCAGCCGGTCAAGACAGACCTTGACAGCTACGAATGCCGCCATGGGCTAGGCTACAGCCGCTTTACCTCTTCCCTGAAAGAAATCGAAGCCTCTGTCCTTGCCTTTATCCCGCTTGACGATACCTGCGAGATCCAGAAGCTCACGCTGACCA
Organism: Lachnospiraceae bacterium; assembly: GCA_019420465.1. Taxonomy (GTDB): domain Bacteria; phylum Bacillota; class Clostridia; order Lachnospirales; family Lachnospiraceae; genus UBA11957. The sequence continues at coordinate 75,406 of JAHZHB010000119.1, forward strand.
ATCATTCGGATGCCCCAAGACAGCTGTCACTTTTTTCCTATGTAGAATGGTGTCTGTGGGATGCCAGTGACGATATGCTGAATTTCCAGCGGAATTTAAGTACCGGAGAAGTTGAAATTGAGGATGGCGTGATCTATCATAAGACCGAATACAGAGAGCGCCGCAACCATTATGCATTTCACGCTGTCAACACAAAGACCAGCGGCTATGACACCAGCCGCGATGCTTTTATCGGCGCCTACCGGAGCAATGAGCGGCCATTGATTGTCGAAGAAGGCCACTGTACCAATTCCAAAGCCAGCGGATGGTCACCCATAGCCGTACATCAGGTCGATCTGACACTGGCTCCGGGCGAATCCCGTAGTCTGATCTACTTGCTTGGCTTTGCAGAGAACCCACAGGAACAGAAATGGGAAGCTCCCGGCATCATCAACAAGGCCCCCGCCAGACGACTTGTTGAAAAATACAGAACTGACGCAGCTGTGGAAGACGCTTTTTATGCTTTAAAAAGCTACTGGAATACCCTGCTGTCCCATTACAACGTACAGTCCGGTAATAAAAAAATCGACCGCATGGTCAATATATGGAACCAGTACCAGTGTATGGTCACCTTTAATATGTCCCGGTCAGCTTCCTACTTTGAATCCGGCATCGGCCGTGGCATGGGCTTTCGGGATTCGTGTCAGGATCTTTTAGGCTTTGTCCATCTGATTCCCGACCGATCCAGACAGCGGATCCTTGACATCGCCTCGACACAGTTTGCCGACGGCAGTGCCTACCACCAGTACCAGCCACTGACAAAAAAAGGCAATTCAGCCATCGGCAGCGGCTTTAACGATGACCCGCTGTGGCTGATTGCCTGTACAAGTGCCTATATCCGGGAAACAGGTGATTTCACAATTCTTGAAGAAGCCGTACCCTTTGACACTGTTACCGGTACAGAAGTGCCGCTCAAAGAACATCTGCGCCGCTCCTTTGATTTCACCGTGACCCATAAAGGTCCCCACGGCCTGCCGCTGATCGGCCGTGCCGACTGGAACGACTGTCTGAACTTAAACTGCTTCTCAGATGCCCCCGGCGAGCCTTTCCAGACTACCGGTCCCAGTGAAGGCCCGGTGGCTGAATCCATCTTCATTGCTGCCATGTTCGTGAAATATGGCAGCGAGTATGCTGATCTGTGCACCCATCTTTCCGATACCGCCGAAGCTGACCGTGCACGCCATGAAGTCCGGCTTGTCTACGACACCGTACTCCGCCACGGCTGGGACGGCGAATGGTTCCTGCGCGCCTACGATGCCCACGGTGACAGAGTCGGCTCCGCCACCTGCGAAGAAGGCCAGATCTACATCGAACCTCAGGGATTCTGTACCTTTGCCGGCATCGGAGTCAAAGAGGGGCTTGCCAACACGGCCATGGAAAGCGTAAAAAAACGGCTCGACACCAAATACGGCATCAAGCTGTTATATCCGCCCTATACCCGGTATCATCTGGAGCTTGGCGAGATCTCTTCCTATCCGCCGGGCTACAAGGAAAATGCCGGTATCTTCTGTCACAACAACCCCTGGATTTCCATCGCAGAGACCGTCCTCGGCCACGGCGACCGCGCCTTTGAAGTCTATCAAAAGACCTGTCCCGCCTACGTCGAAGAGATCAGCGAAATCCACCGTACCGAGCCCTACGTCTATTCGCAGATGGTTGCCAGCGACGATGCGCCACGCTTCGGCGAAGCCAAAAACAGCTGGCTCACCGGTACCGCCGCCTGGACCTTCGTCAATATCTCCCAGTACATCCTGGGCATCCAGCCGACCCTCGACGGCCTGAAGATCGACCCCTGTCTCCCCGAAACCTTCGGAGACTACACCATCAAGCGTCAGTACCGCGGCACCACCTACACCATAAACATCCACACCCGCCCCGGTGTGCAAAAAGGTGTGCAGCGCCTGCTGTTAGATGGCAGCGAGCTGTGTGGAAATATCATACCCCCGCAAAGTAACGACTGCACGGTGGATGCGTATATGTAGAAATCATTTTCTTTCATACTATCTGCACATCTTGAAAGAAGCATTTACAACAACTTCTTTCAGAAATGCGCAGAAAAAGGCAGGAACTGCCAAACTCACAGTTCCTGCCTTTTCTGTAATCTGAGGCAAAAGCCTCCCTGTATAATTTCTGTTCTTTTTACTGCACCTTTTTCAATGTGACTGCGCCCTCACTTTTTACCGTTCCATCCTCCACATTTCTCACGCTGTACCCCAGCACAACATTCTGTTCTTCAAACGTATCCCTGTCATAGACAAGCAATGCTTTCCGCTGCCCATTCTCATCTGCCAGCACTCCACCTTCCCGGTCTGCGAAATTCAGTTCCTTCCCGTCCGCATCCAGCACAGCAAACTCCACATACGTATCCCTGTTTTCAGATGAATACGTCATACGCAGATATGTTCTGAATTCCGTCTGACTGGCCTTAATACTCTGTATATGCACACCATCCTTTTCCAACGCATTGCCATCCTCCACCTCATATACACACATCGTTTCCGAGGATGTATCCTGCATCCGAAATGTAGTCTCTATCTTCTCCGTTTTCTTTCTGTCAGAGGATATCTCTCCCGCTGTCATCTCCTTCGGATCGTAAATTCCAGCAGTTACCTTCACCGTAATATCTGCCTGTTTCACATCCGGCTTTTTCCCGGTTTCCAGCATATAGACAAGTTCATCTTCTGCGGCATTTTCCATGGAAATCGTTTCTGTCGAACTTCCTGCTGCCTCAGCGTCTTTTTCATCCAATTTCCAGTTTCCATCCTGTGTATACCAGGCATCCACATACACGATCTGCAGATCATGCTCCCTCGCATACTCCGAAACCGTCAGCCGACTGTCCGTATCCGGATAACACATATACATATAGGATGCCGGATCTGTATCCTGCGGTAAAAGCAGATATTTTCCTTTTTCCTTTGCCGACACCCGTACAAGCGTTAACACCGAATTTGTATCACTCAATACCTCCTCCGGCTTAACCTCTACAAGCTCCTGCCCCTCCTGTACACAGTTCACTACCTCTATATCCCCATTTACCAGCGCACTGGCTTTTTCAGACACCTCATTATCTGTACAATGTAAAAACCATGCAATATTCAGCTTCTGCCCCGCTGCATACACACCGCCACCTGCCAGAAACAGCCCACACAAAAGCAGCACCGCCGCTTTCACCGGCATAACACCCCTTCTTTTTTTCTTTTCCGGCAGATTTTCCAGCGTATCTGTATACTGCGCCCAAACCTCATCCGGCACCATATCGTCCCTCTTCATTTCTTCAAAAAACTCATCAAACCCTTTCATCCTCCGACTCCTTTCCGGAAACCGTTATCCTTTTTTCACTTTCCCTGCCCTCATACAGCTGCCGCAGCTTTTCCCGGGCCTTTCTCAGATGACCACGTACCGTATTTTCATTCATTTCCAGTATCTGCGCGATCTCCCGTGTTTTAAACCCTTCCGCATAATACAAAAGCAGTAAAAGCCGTGCTTCCTCATCCAGCTGCATAAACATCTGCTTCCACTCCGCATTCGCGTACCGCCAGTCCTCCATTCCCCTCTCCGGAATCTCCTCCTGCACCACCAGCCGCTTTCTCTTTCGCAGCATCTCATTGCAGACATTGATCATAATCCTGGTGATCCACGTTTTAAAATATCCCGTATACCGTATCGTATGGATCTTTTCCCAACCCAAAAGCGCCGTCTCCTGCATAGCATCCGCAACATCCTCATCATTCGCGAGAATCCCCCTGCCCACCTTATATAACCCAGGTCCAACAGACAGCATCAACTGCGTATACGCTTCCTTATCATGTTTCTTTGCCTTATACACCAAAATATCCATAACCTTATCCTTTGCTGAGATCTTCCGGATTTCTCTCTACACCCATTAGATGAAGATGGGGCGCGTTTTGTTTTACCTTATCAAAAAAATCCCCCCAGTCACTGCAAAACAGCCGACATTCCTCCCCACATCCAGTCGCTGTAACACAGCCGACGTCCCTCTCCACACTTCAGTCGCTGCAAAGCAGCCGACGTCCCTCTCCACACTTCAGTCGCTGCAAAGCAGCCGACGTCCCCCGCAGCAGGCGCAGCCGCCCTGCGGTCACCCCCTCCCGCCCTGCCACCTCAAAACCAGCCGAGCCATGCCGAAAGACCGGGCGTGTGTGTCTGTCCTCTTTTTGCAAACCTTTTTAGCGGACGCTTTTAGGTGGAAGGAGATCCACTGTTTACGAAGACTTGTGCGCGAGCTCGCTTACGCGAGCGCACTAGTCGCAGTTAACAGTTAGCTCCTTCCACCGTTGTCCGCAGGTTTGCAAAAAGAGGACAGACACACACGCCCGGTCTTTCGGCCATGGCGAGGCGTCCGTCCCCCACAAACTCACATATCATCCAAAGACTTACATCTTCTCCAGCACATCCGTCAGCATCTGATTGATCACCTGCGGATTTGCCTTACCCTTTGTTTCTTTCATCACCTGTCCGACGAGGAATCCCACAGCTTTCTTCTTTCCGGCCTTATAATCAGCCACTGACTGCGGATTATTCGCTACAACAGTCTCCACAATGCCCTTGATCGCATCGGAATCATTGTCCATCTTGAGTCCGTGCTCCTCAACATACGCTGCCGGATCCACGTTCTCATCAAAAACATGCTCAAAAACTTCCTTGGCCACGGAGCTGTTGATCTCGCCCTTTTCCGTCATCTTGATCAGAGCCGCCAGATGCTTCGGTGAGAAGGTGATCCTGTCCGCATCCATCTCTCTGTCCTTCAACAGACGCATCGTCTCGCCCATCAGCCAGTTGGATACCTTCTTCGGATTATGGCAGATCTCCGTTGTAGCCTCAAAGATATCGGCCAGCTTCTTCGTACCGGTCAGGATATCCGCATCATACTCCGGCAGTCCGAATTCACGGATATACCGCGCCATCTTTTCCGTTCGAAATTCCGGCTGTTTAGCTCTCGTCTCAGCGATCAGCTCATCTGAAATAACCACCGGCACCAGATCCGGGTCCGGGAAATAGCGGTAATCCTGCGCATCCTCCTTGGAACGCATCGCATAGGAATACTCCTTCGTATCATCCCAGCGTCTGGTCTCCTGTACAACAGCCTTTCCGGCCTCGATCAGATCGATCTGGCGGGCTTTTTCTCCCTCGATCGCACGGGCGATCGCTTTAAAGGAGTTTAAGTTTTTCATCTCGGTACGCGTACCAAACTCCTTCGCACCGACCTCACGCACAGACAGGTTGACATCCGCACGCATCGAGCCCTCCTGCAGCTTGCAGTCCGAAGCGCCCAGATACTGGATGATCAGACGCAGCTTGTCCAGATAGGCGATGACCTCCTCAGCACTTCGCATGTCCGGTTCGGAAACGATCTCGATCAGCGGCACACCGCTTCGGTTGAAATCCACCAGAGAGCAGTCCTCCCACTCATCATGGATCAGCTTTCCGGCATCCTCCTCCATATGGATCTCATGGATGCCCACGGTCTTTTTCCCACCATCCGCTGTCTCGATCTCAATACCGCCATCATGACAGATCGGCAGATACAGCTGTGAGATCTGGTAGTTCTGCGGATTATCCGGATAGAAATAGTTTTTCCGGTCAAATTTACAGTACTGGTTGATCTGGCAGTTCGTTGCCAGACCGACAGCCAGTGCCAGCTCTACGACACGTTTGTTTAATACCGGCAGAGATCCCGGCATACCGGTACATACCGGGCAGGTATGGGTATTGGGTGCTCCGCCAAAAGCGGTGGAACAGCCACAGAAAATCTTGGTCCTCGTTGCCAGTTCAACATGGACTTCCAGACCGATCACGGTTTCATACTGCTTGCTCATCTTACTCCACCCCTTTCATCATGTCCGGCCTCGTACGTGTATGGCTCTGCTCAAAGGCCACACCGGCGCGGATGATATTTTTCTCTTTGAAGCAGTCACCGATCAGCTGCAGACCGATCGGCAGTCCCTTGCTGTCCATACCGCAGGGTACGGTCATACCCGGAAGGCCGGCAAGGTTTACGGAAATCGTATAGATATCGCCCAGATACATCTGGATCGGATCGCTTAAGGATTCCCCAAGCTTTGGTGCCGTATACGGTGCTGCAGGTCCAAGGATCACATCGTATTTTGCAAACGCATCATCAAAAGCCTTCTTGATCAGCGCCTTTGTACGCAGCGCTTTCAGATAGTAGGCATCATAATATCCGGAACTCAAAACAAAGCTTCCCAGCATGATACGGCGCTTAACCTCCGGGCCAAAGCCCTCGGAACGGCTTTTTTTGTACATATTATGGAGGCCCTCGTACTCTTCGGCACGATAGCCGTATTTCACACCGTCAAAACGGGACAGGTTGGAGCTGGCCTCTGCGGAGGCGATGACATAGTATGCCGGAATCGCATATTCCACCAGACTCAGATCAAACTGCTCCACGATAGCGCCCTTATCCTCCAGTACCTTAGCCGCATGAAGGATTGCTTCCTTTACCTCCGGGTCCAGTCCTTCGCCCAGATAATCCTTCGGGATACCGATGCGCATCCCCTTTACATCGTCTACAAGCGCCGATGTAAAATCTGTCTCACGTTCTACAGAAGTGGAATCCTTCGGATCATGCGCAGAGATCACTTCCAGGATCGTTGCACAGTCCGTAACATCCTTTGCGACCGGTCCGATCTGATCGAGAGAGGAACCATAGGCGATCAGACCCCAGCGGGATACCGTACCGTAGGTCGGTTTGATACCCGTTACACCACAGAAGGAACTCGGCTGACGGATCGAACCGCCGGTATCACTTCCCAGCGCATAAAACGTCTCTCCTGCTGCCACTGCCGCACAGGAACCGCCGGAAGAACCGCCCGGTACATGCTCGGGATTCCACGGGTTTCTGGTCACACCATACGCGGAGGTCTCTGTCGTACTTCCCATGGCAAATTCGTCCATATTGGTCTTGCCGATGAGCACTGCCCCGGCATCTTCCAGACGTTTTACAGCCTCTGCCGTAAAGGTCGGCACGAAATTGTACAGGATCTTTGAGCTGCAGGTCGTCAGCATCCCTTCTGTACACATATTGTCCTTGATGGCGACCGGTACACCGGCCAGCGGTCCGGTAAGCTCACCGTTTTCTATCTTATTCTGAATCTCAGCTGCCTTTTTCAGTGCACCCTCTCTGTCAACAGTCACATAGGCATGCACCGTATCCTCCACACGGTCGATCTGGTCCAGTACGGCCTGCGTGGCTTCTACAGCTGTCAGCTCTTTTTCTTTGATCTTTCTGCCGATCTCAACGGCAGTGCAGGATAATATTTCCATCTGTTTTCTCCTCTAATGCCCGTCACTCTACTGTCTTTGGTACCTGATACTGTCCGTCACGCTCTTCGGGCGCATTGGCCAGCATATGGTCACGGTCATCACCGTTTGTCACAACATCCTCCCGGAATACATTGTGTACCGGAAATACATGGGACATCGGTTCCACACCGCTCGTATCCAGGGCATTCAGCTTGTCAATATAGTCGAGCATACGGCCCATATCAGACTTTGCTGCCTCTTTTTCCTCATCGGACAGTTCAAGCTTAGCCAGAATGCCCACATACTCTATGGTCTCGTCACTGATCACATTTGCCATCTTTTCTGCTCCTCTCGTTAGACGCTATGATAAACTGCCGTCAGGCAGCCTATGTACACTTTTTCTGCTGTTTTCCTTATGCTCTTACCGTTAACGGAACATCCTTCCGGTATGCACAGTTTTTATGTTCACATGCCTATTTTTCTATGCTCAATTCATTATTCTGCACAGGCACAGTTTCTTCCGTACCCATCGGTACAAAGGAAACCTCGGCATAATCATCACCAAACCGTTCCACAGCGATCTCCATTCCCTCCGTCAGAACAAGTCCGGCAAAGGTGGACTGCTCTTTGTTATACTGCGGATCTGACAGGGAAATATACGAAGTCCGGTTATCTGAGCGGATATCCACACTGATCACAGACGTACCTGAACCATCATATTTTGCGATATATCTGCCCGGATCGATATCCATACCTACTGTGTAGACAGCCTCATTATCCTCCTCTGCAGGAAAACCGATCTCCGCATCACCGGTATCACCGGTCCACTCGTGCATGGAAGCGCGCTGTGCATTGTCACTCATACAGTTGATCGTCCCCGGTGTATTCAGCCATATAACAGAGCCATCGTAAAGCTGCACATTCTCTTCGCTCTTCCCGGTCTCTATATAATACGCCTCGTCTATGTCATACGTCTCATTTTCCATATACACTGTGCCGGAGTATTCTTTGTCCATGTTTGTCAACGTATATGTACCTTCCGGAATGTCCACACCGACCACATAGCAGGCATACGGCTGCAGGTCAAAATCCACGGTATCTCCCGCTGCGGGTAACTGTGGCAGGTTCTGACTGCTCTCCAGATCTTCCTCCGACTCACTGTACACCGGCTCACTGTACACCGGCTCATAGCTGCTGCTGTTGCTGTCCATTATACTGGAGATGATCTCTCCCAGAGAATTGAACAGCACAAAGACAAGAGAAATTATAATAAGTGCCTTTTTCAGCCCGCCCTGTTTCTTTCTGTCTGCAGGCTGTGACATGGTCTGTGCCCTTCTGGCTGCTGACTTTCCCAGGGAGGAAACATTGGCCTGCACGGTTTCAAACGCTTTTTGTACATCCTTTTCCCTCTGTGGACGGGATACATTCGGTTTTACGGATGCCCTGCCGTTTAACACGGTTTTTTCCTTTGGAGCATTGGCCCGCTCGCCTTTGCTTTTCAGCGATTTTTCATAGCCGTCGTTGATATCTCTGGCATTCAGATCATAGTCACTGCAGTTTTCATTCAGATGATATCTGTTTTTCATGCGGGAATAATCCATACCGCAGTCCGTGCAGCGTCCGTTTACGACTTTACCGCCGCATAATTCACAATTTCCTGCCATAGCCTCTCTCCTTTACACTGTAAGCAGAACACGTTTGCGTCTGTCTTCTCATTGACCATCATCCTGCAGACAAATGCTTCTTTGTCTGTCAGAGCTTTATCTCACCGTCAAATACTGTCGTTGCCGGGCCGGTCATATACACATCCTGGCTCTCTTCATCCCAGCAGATCTCCAGATCCCCGCCACGCAGATGTATGGTCACCTCCCGGTCCGTATAGCCGTTCAGGATACAGGCCACTGCCACTGCGCAGGCACCTGTACCGCAGGCCCAGGTTTCACCGGCACCGCGCTCCCATACACGCATCTGTACATTTTTTCTGTCGATCACATGGATAAATTCTGTATTGACACGATCCGGAAAACAGCTGTGATGTTCAAACTTAGGACCAACCGTCTCCAGCGGAAAATGCTCTACATCGTCCACACAGACAACCGCATGCGGATTGCCCATGGATACAGCTGTCATATGATACTCGGTGCCATCCACCGTGATCGGTGCATCAATCACTTTTTCTGTTTCTGCAACCACCGGGATCTGTGCTGCTGTCAGCTCTGGTCTGCCCATATTGACTTTCACCAGTGTTACCTTGTCGTCCTCACCGACGGTAAGCTCTAATGTCTTGATCCCGCTCTTTGTCGCTACGGTAATCTCTTTTTTATTTACAATACCGTGATCGTAAGCATATTTTGCCACACAGCGGATACCGTTTCCGCACATGGCTCCCTGTGAACCGTCCGCATTGTACATATCCATCTCGCAGTCCGCCACATCCGATGGTTTGATCAGAATCAGTCCGTCCGAGCCGATGCCAAAATGGCGGTCACTGACCATCTTTGCCACACTGCCCGGATCGTTTACCGTCTCCTCAAAACAGTTTACATAGACATAATCATTGCCGATGCCATGCATTTTTGTAAATTTCATTGTATACACTCCTCATTTTATGATTTTTCACAGTATCCCTGGTTCACTCCTGTCCATACGGAAACAACAGGAGTTTTCTGTGCTATTTATGTTTTTCTTTTATGTATCTGCCTGCATGATACGGATCAGCATCTGGGCTGTCTCGACCATGGAATTACCGCTGTCCATACTGCTCTTTTGCACATACCGGTGTGCTTCCTCTTCTGTCATATGGTTATTTTCCATCAGGATCTGTTTTGCCTTTTCGATCCATTCTCTGCCTTCCTGATTGCGCTTTCTCGGCGCCTGCCGGCGTTTTCTTCTGGCTCTGGCGAGCTTTTCTTCGATAAAAGAAACACACCGCAGCAGTTCCTGTACCTTCAAGGGCATGGACAGTGCCAGCACACCATCTTCCTCACGGCCGCTTAAAAACCTTGGCGAAGCCACTAAAAGAAGCTCAAACTCTTTTGGCATCTGTTCCCTCAGGTGATGATAGACCATATCCGGAAACTTATACCCCGAGATCACGATGCCATCGTTCATGCCATCCAGACATTCGAGTACCTGGCTGCCGCTTGTGCAGATATAATTGACGGAAAACCCATGACGTACGAGCAGATTTTTTATACTTTTGGCATCCTCCTGCCGGGGGAATGCCACTATGATATTACCCACTCTCACGCCTCCAATCTGTCATCTGGTCTTCGGCGCCGGATCAGCAGTTGTACAGATAGTGGTCGATCTCCCACTGGCTGACCTGCTTACAGTACTCATCCCACTCTTTTTTCTTGGCTTTCAGATAGCAGCTGCTGTATTCTTCTCCAAGTGTTTCCAGAATAAACGGATCTGCCTCCATTGCTTTGATCGCTTCTCCCATATTGACCGGAAGTCTGTCGATTTCCTGCTCCTGAGCTGTTTCCAGATCCAGCTTATACAGATTACCCGTAGCTTCCGGCGGCGGCAGGATCTTGTTTCGGATGCCTTCCAGTCCGGCTGCCAGACACAGTGCCAGCGCAATATACGGATTGGCTGACGGATCAGGACTTCGCAGTTCGATACGGGTATTGCCCTTACTTACCGGAATACGGATCAGCGGACTTCGGTTATGTGCGGACCATGTCAGATAGACCGGGGCTTCATAACCGGGGATCAGTCGTTTATACGAATTGATCGTCGGATTTAACAGAAGCGTCATGCCTTTGATATGTTTTAACAGACCGCCCATAAAATAGTAGGCTTCCTGGCTTAAATTATGCGGGTCTTCCATATCGGTAAAGATATTGACACCGTCTTTTCTAAGCGACATATTCAGATGCATACCGGAGCCGTCGATCCCGCCGATCGGCTTTGGCATAAAGGTCGCATGCATACCGTGTCGTTTGGCGATCGTGCGGATAGCCAGCTTATATGTCATCAGACTGTCTGCTGTCATCAGGGCTTCCCCGTATTTGAAGTCAATCTCATGCTGTCCGGGAGCGGCTTCATGATGGGTCGCTTCTACTTCATACCCCATCTCTTCAAGTGTCAGTACCATATCGCGGCGGAAGTTTTCGCCTGTGTCCATCGGTCCTACATCAAAGTAGCCTGCTTTTTCATAGGTACGTACTTCGACTTCTCCATGTTCGTCTGTCTCAAACAGGAAAAACTCAAGCTCCGGGCCCACATCGAAAGTGTATCCCATTTCGGCAGCCTCCCGGCAGACTTTCTTCAATATATAACGGGAATCTCCGCCAAACGGAGTTTCATCGGCTTTGTATACGTCACACAGGAAACGGGCTACTTTACCGGACTGCGGTCTCCACGGAAATACCGTAAAGGTATCCAGATCCGGGTACAGGTACATATCCGACTCATCCACACGGACAAAGCCCTGCACGCTGGAACCGTCAAACATGCATTCATTGTTTAATGCACGCTCTAACTGCGGCACGGTGATCGCGATATTTTTCAGGTTGCCATACATATCGGTAAACTGGAGACGGATGAACTCTACGTCCTCTTCCTCTACCAGGTTGAAGATATCTTCTTTCGTATATTTTGCCATACTACACATCCTCCAATGCTGTCACATCTTCTGCAGAAAAGATGCGGGATTCTCACAGATAAAAAGGCAATTTTATGCCCTATTTTATTTATGATAACAGTGGGGATTTTATTTGTCAACGAAAGAGGATGGGCACTTGAAAAAGTGAAGTGCGGGAGAGAGAAAATGGGGAGAAATGAGAAAATGAGGGTAGAGATTTGAATAAAATGAAGGTTATGGCAGCCCCCCGCAGGCCTTTTTTCGCTTACTGGGTTCTAGGTATGTAGGCAACCCCGGATTCATTTCTTTTCGGCTTTTCCGGTGTAGTTTTCCTGCTTTTTTACAATATTTTGCACCGGATTTAGTCATCTTTATAATTTCCGGTGTATTATTCCGATTTTCAAGCGATTTTTGACATCGGATTCGTAATTTTTTCGGATTTCCGGGGTTCCTGGGATTCATGAAAAGTATTTTTGATTTCATTGCAGCAGTGAGCTTTGGCATCACCTATTTTTTGCGCCAGATATACATTCGCCAAAGATACCAGGACACAAAACCTCTCGCCTCCCAAAGTCAGAATCCCGCGCGACAGGCACCGGGCCATGGTCTGGTCGTGCAAAAGCTTTTCAGGTGCGGTTTTAGTTTCTGAAAGATCCACCACCTACGCAAACTTATGCGCGAGAGCCTTCTCGAGCGCATTAGTTGGAGTTAGTGGTTAGCTTTCAGAAACGTTGCACCAGCTTTTGCAGGACCAGACCATGGCCCGGCACCTGCCGCGCGGGGGGCGTCAGTCCTTCATTCTATCTCACATTATCTCAAAAACATCCGCACCAGCGCATCATACACCTTCGTATACGGCTGATACCGCATCGGCAGATCCACAAACGTCTTCTTGTCCACAATACTCTTCTTATGCGAAAATGTATCAAATCCCGCCTTTCCATGATAGCTGCCCATACCACTGGCACCCACACCGCCAAACGGCATGTTCGATGTAGCCAGATGGATCACCGCATCATTGATACAGCCACCGCCAAACTGTACCTTCGACGTAAACCGGCGGATCATCGCCCGGTCCGAGGAAAAATAGTACGCTGCCAGTGGATGCGGCTTCTCATTCAGCAGCCGGATCAGCTCCTCCAGCGAATGGTATGTCAGTACCGGCAGCACCGGTCCGAAGATTTCCTCCTTCATCACAGCATCATCCCACGTCACATTTTCCAGCACCGTCGGTGCGATCCGAAGCTCTTCTTCACGAACCTCGCCGCCACAGTACACCTTATCCTCATCGATCAGGCCTCGTATCCTGTCAAAATGTTTCTTATTCACGATCTTTCCGTAATCCGGGTTTGTCAGCGGATGTTCCCCGAACTGACGGATGATCTCCCTTTTTATATGCACCAGAAGCTCCTCACGGACACTTTCCTGACAGTAGATATAATCTGGAGCCACACACGTCTGCCCGCAGTTTAAAAACTTGGCAAAGACGATCCGGCGTGCTGCCAGACGGATATTGGCGGAGGCATCCACCACACAGGGACTCTTGCCGCCAAGCTCCAGCGATACCGGTGTCAGATGCTCTGCAGCTTTTCTTAAAACTTCCTTTCCTACATTCTGGCTTCCGGTAAAGAAGATATAGTCAAACTTCTGCTCCAGCAGACAGGCATTTTCCTCACGGCCGCCATCCACAACAGCCACATATTCCGGCCGGAAGCAGGAAGCGATCAGCTTTCCGATCACTGCTGTTGTTGCCGGTGAATAGGCACTTGGCTTCACCACACACGTATTGCCGGCGGCGATGGCATCCACCAGCGGCTCGATCGTCAGAAGAAACGGATAATTCCACGGACTCATGATCAGCACCGTGCCGTACGGGGATGGTTTGATAAAACTACGGGACACATACTGGGCCAGAGGAGTCGGTTTTCTCTTCTCTGCGGCATAGAAATACACATGTTTGATCATATGGGTGATCTCTGCCAGCGTCAGCCCGATCTCGCACATATAGCTTTCCTGGCGGCTCTTTCCCAGATCCATCTTCAGGGCGGCACAGATCTCATCCTCATAGATTTTGATCGCCCGGTAAAGACGTCGAAGCTTCCTGACCCTCTGTCCTACCGGCAGTGTGGCACCGGATGCAAAAAACGTACGCTGTTTATCAAGGATTTTCTGTATCTCTTCTTTACGCATGGCTTTCATCCTCCATCACGATATAATAAAATTCTTCCAGCTGTTTTGCCGTCATCAGATCCGGCACCGGATAGAGCGGATTGGCTTCCTTTTCCGCCTGACGGGCCAGTCCCGGAATATCCTCACGGCGAATGCCCGGAATGGTATCACCGATATGCAGATCCCGTTTCATCTGACGGATCGCTTCGATAAATTTTGCTGCACCCTGCTCATCACTTTCTCTCCAGTCTGACATTCCCACAGCTACCGCCAGTGCATGCAGTGGACGAAAGGCCGACTGTCCATACGCTTCCAGGACAAAGGGTAACAGCACCGCATTGGCCAGTCCGTGCGGTACATTGTATTTACCACCCAGAGAATGGGCAACAGCATGCACATAACCGACATAGGAGCGGGTAAACGCATTTCCGGCCAGATAGGCTGCCCGGAGCATCTGTTTTCTTGCCCGCATATTGCTGCCGTCCTGATACGCATCCCGGATATTGGCAAAGATCAGCCGCACGGCATTCACGGCATCCTGCCGCGTCTCCTTTGTCGTGGAGCGGCCGATATAGGCTTCCACAGCGTGTGTCAGCGCGTCCATACCGGTCGTTGCTGTAAGCATTGGCGGCAGAGAACGCGTCACTTCCGGATCGAGCACGGCATACCGGGGAATCAGCGGAAAATCATTGATCGGATACTTATGTCTGGTCTTTGCATCCACGATCACAGCCGCCAGTGTCGTCTCACTGCCGGTTCCGGCTGTCGTCGGCACTGCGATCAGAAGCGGAAGCGGCTTTAACACTTTCAGAATACCTTCCATCTTATCCAGAGATTTCCCCGGGCGGGCCACACGGGCACCGATTGCCTTGGCACAGTCGATCGAAGATCCTCCGCCAAAACCGATCAGAGCTTCACATTCCTCTGCATGATACAGAGAAAGCGCTTCCTCCACATTTTCCGTCGTAGGATTGGCCACGGTTTTATCATACACGATACAACGGATCTGTCTTTGGGCCAGCAGCTCTTCCAGATGCTGTGTCAGTCCGCAGCCACGGATTATGCCATCGGTGACCAGCATCACGCAGCCAATACCTTTTGTCTCTAACAGCCGGGAAAGCTCTTCCACATTTCCCAGAATCTCCGGTTTCCTGTACGGCAGTACCGGCAAAGCCATATGAAATACCTGCTGATACGCGCGACAATACGCTTTTTTTACTATATTCATCTGTACATCCTCATATTAATTGGTTTTCAAACAGTTTGATTATATAAACTTTTATTTTTACTGTCAATACATCTCTGTCCTTCATTACATTACTGTTTGGGGCCGTAAGAACCCGATTGAATGCGTCCCTCTCATTCCCTTCGACTTTCAGAATTTCCTGTGGATAAGCTTCTCTTTCTCCACGTTTTGTGGTATCCTTAAAATAATGCACAAATGGAGGCCACTCCGATGGACAACAAAACTTTTTCCCTCACAGAAGGGATCTCACCTGTATATTTTATCCGCGCACTGACGCGACAGCATTATGTTCTGCTTTCCTATTATATATTGTTTATCGCTTTTCTGGTCTGGGCCGGTTTTCTGCCTGTGATCGCACCGACTGTTGTTTTCTGTATCGTTTCCTGCGGTGCCGTACTGATGCTGCACAACGATATTCTCATCAGCTGGCAGGAATATCTCTACGCCATTCTTACGATTTTCTGGCAGATCTACTGTCTGTATCTGTTTGGATGGAACTGTGGTGCCAGCAATTTTATCATTCCGGTACTGATCATTATCGTATTTTCCCTGCAGTCGTCCATGATCATCAAGGTCATCTTCTGCATCGCTCTGATGGTCTTTCGTCTGGGCATCTTCTTTTACTGCCAGACGTATACACCGGTCTATCCGCTGGACACACTGCCGCTGATGTTACTTCAGCTTTTAAATACACTGCTGGTATTTATCGGCATCCTGTCGATCTGTTTTACCTTCAGTACCAATATCCAGAAGACCGAAAAGCATCTGATGCTTTACAATATCGAGCTGCGCAAACAGGTCGCTACAGACCCTCTGACCTCGCTGTTTAACCGCCGACGTATCCTTGAGCTCATGGAAAACCATAAGCTGGTCACGCCCGAAGAATCCTTCAGTATTGCGATGGGCGATATCGATTCCTTTAAATCGATCAACGACACCTATGGACATGACTGCGGTGATGTGGTCTTAAAAACCCTCTCGGCACTGTTTCTGGAAAAGACGATAGGACACGGCCATGTCTGTCGCTGGGGCGGAGAAGAGTTTCTTTTCTTCTTCCCGGACATGAATCTGGATCAGGCGGCCGCGATCATGGTAGATATCCGACAGGCGATCCTTCGCATGACCATTCCCTATCAAACGGAAATCCTTAAAGTAACGATGACGTTTGGTGTCGAGGAATACGATTTCCGTTCATCGATACAGGAGCACATACAGCAGGCAGATGCCAAGCTGTATTACGGAAAAACACACGGGAAAAATCAGGTTGTCGTCTGATATTCTCTGTTTTTCGTAAAAAAGCCGTAACTTTCCGGTAAAGTTCCGGCTAACCTCTGGATTTTCTGCACGGATATGCTATACTAATCCGTAAAAATCTACATAAACATGATAAAGGAGAATTATTTTGGACACGTCGGCTATACTACAGGCCATTATCTTAGTTATTTTACTTGTGGCTTCCGCATTCTTTTCCTCTGCGGAAACAGCACTCACTACAGTCAACCGCATACAGGTACAGCTGCTTGCGGATGACGGAAGCAAAAAGGCCAAAAAGGTCTTAAAGATCCTGGACCATTCTTCCAAGATGCTTTCCGCCATCCTGATCGGTAACAATATCGTCAATATTTCCGCCTCTTCTCTGGCTACGACACTGACGATCACTGTATTCGGCAATGCCTATGTTGGTCTGGCTACCGGTATACTGACACTTCTGGTCCTGGTTTTTGGTGAGATCACACCGAAATCACTGGCTTCGATCTTTTCCATGCAGCTGTCCTTGGCCTATGCGGGGATCATCTGGCCACTGATGCGGATTCTCACACCGGTGATCTTTATTATAGAAGGCATCCGTACCGGCATACTAAAGCTCATGGGGGTTGACCCGAATGCCAGAGGCAGCCGTATCACAGAGGACGAATTAAAAACTCTCGTTGACGTCGGACGTGAAGAAGGCGCCATCGAAAATGATGAGTTCGAGATGATCACCAATGTATTCAGTCTGGATGATTCTCTGGCCAAGGATATCATGATCCCGCGTATCGATATGTCTTTCCTTCATGTAGATGCGACATATGACGAAGTGATCGAACTGTACCGTGAGACGAGCTATACCCGTTTTCCGATCTACAGCGACACCAGGGACACGATCATCGGCACAATCAATGTCAAGGATCTGTTGCTCTATCCGAAGGATGAGCCGTTCCACATCCGCAGGATCTTAAGAGAGCCGCATTTTACCTTTGAACACAAAGAGGTCGGTACTCTCCTGATGGAAATGCAGGAGGGCGGTATCAGCCTTGTGATCGTTCTGGACGAGTACGGTTCCACCTCCGGTATGATCACCATGGAGGATATCCTCGAAGAGATCGTCGGCGAGATCCGTGATGAATATGACAAGGATGAGACAGATGCCATCCTCGAATTAAAGCCGGGCAAAGAGTATCTGATCGACGGCTCCACCAATCTTACCGATGTCAATGACACCTTAAAGATCGATCTGGAATCCGAAGAATACGATTCCATCGGTGGTTATATCATCGAGAAGCTGGACCGTCTGCCAAAGAGCGGCGAAACACTTGTCCTCGATAATGGTATCAAGCTGATCACCGAGCTGGTCAAGAGGAACCGTATTGAAAAAGTACACGTTTTTCTTCCGGATAAGCCGGACGAAGATACAGAAAAAAGCTGAGAAGGATAATCATTCCTTCCCAGCTTTTTTTATATTGACACCAGTTCTGCTCTGCAGCCTGTCCACCTGCTTCTGATACTTTTTCAGGCAGGTATCCCAACTGTCATACAGCTTATCTCCCCTGTGATCCGGCAGATCATAGTTCTCTTTCAGATAACTGCCAAGATACACTGACACCTTTACCGCACCGAAATAATTCAGATGATCGCCTTCATCCTTTGTATCTGTCTCCCAGTCGATGCCAAGCTCATCCGTCATCAGATTCAGATCCAGATAAGGCAGGTCTCTTTTTTCGGCCAGATCCGCGATCGTATTATGTTTTCGCATACTCCAGTTTTTGCTGCTTGGCACATTCAAAAGCAGCAGCCGGATCCCGTTATCCTCGCAGAGCTGCTGAATCGCATCGATGTAGCTCACATTTTTTTCCGGCATGGATTTAAATTTTTTACTGTGTTTCATATAGTTTTTGTAGTTTTTCTTTGCAGCTGCCTGTACTCCGGTCTGCAACCGGAAACCTTTCAGATCGCTTGTCCAGCTGAAATCCTTTTTCTGCCAGAGCTCCGACGGACGAAACCATTTCCACCGGTCATGATAGGTAAATACAGAAAGAAATTCACCAGCTTTGTTATACGCCACTTCACCGACAGAAAACTGCCGAAACGTCGCATTCGTCTCCAGCACCACCATCTCCGGTTTCTGATTTTCCAGTGCCGTCTTTAAAAGCGCCAGTGTATCAAACAGCTTCTGTCCGCCTGTGCTGCAGTCATAGGAGGTGATCCCCTGTTCCTTCCACAGCTGCATGGGAGAGATCGTGGAATACACTTCGCTGTCACCTAAAAAGAGCACATCCACTGTATTTTTCTTCTCTGCTATGATCCCTTTGGCATCCCGGTAAAGAAAGCCGGATTTTTCACCGTTCCCTTTGGGCATCAGAATAAAGGATGCCAGCAAAAGGAGCACCAAAAGCCCGGCACAAAAGCCCAGTCCTTTCAGCCATACCCGTATTTTTTTCATACATACTCTCCTCATCAGAATCCGGCGTAGATCGGATCGATCGGCAGATAGCCGTTACCGTAGGCTCCGAAGATCACCAGATACAGTATTGCCGCATACAGAACCGCCCAGCGCGCGATGGGCCGCATAGCGGCCAGCTTTTCCCGGATCTGTATTCCCTTTTCCTGACTTACACTGACAATAAATACCAGAACAAGCGTCACAGCCACGATCAGAAAATCGTGTTTATCAACGCCCATAGAAAACAGGGTACCATCCGTAAAAGACTGTAACGAAAATCCGGTAAACATGTGACCGATCATGCCAAGTCCCTGCGAAAGAGTTGCAGCACGGAAGATCATCTCGCCCATGCAGACCAGACATCCGGTCCGTACCATGCGAAACACGGTATAGGGCGCTTTTTCCCTCCGGATATGACATTTTTCCAGCAGCATGATCGCTGTTGGCTCCGTATAGTTTCCCAGAACGATCAGGATAAAATGGAACATACCAAAACCGATGTAATTCCATCCGGCACCATGCCACAGACCATTCATGGACCATACACAAAACAGAGCTGCCGTACCCGCCAGCAGCGGCCCGTAATAATTACCCATCCTTTTTCTGGCCTTTTTTGTCAGCTCCTTCATCGGCTTTGCCATGGATACCGGATAAAAGATATAATCCTTAAACCATGTACCCAGCGTGATATGCCAGCGTCGCCAGAATTCGGATATGGATTTGGAAAAAAACGGTCGCGTAAAGTTTTCCGCCATACGGATATGAAAAATCTGTGCCGTACCGATGACAACATCCATCGTACCGGAAAACTCCATATATTCCTGACAGGTAAAGGCCAGCATAGCTACAAGCATCATCCCGCCGTCATATGTCGTACCACTGTCATACAACTGCTGTATCATCGGGTTTAAACGGTCAGCGATCACCATCTTTTTGATCAGTCCATACAGGATCCTCTGCAGACCAAATGTCAGATCATGATAACAGATGGGGTCTCCTTTAAGCAGCTGTGGCCGCATATCCCCGTAGCGTGTGATCGGTCCTTCCATGATGCCCGGGAAAAAACTCATATACAGGGCAAATGCAGAAATCTTTGTCTCTGCCTGTATGGTTCCCCGATACACATCGGTCAGATAGGAAACTGCCTGCAGCGTATAAAAGGAAATACCGATGGGCATCACAAAATGCGGTATCTTCAAAACCGAAGTTGTCCCCACAAGGGCTGCCACTGCATTGATGTTTTCCACAAAAAATGCCCCGTATTTCACCGTCAAAAGGATCGCCACCTGCAAAAGAATGGCCAGTCCCAGCACACGGCGCTGCTTTTTCTGCCAGCAAAGCCGGATCGCTTTTTTCTCCTCCCTTACTGCCTTTTTCAGTTCTTCGTCTTTTTGTCCGGCCTGTTTTCCCAGTATGCGGCCCGCTGCGTAAACACTGACGGTCGTAAACCAGAGATATACGATCAGCTTCCCGCTCATCAGCCAGAACAGCACATAGCTGGCCACCAGCAAAAGATACGGACGTACCTTTTTGGGCATCAGCTGGTAGGCAATGATCACTGCCGGCAGATACAAGGCCAGAAAAACGAAGGAGCAGTAAGACGTCATGCTTATGCTTCCTCCTGCAGACGGCAGATCATCTGCCACATAGCCTGTGCCGAATTAAAGTTTGCCGGAATGATCTCCACGGTCGGGATCGTGATGTCAAAAGCATCCTCAAGCTCGGCCACCAGAGATAAAATTTCCAGCGAATTTAAGATTCTTCCATCGATCAGATCTGTTGCCGTGGAAAAGTCCACTCCCGGTTCAAACTCATTTAAAATATCGTATAATTCTTCCATATGTATTGTTCTCCTTTTTCTTATGTATATATCACAGACCTGTTTTTTTGCCATGTCCGTCGATATCTGTTTTTCCGTATCCGTTTGAATCTGTTGCAGCGTCAGTCGTTTGACTGCATCTGCCATTTTGGCTTATAGTTCACCGATCAGGCTGTCCACCGGGATCTGTGCGCGTACCTGCCTGAGTTCTCTGTCCCTTCCGACCAGATAGACCGGAGGTATCTCCCGGCTTAAGAATAAGGCAATGCCCTCCGCCATACTGTAGGCTCCTGCCCTTTCAAACAACAGCACGTCACCGATCCGCGGATCATACAGCGGACTCTGCTTGACAAGAATATCATTGACCGTGCATAAAGAGCCACAGATCGCACAGTCCATAGTCTCACCGGATATATCCTTTCCCCACTGCCGGATGTACGGATGCTTCATAGCCATCGTCTGTCCGTAGTACACCAGCTGGTGGATACCACCGTCCACGATCACATAACTCTGTCCACGGTTTTTCTTTACATCTGCCACACGGGTCACATAGGTACCACAGGGAGCTGCGATACTTCGCCCAAGCTCCAGCACCACCTGCATTTTTTCACATAATGGTGTGAAAAGAGCTGCGATATCCGAAAGATAGCTCTCTTCGTCAAACTTCTCTTCCTGGAAATAGCTGACAAAAAATCCGCCGCCGTATTCCAGCTCTTTTACTATAAAGCCTTCTTCTTCTTTCAGCCTCGCACACAGCGCATCCAGTTTGATCAGTTCTCTTTCGATCCTTCGGACTGTCCCTTTCTGGGTTCCGGAAAAATACTGAATGCCCCGGATATCGATCTCCTTATACAGATCCCGGTCACGGATAATGGAAAGAATCTCCTCCTCATCCAGCCCGAACTGATTGCCGCTTGTCAGCCGGAGAAGTACCGGTATCGTCCGCCGGTTTTCCTTTCCTGCTTTAAACAACAGTGCCAGTTGTTCCATGGATTCCACCGTATACACCCCGATATCCGGATATGTACGGGCCAGCCATTCGATATATGCCGGTGTCTTATATACACCGGAGATTACCATCCTTTTGGGATCCACACCGGCTTTCAGGCTGATCTTGACTTCTCCCGGCGAACACAGTTCTACCCTTTCTGCCACCTCTGCCGCACTTTTTGTCACAAAAGGATTGGCCTTTATGGCATAACAGAGCTTCAGATTCCGCGGCAGCCGGTCTTTTATATACTGTATCCGCTCTTTCAGTACCTGCGTATCAAAGATGTAGCATGGTGTCATCTGTCTGCGCAGAACATCTTTAATGATCTTATCTTCCAGCATGTTTCTCCCCTCTTTTTGCTGTTACTTCCTCAAACAGAAGTTTTCTGTCGATCTTACCGTTTTTTGTCAGCACAAAGCTGTCTTTTTGTACCAGACGCTCCGGCAGCATAAACGATGGCAGTGCTTTTGCCAGTGCTTCATGTACCTCTGTTTTATCCGGCGTTCCCGCATAGCAGCCGTACAGCCGACTTCTTTTTTCATCAAATATGCAGACACACCGCTCGATCCCCGGAATTTTTGCCATAGCCCGCTCGATCTCCTCAAGTTCGATCCGATGGCCTCTGTATTTGATCTGAAAATCTTTTCGCCCGGCAAAATACAACTCCCCGTTTTCATCGTATCTGCCGAGATCTCCGGTTTTATATACAGGATCAAGATAGTGCTGATGCAGCGGATTCTGTACAAAAGACCGGATCGTCTGCTCTGTATTGTCATAGTATCCAAGTGCCAGCGTCCGGCCACGGACACAGATCTCTCCTGCCACATCAGGCTCTGTCACCAGCCTGCCTCCATCATCTGTCAGAAAGACGGATTCATTGGCAAACGCTGTGCCAATCGGAATACCTTCCGGATATGACCGTTCTCTCTGTATCCTGTGATATGTACAATTGCAGGTGATCTCTGTCGGCCCGTACAGGTTGACAAACTCTGCCTCCGGCAGATGCACCATCCAGTCCTTCAGCTGTTTCATCGGCATTACCTCACCACTGAACAGCACCTTTCTGACCGTATCCGGACATTTATAGTCCAGCCCGTGAAACATGCTGATCAGACACAGTGCCGATACCGCCCAGATCAGTGTCGTGACCTTTTTTTCACATAAGAAATCCAGAAGCTCCACCGGCCGTGAGAACAGCTCTCTTGGCACCACCACAAGCGTTGCCCCCGTCTTTAACGACGTGTAGATATCCTTTACAGAAACATCAAAGTCAAACGGCGCCTGCTTCGCGATCCGCTCCGTCTCATCAAAACCGAACGTTTCGACAAATACATCTGTAAAATCCAGCACCGATCCATGACTCACAACGACCCCTTTCGGTGTTCCCGTAGAACCGGATGTAAAATTCACATACAGCGGATCCCTGTCGATCTGCTGCCCCCGGATACCTAAAAGCAGCCGTTCATCTTCCTTCGTCTGCAGAAGCTCTTCCATATAAAGACACTGCGCCCCCGGAAAATACTCCTTTGCCACCGCTTCATGCTCCCTGTCCGTCAGAACCACCGAAAGCTTCAGCACATCCGCAATCTGTGAAAAGCGTACCGAAGGCAGCATCGGATCAAAATACGTATAGAAACCACCCGCATACACGATACCAAAGAACCCGCACAGAGCCATCGCACTTTTCTTCATAAACACCGCCACCGGCTGCCCCGGCTCCACATACGCACAAAGCCCCGTCCCCACCCGCCGGCTCATTAAAGCCAGCTGCGAAAACGTAACCTCTCCCGTCTCATCTATCACACCAACCTTATCCGGAAACCTCTTCTCCACCGCCTCCAGATACTCCAGCACATTCTTCATAGGTCACTCCTTTTCATAACACCCATGCAGAATACCATACTTTTCCCTTCAAAACCCAAACATTAAGGATTCTTAACACATCTTCATAAAATCTTCACCCTCGTCACCACTCCCCCGTTCCTGCCACGAACAGAAAAATCCGCCCATTGAGGTGACAGCAAAAGGGTGTTGTATTTCAAAAACATTCCAAGTGCGCCCTTAGCTTCTGAAAGATCCAGTGCTTACGGAATCTTACGCGCGAGCCCGCTTTAGCGAGCGCGTTAGATGCAGTTAGCACTTAGCTTTCAGAAGCGTTGCACGCGTTTTTGAAATACAACACCCTTTTGCTGTCACCTCAATGGGCGGATTTTTCGTCCGTCCCTCTAAATTTTATTCCTCCGGCGCAAAATACTTAGCCATACCCGTAAGTACCTCGCCCACCTCTTCATGCGGTCTCGGAATCACCTTATACGCGATCAGATCCCCCAGCTTCTTCGCATGCTCACAGCCCGCAGCCACTGCAGACTCCACAGCACCGACATCACCAACGACCATCACCGTCAGAAGAGAAGAACCGATTCTCTCCAGTGCCACCAGCTTAACCTGTGATGTCTTTAACATCACATCCGCCGCCTCAATAATCGCACAGTATCCCTTTGCCTCAATCATTCCCAATGCCTGCATATCTCTACCAGCTTTCTTCTATTATTATATGTAAATGATCTCTTGAATTTAGTATCTTAACATACACATACTTTATATTAATACTACCAGAATTCTGCATGTTTTACAAGCTGTTTATCATACATTGCACAAAAGGATTCCCGAGGATGATGTATGTCCCGCTATATTTCTTTTAAGTCTGTTATGCTGGCATTTTGCCTGATCACGGTTCTTGGTGTTCTGTACAATAACCGTACAGCCGTGCAGTCCACCGGCAACTCCGTAGGTGACAGACAGCTGCCGATCTACTGTGTGGACACAAATGAGCCAAAGATCGCTCTTTCTTTTGATGCTGCCTGGGGCAATGAAGATACACGGCATATTCTCTCTATTCTTAAGGAAAACGATGTCAAAGTCACCTTTTTTATGACCGGCGGCTGGGTCAGCTCCTATCCAGAGGATGTCAAAGCCATTCTTGCTGACGGACACGATCTGGGTAATCACAGTGAGCACCACAAGGATATGGCCACCCTTGGCACCTCCGAACAGAAAGATGAGCTTCTGACTGTGCATGAACGGGTAAAGGAGCTGACCGGTTATGAAATGCATCTGTTCCGTCCACCCTATGGTTCCTACAACAGTGCACTGATCGATACGGCAGCCGCGCTTGGTTACAGTACGATCCAGTGGGATGTGGACAGTCTGGACTGGAAGGACTACGGTGCCGATCAGATCATTGACACGGTCTGCAATCATCCAAAGCTTGGAAACGGCAGCATCATTCTCTGTCATAACGGTGCCAAATATACACCGGAAGCTCTGGATACGATGATCAAAACGCTGAAAGAAAAGGGGTATACCTTTGTAAAGATACAGGATCTGATCTATCCGGAACCCTATCATCTGGGTGTGGACGGACGACAGTATCAGGACACCGGAAAAACTTCATCTGAGATACCCGAAGGCTCATCCGAAACATCTGAAACTGCTTCCAAAAACCCTATTGCATAACCTCTGATTCCGTTATAGAATGGAACAAATACTGAAAAATACATAATGAGTGAGGTTCGTACAAATGAAATTATTAGAGGAACGTATCAGACGAGATGGTGTACTTAAACCGGGCAATGTGCTGAAGGTTGACAACTTTCTGAATCATCAGATGGATATTGAGCTGTTTGATGAGATGGGCAAGGAATGGGCGCGTCTGTTTGCCGGTAAGCCGATCAACAAGATTCTGACGATCGAGGCTTCCGGTATCGGTATTGCTGCTATTGTTTCACGTTATTTTGGAAATGTGCCGGTTGTTTTTGCAAAGAAAGCGAAAAGTATCAACCTGGAGGGTGATGTTTATACAACGAAGATCGAATCTTTCACTCATAAGCGGGTATATGATGTTATTGTCTCCAAGAAATACATCAGTCCGGAGGATCATGTGCTGATCATTGATGATTTTCTGGCCAATGGCTGTGCGCTGCAGGGGCTGATCTCTCTGGTTGAGGAGGCGCAGGCTACGATCGAGGGTATTGGTATTGCGATCGAGAAGGGATTCCAGCAGGGTGGTAAGATCATCCGGGAGAAGGGGATCCAGCTGGAGTCGCTGGCTATTGTTGAGGGGATTGATGATGAGACGGGGACGATTCAGTTTCGGGAGCAGTAGATAGAATAAGGCAGACGCTCGGAAGAAGGGGCGGCAGGGTTGATATAGAAAGATCCGGTTTGAAACAAGTGCAACGATTTGCTGAGCTAACGGCTAACTTCATCTAACGCACTCGCATAAGCGAGCTCGCGCGTAAGATTACGTAAGCCGTGGATCTCATCAAATCTAAGGGCGCACTTTGATCGTTTCAAACCGGATCTTTCTATATCAGCCCTGCCGCCCCTTCTTCCTCACTGACAGAGAAATGAATGACGGAAAGATAGTGGAACAATTTTTGTTCTTCTTCTGATGATATCAGTCGCCGTAGAAGATCAGCTGGACGACTACGCCGCGGTCGTCGAAGTAGAGGCCGTTGAACCAGTGGTCGTCGTCGGTGAGGGTGGACTTTGTGATGGTTTCGTAGGGCTTCTGTTCGATGTAGGCGCCGGTGATGGCGTCTTTGCTGATGCAGAGGGTGCCGGTGTAGAAGAGGTCGTCTACGCGGTCATCGCTGTCTTCGTAGAGGGTGATGTTTCCGTTTTCTTTGTCGTTATTAAAATAATAGTATTCGTTGCCTTCGGCTCCTGTGAGGGAGCCGTCTTCACCTACGGTGATCTCGTCAGTTTCACCGGTCAGTTCGTTCAGGGTGATGGTGATCTTGTTGCCGGGTTTGAGATCAGCTTCTGCGATCTGTACTTTTTTCATGAAATCGGCTTCGACGGTGTAATATTCGCCTTCGTCTTTTACGGTGTCTGCTTTCAGTTTGAAGCTGAGATCGGAGCACTGTCCGGCCTGGCTGAATTCGTCCTGTGTGTCGATGAAGCCATATTGCTGTATGGTCTTCCAGGCGGCTTCATCTACAGGGGCGTTGTCGGTGTTTCCCGGATCGGATGTCGCACTGTCAGCATTTGCAGATGCATTTTCTGTGCTGTCTGCTTTCGGCAATACACTGGACACCGCCGGGATTTCCGAAGATACATCCGATGCTGCGGGCAGGGTACTGTCAGTGGCAGAGGTTTCAGCTGTAGATGTACTGCTGCTGGCTGCAGGTGTTTTGGCTGTGGATGATGCCATGCCACAGCCGCCAAGCAGCATGGCTGCGGTAATAAGGCACACGAGATATTTCTTTTTCATACGAACTCTACCTCCTCTGGTATTATGAATCATGTTCTCACATACCCAAACAGCAGGCGTTCAGATACTGCGTGAACCATAACGATTTTCTTTCTACGCTGATTATACTCTGCCCTGCCGTAGGAGGCTACTGCTGTTTTTTTAAGATTTATGAAGGACGCTACAGCTCTTACTGTTCATATACATAAGAACAAAGTTCAGGAGTTATAACGAATTCACTGCTCTTTTCATCTCTTCCACATAAGGTACACAGTCGCAGCTTTTCCCCGACGGCTGCTATCCTTTTGACTTCCTCTTTTGTCGGATACATAAAACCTCCCTTTCTATGGACGACCTGTATGAGATAAAACCTCCTGTTGCTGGTGTCTGTACTGATTTCTGACCCCCGACATCGGTTCACTGAATCTTATCTTATTGTGCACAGCAAGCAAAATTAGTTCGCTGGACCAGTTTTTGATATGTATGGCAAATAAAAAAAGCCCGTCCATGACAAATACTGTCAGGGACGAGCGTATATACGATCCACTTGCGGTGCCACCTTGCTTTACAGCCAGTACAGCTGTACACTTGTCGGAATACCATCATATTCCCGGCAACTGACGTATGCCCTCACGTCACAGAATACTAAGCCTGTCGGCCTTTGACTGTGCTCTCAGCGGTCCATTTGGCAATCTGCGTTTCGACCCGACTCTCACCTACCCGGACTCTCTGTGCGTGCATGGTTACTTTGATCTCCGCTTCAACGGTTTTGATGCTTTATTCAATTAAAGTGAATATACCATTGATTTCTGTCTTCGTCAAGCAGGCTTTTTTTATTTGTATATTCTGTATATTTTTATGCTTTTATTTGGGAAATTCTTACTTATAAAGTATCTCCTGACCTTTTTATTTTTTTGCAAATATACTTTACTTTTTTCTTTTTATGTGCTATTTTTATAGTATCAAGACACATTTCATTATTACAGGAAAATCTTCCGGTCATTCGACCACCAGAATCCCCTGTTCTAACCAAATTTAACGGAGGATTCGTCCTGTATTCGATACCTCCGTGTTTTAAAAGGAGGTACTTCTTATGAAAAAATCTCATGTAAAGCCCGATCACGCGCTTAAAACGTTCTGGCGTGACAATGAACGTTTTGCAGATCTGTTCAATGCTGTCCTTTTTAATGGACAATCAATTATTGATCCCTCTTCACTGTCTGTCGAAGATACAGATTTATCATCACTCTTTATTAATAAATCTTATTCTGAAACCATACAGCGAGTTTTTGATGTAACTAAGAAATCCGTCAATGGCATAAACTTCATCCTCCTTGCCTTGGAAAACCAACAACAGATTCATTATGCTATGCCCCTTCGAAACATGCTGAATGATGCGCTCTTATATTATAAGGAATGTGCAGAGATTGAACGAAAAAACATAAAAAATAATTCGTTTTCTTCATCTGCAGAGTTTCTTTCAAAATTCAGCAAACATGATCGTTTGCATCCTGTTTTTACAATCTGCGTCTACTATGGCGAGAAAATATGGGACGGCCCTGTTTCTCTAAAAGAAATGATGGATATTCCTCCATATATGGAATCCTTAGTAGCAGATTATAAAATGCATCTTGTGCAGATTCATAACAGTCAGTATCTTCCGTTCCATCACCCAGATGTACAGACGGTATTTGATATCTGTCGTTTATTCCAGAACAACGAGATAAAAAGTATAAGTGACGTATATAAAAGCTATCCCCTTACGCCTGAATTAGGCACTGTAATCGGAACTGTTGTAGGATCGCAACGCATGATCGATTATGCCACAAACACAAATACTAACGAAAGAGGTGTCCCTGTTATGTGGAAATCCGTAGAAGAAATGGAAAAAAATCTCATAAAAGACGCTGAGGCCCGTGGCGAAGCCCAAGGCCAGAAAGCAGGATTACTCAAAGGTATCCGTATCGTCATCAACACGTGCAAGACATTTAACCTCACTCAGGAATCTGTTGTTGATACCCTTACAAATGAATTTCAGATTTCCAGAGATGAAGCTTCAGGTTACGTCTACCGATACTGGTAACCTTCTGTTTTTTATATCCTCGCAGTCTAAAGGCGAAGCGTTAAAAGTGCTTCGCCTTTGTTTCTGCTGAAAAGCCACCACAGCTCCCGGATTCTTCGTGAACTGTAGCGGCTTTCTCCTGTCTTTTACTATATTATAATGTCACTTCTGTCTGGGTACCATCATAAACAACTTCCGCTTTTCTGTCACCACATACAACCGTAAACTTACGGCTACTTAACATACCGTCAAAAGCACCGTTTCTGGCACCGATCGTCAGAGTCTTTGTAGCCTCTTTCCAGGTAAGTTCTATCTCTGTACACTCACCGTTTTCATAGCCGTATCCATCTCCGGCATCCTCATACAGTGTAAAGCTGCCGTCTGCACCGTCATAAATACGGATCTCCAGAGCCTTATCAGCCACTGCATCCGCATACTCGATATGTTCCGGACACATCGGCACTACGGCACCTGCTTTGACAAAAACCGGCATCTGATCCAGCGGAGCGTCTACAAGCACATCCTGTCCGCCCTCATACACTTCACCTGTCCAGAAATTATGCCACTTTGTACCGGCCGGCAGATAGCAGTTCCATGTTTTTTCACGGTCAAGCTTCACGCCATCGGCTTCGTAGTACATCGGCTCCGTAACCGGGCAGATCAGAAATGCCGGGCCATACATATATTCATTTCCCGTAGCAACTGCCTTTTTGTCCTCTGCAAAATCAAACAGAAGACTTCTCATGATCGTGCGGTTTTTCGTGTAGGCTGCGCCTGCAAGAGAATATACATACGGCATCAGCTGATAACGCAGGTTGATATATTTTTCGATCGCATCATAAGCCGGATCGCCTTTTTTACCGAAATTCCAGATTTCACGCGGTGTATCTGTACCGTGGGATCTGAACATCGGCAGGAAACAGCCGTATTCAAACCAGCGCACATACAGCTCGCGGTATCCCGGATCTTCCACACCGTCATTGTACTCGCCCTTCCAGAACCAGATCGGGTTCGGGTTGGTGCTGTTGTTACAGCCACGTTTCCACCATGCACTGCCGACAACAAAGAAGGCACCGATATCCAGCGTCCAGTTCGGCATACCGCTCATGGCCATGTTTAAGCCTTCCGGAATCTGTTTTTTCAGTGTCTTCCAGCTGGCATAGATATCACCGGACCACAGCACTGTACCGTACTTCTGGGAACCGGCATAACCGGAACGGGTCAGATTCAGGACACGACGCTTTTTGTCCACTTTTTTCTGATTTTCGTATACACCTTTGGCATGATACAGAGCAAACTCATTGGCCTGTCCGGCATCCAGATATTTCTTGTGCTCACCACCGACAAGAGCATATCTTTCCCACGGCTCACGCATAACGGCACCGCCCCAGTCCGGGCTCGGGAACGGTTCTGTCGAGTCACACCACCAGGAATCAAAGCCTGCCGGGAACAGCTCCTCGCTGACCTGTTGCCAGTACATTTCTCTTGCTTTTTCATCAAAGGCATTGTATGTGGAATAATCGTTTAACAGATAGCCTGCATCAAAAAACTGCTGGTGGTTCTCGCCGCCCGGATTCATATTCGGCCACATGGAAACCATTGTATGTACATGCATATCATGCATGCGGTCAATATTTTCCTTCACATGACCATAGCGGGCTTTATCTACGGTCTTCTGTCCCCATTTGCCATCACCCCAGGTATTCCAGTCCTGTACGACACAGTCCAGCGGCACGCCGAGCTCACGATAGCGGCGGGCGATCTCTTCCATCTCATCCCCTGTGTGATAGGCCTCTTTGGACTGCACATAGCCATATGCCCAGCGTGGCAGCATCACAGCTTTACCTGTCAGGAAACGGTAACCATCGATCACATCATCTGCAGATTCACCGGCTATGAAATAATAGTTCATCTGATCCACACAGTCCATATAGATATAGGAACCACGCTCATCATCGTTAAACGTCATCAGACTGCCGCAGTCAAACAGAATACCGTACTGACGGGAAGAGAACAGAAACGGCATCGGGATACGCATGTTGTGCTGGTACATATACTGTACATGATGACGGTAATCATAGATTCCCTCTTCACCCTGGCCAAGACCATGGATTGCCTCATCCTCTGCCCAGTCAAAATGCAGTTTGGCACGGTAGGCTACACGGTCTACGGTCTCCCGCAGATTTTTTACCACGTTTCTCTCGCCGTCTACAGTCTTGATCCGCTCGATCTGGGGAGCTTCACCGCCTGTGGTAAAGTGTACGACATCCTGCGGTTCGAGTGTCTTGGCTGTTTCCTGTACATAGAGCTTTCCTGTCTTTGCATCAGCAAAGCAGATCGCACCTGTCTTTTTATTTACGATTGCACGGACACGCTTTGTGTTTACGATCACTGAATCTTCATCCTCTGCATACTCACAGGTTACTTCGCCTCTGGCATTTTCTTCGATCAGTGCTGTAGGCTCACCGATCTCATCGTGCTTCGTGTATGTAATACGCAGGATATCCTCACGCACCGGATATACACTCATGATACCTTCATTTACAGCAAATGTTTTCATCGTTGTCTCCTTCGCCGGTCATATACGGCTTTTTACGTTTTCATGCAGGAAAGTTTTTAAACCAGGAACCATATTTTTCAGCTTCCTGTGTGCTTTTTTATGCAGATTACCGTTTATAGCAACGTGATCTGTGCTGTATACCTTCACTGCACACTTGATTTTATCATACAAAAAAACAGGATGGTCTGCATCCTGTTTTTTTTTCAGGAACTGTACTATTTTCAGATATTGCTACCATATGCACGTTCCCTGCAAACTGTATACTCTGCCGTACAGTTATGCATCAAATTTCTCGTTTTCAATATCCATGATCATGCCCACACGTGTCGCATGACGTCCACCCTCAAACTCAGCACCAAGCCACGCATCGATGATCATCTTTGCCAGCTCAATACCGATCACACGGGCACCGAAGCAAAGTACGTTTGTATTATTATGCTGTTTGGACAGCTTTGCAGAATACGGCTCGCTGCACACAACAGCACGGATACCGCGCACTTTATTTGCTGCCAGAGAAATACCCACACCTGTACCGCAGATACAGATACCGCAGTCCACTTTCTTATCACGAACAGCTTCTGCCACAGCCTTTCCGTATACCGGATAGTTGCAGGATTCGTAGGAATCTGTACCGAAGTTTACGACCTCATGGCCCAGACTTTTCAGGTATTCTACGACCTCGTTTTTCATATCTACGGCTGAATGATCATTACCGATTGCTATTTTCATAATATTTTCCCTCTTTACTCACATCCGTGCACGTTGGAACCAGGGACAGGCCGGGCAGTATTTTCTACGCTCCGCCTCCGTCGGTCCGAGCCTGTAGTCTCGGACTCTTACTCGGTAAAGTCGCTAGGAAAACACAGCCCGGCCTGTCCCCGGTTCCAACGAATCTACTTTATTGGCTACACTATTATAGCATTCATCATGCTTTCATCCAGTCGGAAACCTGCTCGTATACGCCCTGTCCATCCAGTTTATATTTTTCAAGCAGTTTGACAGCCGGACCGGACTCGCCAAAGACATCGTATACACCGATCTTCTTTACCGGAGTCGGCAGCTTCTCGGACAGTACGTCACATACAGCGCTGCCCAGGCCACCGATCACGGAATGTTCCTCAACAGTTACCACTTTGCCGCATGTCTTTGCAGCTTCTACGATCAGATCTTCATCGATCGGCTTGATCGTATGGATATTGACGATCATAGCGTCGATACCGTCTGCTGCCAGCTTTTCGGCCGCTTCCAGAGCAGAATTCACACACAGACCCGTAGCGATAATAGCCACATCCTTACCCTCTTTAAGGACAACACCTTTACCGATCTCAAATTTATAATCCGGATTGTCGTTGATCACCGGCACAGCCAGACGACCGAAACGAAGGTATACCGGGCCATCCATTTCATAAGCGGCCTTTACGGCAGCTTTGGCTTCAATATCATCTGCCGGATTGATAACGGTCATACCCGGGATCGTACGCATCAGAGCGATATCCTCGTTACACTGATGGGTAGCACCGTCCTCACCTACGGAAATACCGGCATGTGTGGCACCGATCTTGACGTTCAGATGCGGATAACCTACAGAGTTTCTAACCTGCTCAAAAGCACGTCCTGCAGCAAACATGGCAAATGTACTGGCAAACGGTACTTTACCTGTAGCGGCCAGACCGGCGGCGATACCGATCATATTGCTCTCTGCGATACCGCAGTCGATATGTCTCTCCGGAAATACGGCTTTGAACTTTCCTGTCTGGGTGGCAGCTGCCAGATCGGCATCGAGTACCACCAGGTTTTCATGCTCTTTACCAAGCTCGATCAGAGCTTCACCGTAGCTCTGTCTGGTAGCGACTTTCTTTACTTCTGACATAATGCTTCACCTGCTTTCTCAAGATCTGCCATGGCGATCTCGTATTCCTCATCGTTCGGGGCTTTACCGTGCCAGCCTACCTGGTTTTCCATAAAGGAAACACCCTTGCCCTTTACAGTCTTCATAATGATGGCTGTCGGCATACCCTTGACTGTCTTTGCTTCCTCGAAAGCAGCTCTTAACTGATCCATATCGTTACCGTCGGCTACGTTGATCACATGGAAATTAAAAGCTTCGAACTTTTTGTCGATCGGATACGGGGAGCATACATCAGCTACCGGACCATCGATCTGCAGGCCGTTATTATCTACGATCACGCAGAGATTATCCAGCTTTCTGGCTCCGGCAAACATGGAAGCCTCCCATACCTGACCTTCCTGGATCTCACCGTCTCCAAGAAGTGTGTATACACGGTAATCTTCATTGCTGAGTTTGGCGGAAAGTGCCATACCTACAGCAACGGAAATACCCTGTCCCAGAGAGCCACTGGACATATCGATACCCGGTGTATGCTGCAGACACGGATGGCCCTGCAGGTGAGAACCGATGTGACGAAGAGTCAGAAGATCCTCTACCGGGAAGTAACCACGGTGAGCCAGTGCGGAATACAGACCCGGTGCTGTGTGTCCCTTGGACAGGACGAAACGGTCACGATGCGGATCTTTCGGGTTTTTCGGATCAATGTTCATCTCTTCAAAATAGAGATAGGTAAATACGTCTGCTGCGGATAAAGATCCGCCCGGATGACCGGCTTTGGCACTGTGAACACCGGTAACGATGCCTTTTCTTACCTCGACAGCCATCTTCTGAAGTTCTAATGTTGTCATGGAATTCTCCTTAAAATCTTATTCACTGTATATTTTATACGGCAGCGTGTGCAATAACCTCATTACGGCCCACAGGTACCCTGCGAACCGTAATGCACGTTTTTATTCACCAAATACAGCTTTGTAATCAGCCTGGAATTTCTCGATACCCTGATCTGTCAGCGGATGTTTTGTCATCTGCTCGATAACCTTGTACGGTACAGTAGCGATATCAGCACCGGCCAGTGCGCAGTCTGTAACATGGATCGGGTTTCTTACGCTGGCAGCGATAATCTCTGTATCGATACCTGCTACAGCAAACATATCAGCAATCGTCTCGATCAGATCGATACCCGGCTGGGAAATATCATCCAGACGTCCAAGGAACGGAGATACATATGTAGCACCTGCTCTTGCAGCCAGAAGTGCCTGGTTTGCAGAGAAGATCAGTGTAACGTTTGTCTTGATGCCCTCAGCGGACAGTACTTTTACAGCCTTCAGACCTTCTACAGTCATCGGGATCTTAACAACCATGTTCGGATGAATAGCTGCGATCTCGCGGCCCTCTTTGATCATGCCTTCTGCATCTGTTGTCGTAGCCTTTACCTCACCGCTGATCGGTCCGTCAACGATGGATGTGATCTCTTTGATAACCTCTTTGAAATCTCTTCCTTCTTTAGCGATCAGGGACGGGTTTGTGGTAACGCCACAGATAACGCCCATGTCATTTGCCTTTCTGATGTCCTCCACATTTGCTGTGTCAATGAAAAAACGCATGTTACTTTACCTCCATGGATAATTGATTATATATTACAGCCGGCTTTTGGCCTGCTGTGGTTACCTTATTTATTTTTCTCGTATTCTGCAAAAATATCCAGAAATGCAGTGACCGATTTTGCCGGTTCTCCATTAAATACACTGGAACCTGCCACCAGCTCGTCTGCACCGGCCTCGATCAGTTCACGGACATTCGAAAGCTTGACACCGCCATCCAGCTCGATCTTTACATCCAGACCTCTTTTGGCGATCATCTTTCGCAGATCTTTGATCTTTCGTGTCATGGTCGGAATATAGGCCTGACCGCCAAAGCCCGGATTTACGGTCATCAGAAGTACAACATCCACATCCTCCAGTACATATTCGATACTGGTCAGCGGTGTTGCCGGATTTAAGACCACACACACCTCACAGCCAAGATCCCGGATCTGCTGCAATGTTCTGTGCAGATGCTTACAGGCCTCCACATGTACACCGATACGGTTGGCACCGGCCTTTTTAACTTCTTCAAGATATCTTCCCGGCTCATCCACCATCAGATGCACGTCAAAGAAAAGATCGCTGACCTTTCGCATCGAACGGATCACCGGAAAACCGAGCGATATACTCGGTACGAAACTGCCGTCCATCACATCCACATGTACGGCCGTCACACCGGCTTCCTTTACACAGGCCAGATCACGACCAAGGTTTGCAAAATCCGCAGATAATACGGATGGTAATAATGTAAGCATAAATTTACTTCCTTAATATAATACTTTGCCAGTTCAGCGCTCTCATTATAGCAGTTTTAAAATGTACTGTCATCCTCTTTTCTTCTTTTTCTGTCTGAATATTTATGCCGTTTTCTGCATAAAACGTTTCGTTCTGCATCATCGTTATCCAAATTCCTCTGTCTGAACAAAAACTCCTTTCCCTTCCCATGCACATTGTTTACCAAAACAGTCCAGGTCTCACTGTACATTATGGATATGCAGGGTAAAAAATAGGCTGCGTCCTGCTCTCTTTTTCAGCGCAGGACACAGCCACTATTTTATCCGGCCTGTCACCGCCCGGATAGAAATTCAGTTTTCTGTTGATGATCAGATCACTCGTCTGACAGCTACGATGGAACGGTATGCTGCATTGTAGCTGATCTTGATACCATCTTTCTTGTTGCTGGCGTGTACGATCGCACCACCGCCCATGTAGATCGCCACATGGCCGGAATAGCAGATGATATCGCCCGGCTTTGCCTCAGAATACGATACACCCACACCACAGCCTCTCATTGCACCGGAAGAATGCGGAAGGCTGACACCAAAGTGAGCGTATACGGATTTGATAAATCCGGAACAGTCGGCTCCGTTTGTCAGACTCTCACCACCCCATACATACGGGTTGCCGACAAACTGTGTAGCATAAGACACAACAGAGCTTCCCTTTCCACTGTAGCTTGCCCCGGAAGATCCACCGGAGCTGCTGCCGGAAGACGAACTACCGGAGGAAGAACCACCGGACGAAGATCCACCGGACGAAGATCCACTGGAACTGCTGCCACCGGATGTACTGTTATTTTTGCTGGCTGCCGCCTGCTGCTTCTTTGCAGCTTCAGCTGCTGCCTTTTTCTCTGCTTCAGCACGCTTTTTAGCTTCTTCTGCTGCCTTACGCGCAGCCTCCTGTGCAGCCTTTTCCTGCTGGATCTGACGGATCTGTGCGGACTGCTGACGGATCAAGGCAGAATACTCATCTGCCTTTTTCTCGGCTGCACTGATCTCCGATGCATAGTTGGCACTGGTCTTTTTCTTCTTTTCAAGTGCGGCGTTGAGCTGCTTCTCTTCCTCCTCACTCTCTTCTTTCATAGTAACCAGCTCTGCTTTTTCTTCCTCGAGATCACGTTCCAGAGACTGCACATTTTCCACTGTGGAAACATAGGTTTCCAGTGCCTTACGGTCATAGTCGTACAGCTCCTGTGTGTACTCGGCCTTATTTAAAAGGTTGGAAATATTGGCATCCGACAGAAGCATCTCCGCCCATGCCGCGCTGCCACCGTTTTCATATATGTAAGCAATACGTGTCTTCATGGAATCGTACTGCTTTTGCTGTTCATCCTGCGCTGTTGCCAGATCAGCCTTTGTTGTCTCTATATCAGACTCTTTGTCGGAAATGTCGCCCTGCAGCGTCTTGATCTCTGCCATCAGCTCGATCAGGTCCGCATCCATCGCATTGATCTCTTTTTGCAGAGCCGCCTTTTTAGTCTCCAGCTCGTCGATCTTTGACTGCTGGCTGGCCAGACTGCTCTTGGTCTGCGCCTGCTGTTTTTCGAGGGCTTTCTGTTTTTCGTCCAGACTGGTCGCGCCTACCGGCTGGGCCACAGCCATCGTCAGGGCCAGAACAAATGCCAGTCCTCTCATTTTTTTACCAAACATATATACTCCTTATCAAATATGTATCCATTCTGCAGTGACCGTCCGCCAAATATGGCTCTCCCCTGCTGCGGACAGGTACAGGTTACCATGCAAATGTTATGATTTTGTGAATTACTCTCCGTCATACTAACACAGAGATGCAAAATTTGCAACCTTGTCTGTAACATTTCTGTAATCTTTTCCGTCATCCACCAGGTATGTGAACATCTGCAGTCAACTTAACCAGATACCATTTTCAGACAGCTCATTCACCCCTTCAGCCCCTCTCTTACTGCCCTGGCGATCTCACAGGAATCGCTGTGCGGGCACGTCTGATAGCCGCAGTCTATCTCATCAATCTGCCATTTTTTTCCATCGTTTACATATACACAAAGTACGATACGTCCCTGATTCTGGCAACGACAAAATCCGTTTAAAAACACCTCTTTCTCCTGCATTCGCGTTTTTTTCCTCCTGTATTCATTTTTATAGTATGCTACAATCCGTACAGTTTCGGTCTCTTTCGTTTCCATCACATTTGCCCCTGTTAAATCCTTGACACTCTCTTTTGCCCGTGTTACTATACATGCAAAAGCAGTTCTGTGATGACTGACGGGCAAAGTGGATAACCACAGGGAAGTCACAGAAGATACCGCCGACCGTCTGGGCAGCATATATAACCGTACGTTCGTTATGTATGTTGCTTTTTTATTACTATACCTGTTCCGGATATAAAGATGCAAGACCGGAACCACAATAATTTCATTTTTGAAAGGAGCATGTATCTATGGGTTACAAATCAGACATCGAAATCGCTCAGGAATGTGTTATGGAACCAATCACCAAAATCGCCGAAAAAGCAGGTATTGACGACAAATACCTCGAACAGTACGGCAAATATAAAGCCAAGATCGACTACAGCCTGTTAAAAGAGTCCGACAGAAAAAACGGTAAGCTGATCCTCGTTACTGCCATCAATCCGACACCGGCCGGTGAAGGCAAGACCACCACGACCGTAGGTCTGGCCGATGGTATGCAAAAGCTCGGCAAAAACGTTATGGTCGCTCTGCGTGAGCCATCCTTAGGTCCGGTCTTCGGTGTTAAGGGCGGTGCTGCCGGCGGCGGATATGCACAGGTCGTTCCGATGGAGGATATCAACCTGCACTTTACCGGTGACTTCCATGCGATCGGTGCAGCCAACAACCTGCTGGCAGCTATGATCGACAACCATATTTTCCAGGGAAATGCCTTAAACATCGACCCGCGCAAGATCACCTGGAAACGCTGCGTGGATATGAACGACCGTCAGCTGCGTTATATCGTAGACGGTATGGGCGGCAAGTCGAACGGTATGCCGCGTGAGGACGGCTACGACATCACTGTAGCTTCCGAGATCATGGCTGTTCTGTGTCTGGCCAGCGACATCAAGGATCTGAAGGAAAGACTGTCCCGTATCATCATCGGCTATACCTACGGCAAAGCGTCCGAGCAGAAGCCGGTAACAGCCGGAGATCTGCATGCAGAAGGTGCCATGACTGCACTGTTAAAAGATGCGTTAAAGCCAAATCTGGTACAGACACTCGAACATGTACCGGCTATCGTACACGGCGGACCTTTTGCCAACATCGCTCACGGCTGCAATTCCGTGACAGCTACCAAAATGGCCATGAAGCTCAGCGATTATGCGATCACAGAGGCTGGCTTCGGTGCTGACCTTGGTGCCGAGAAATTCCTTGATATCAAATGCCGTATGGCAGGTCTTACACCAAATGCAGTCGTTATCGTAGCTACCGTACGTGCCTTAAAATACAACGGCGGTGTAGCCAAAGCCGATTTAAATAATGAAAATCTCGAAGCACTCGAAAAAGGTATGCCAAACCTGTTAAAACATGTCAGCAACATCAAAAACGTATACGGTCTGCCCTGCGTAGTTGCTATCAATGCTTTCCCGACAGATACAAAGGCAGAGCTTGACCTTGTTGAAGCCAAATGTAAAGAGCTCGGTGTTAATGTTGCGCTGTCCGAAGTATGGGCCAAAGGCGGCGAAGGCGGTATCGCTCTTGCCAAAGAGGTCATCCGTCTCTGCGAAGAGCCTGCCGACTTCCACTACAGCTACGAGCTGACCGGTTCTATCGAAGACAAACTGAACCAGATCGTTCAGAAGATCTACGGCGGCAGCCGCGTTGTCCTGACAGCCAACGCTCAGAAACAGGCAAAACAGCTCGAAGCACTCGGCTTTGGCAACTGCCCGATCTGCGTGGCAAAGACACAGTACAGTCTGTCTGATGACGCGACCAAGCTTGGTGCTCCGAAAGACTTTGAAGTTACCGTACGCAACTTAAAGATCAGTGCCGGTGCCGGCTTTATCGTAGCCCTGACCGGTGAGATCATGACCATGCCGGGTCTTCCGAAAGTACCGGCAGCCGAAAGAATCGATGTCGACGAAAACGGCAAGATTACAGGACTTTTCTAAACCTGCATAAGTATAGAAAGAATTCAGGTGATCGTATGTTTAAAACAGAATATGATGCACTTTGCAGCGCCGCTGCAGCCAAAAGGGATCTCTTTTACAAGAATCCCTTCGGCTACCTGGTAGCCTCCATGGTCGCCGGTATGTTCATCTCGTTTGGCAGCTTTGTCTCCATGAGTATCGGCGGATTTTTAACCGCTGCAGGCTCTGATCTGATCAGGTTTTTCGTACCACTGACCTTTGCCGCAGCGTTGAGTCTGGTAGTTATGGCAGGCTGTGAACTTTTCACCGGCAACAATCTGATTCTGTCCGCCGGAGCTTTTAAGAAAAAACTCACCTGGGGGGACACCATAAAGCTCTGGATCGTCTGCTATCTGGGCAATTTTCTTGGTTCCTGGATCATGATCGGACTGTTTGAGCTCACCGGTTTTGACAGCAATCCGGATATTGCTTCCTATTTTGCCACGACTTCTGCCGCCAAGATGGGGCTTTCCCCGCTGGCACAGTTTTCACGCGGTATTCTCTGTAATATCTGTGTATGTCTGGCCGTATGGTGTGCCACAAAGCTTAAAAGCGAATCCGGCAAGCTGATCATGATTGTCTGGTGCATCCTCGTTTTTATGATCTGCGGATTTGAACACAGCATTGCCAATATGAGCATCCTCGGTGTGGGACTTCTTCACCCGATGGATCAGGTGCTGACGGTAAGTGCATACTTTGGCAACCTGTTTTTTGTCACTATCGGCAATATGATCGGCGGTATCGTCTTTGTAGCGGTGCCTTATCTGATCATCGCAAAAGAGGCATAAATATCGGCCACTCCATCCTCTTAAACATTATCCTACCCGTTTTCGGGATTACATGATTACGCCGATATTTGCATATTAGAGTTCTTCACTCTACTTAAAACTGTCCTGGCTTTGCCGGACAGTTTTTTGCCTCTTTATTCTTTAATACGTTAAATCGTTGATTTATTGCTTATTATATGTTACAATAGCGCTCGTAAAAAGATACGTAACAGACAGATATATACTCTTTTTATATTCACTTTTATGTCATAGCTGATGCTAACTGTGAATTGCCATCGCTTTGGTTATGTGCTAATATACAATTAGCGTTATGCATAAATATTCAGCTAAAGAAAGATAGATTGGAGAACTGTTATTATGGAAATGGATATGCGTTTTTTACGAAAACTCCCTGTTCCGAAAGAGATCAAGGAACGTTTTCCTGTAGATAAAGCGATCGCCGACATCAAAGAAAAACGTGATAAGGAAATGAAAGCTATTTTTGATGGCGAGATTGATAAATTTATCCTGATCATCGGTCCCTGCTCTGCTGACCGCGAAGACTCTGTACTGGATTACACCTACCGTCTGGCCAAAGTACAGGAAAAGGTCAAAGACAAGCTCTTTATCATCCCGCGTATTTATACCAACAAGCCGAGAACCACCGGTGCCGGTTACAAAGGTCTGGTACATCAGCCGGATCCGGACAAAGCCCCGGATATGCTGGAGGGTCTGATCAAAGTCCGTGACCTGCACACCCGTGCGATCCGTGAGACCGGCCTTACCTGTGCCGATGAGCTTCTGTACCCGGAGAACCACCGCTATATCTCAGATATCCTGTCCTACACAGCGATCGGTGCCCGTTCCGTTGAGAACCAGCAGCATCGCCTGACAGCCAGCGGTATCGGTATCCCGGTCGGTATGAAAAATCCGACCAGTGGTGATCTTTCCGTTATGATGAACGGTATCGTAGCCGCCCAGAGCGGTCATACCTTCCTCTACAGAGGCTGGGAGGTCCAGACAGACGGTAACCCGTATGCCCATGCCATCCTGCGAGGTTACGTTGATAACTTCGGCAAGAGCAGTCCGAACTACCACTACGAGGATCTCGTGCATCTGTACGATATCTATATGAAGAGCAATCTGAAAAATCCATGTGTCTTTGTTGATACCAACCATGCCAACTCCGGCAAAAAGTTCATGGAACAGATCCGTATCAGTAAAGAGGTCCTGCACAGTGTGCATCACAATCCTGACCTTCACGGATTCGTCCGCGGTCTGATGATCGAAAGCTACATTGAGGATGGCAACCAGAAGATCGGCGAGGGCTGCTACGGAAAATCCATCACTGACCCGTGTCTTGGCTGGGAAAAATCCGAAAAACTGATCTATGAGATCGCTGATCTGTACTAATACTAACTTCATCTGCAGATTGATACCTGGTGCACTAAACCTTTTATCGATCTGCAAGGCAATAAAAAACCGTATTCTGCGTTATTTGTCGCAGAATACGGTTTTTATTTTACTATATATCTGTTTATCGTTTTAATGCGCCCTGCAGAAGCTCTACTGCCAGCTGTGTCTTTTCGTTGTTGGCCTTTTCGTTGGAACCGTAGATACCTACCGCACCGATCAGATAGCCATTTTCGTACAGAGCCGCCGCACTCTTTTCTACAGCTTTGGCTGCTTCTCCCTGCAGTCTGGCTCTGTGCAGAGCCTCTTTGGCCGCCGAAAGCGAACCATGCACCTGTACAGAATGTCTGGCCAGAGAATTGGTTGCCAGAATCTCTCCCTCCGGATCAACCACACAGATCGTATAGAATGTACCGTAGGAATTATTTACCCGGGCACTGAATTTCTTAATACGGTTGGCCACGCGGTCCCGGCAAAGTGACGGAATCTTTTCTATAACAGGCTCGCTCACAACCTTCTCCGGCAGTCTGCCATCCGAAGATTCCGGCTGAACGCCTGCTGTGGTCTCATTAGCGACCGGTGCTGCTACCGCCAGCTGCTGACTGTTTTCTACCTGGCGGGCGATCTGCTGAGTCAGAGAAAGCCCCTGCTGTCTGGCATCTGCCAAACGTGCCTGTATGTATAAATAATCGGACAGACGATTCAGATAGGCTCCGGCCTGCTCATCCATCGGATAGCTGGCTGCCACCTCCGTAAAACGGCGCTCGCACCGTCTGACAACACTCCTTGCGATATCGATCTGTGCAGAATAGAAGCATCCCCCAGGCAAAATCTCCCCCTCTGCCTGCGTCAGCTGTCTCTCCATCTGACCGATCCTCGTCTCCAGCTCAGCCACCTGTTCTTTGGATACGCCCTGTATACGGCTGCCTGCCGGCTGTTCAACGCCATGCTTAACCACCAGAAGCACCTTCTGGATACCCAGAAGCTCCTGCCACAGCATCGCATCCTGTGTCAGAGACCGCACCAGTCCGATATGGCTGTTCAATTCATCCAGTTCCCCCAGAAGATGGATCCGCACATCACTTTTCATTACACGCGTACCCTCTCCGAGGACGGTCACCTTTGTGTCACCGCTTTTTTCGTAGAGTTTCATACTATCCCCTTATATCTGGAGGCATAAACCTCCCACAATTAATTTTAAGTATAGCACACTCTTCTCAAATATGGTAGCCATCTTTTACAATTAAATCAACAATCCTAAATTTTTATTTAAATTCCACCGCCCGCTTATGCGGTGGAATTCACTCTAAAACCGATCAGCATCCCGCCAAAGAACACAGACAGCAGCCATCGCTACCAGTTTTTTAAGTTTTCTCTTGTCCAGCTGGTCCTCGTCACCAGAAACGCCTGTCTGTCGGCATAGTATCTGTTGACTCTTTTATAGGTAAAAGATCCGACTGCCCAGCCACCTGCAACAATCGCACAGAGCTCATTTTCTCCGTCGGACAGCTGCCTGGTGATATCGTAGGTCTGGTACTGCAGCTGATGCTTATAGGATGTAAAACCGGGAGCAAAATAGGTATCGCCTACCTTTTCACCATTCAGTGTCAGCTCATAGATACCAAGAGCTGTTGCATACAGCCGGGCTGCCTTTATCTTCTTTTTATATGCGATTTTTTTACGTTTCTTTGATAGATGCATCATAACACTTCGCTTTGTGAACGGTAAAAAAGAACGTGAACGGTCTGGTTTTTAACGTGATTTGCAAAACATAA
This sequence comes from Lachnospiraceae bacterium, assembly GCA_019420465.1. Classification (GTDB taxonomy): domain Bacteria; phylum Bacillota; class Clostridia; order Lachnospirales; family Lachnospiraceae; genus UBA11957. Next base: position 119,413 of record JAHZHB010000119.1, read on the forward strand.
AAAATCAGCCCTGTATACTTTTTCAGAAAAAACAGTCTGTACTGACGAAACTTTATATCGTCAGTACAGACTGTTTTTGCAAATCCAGTACAGTATTTCATGCATCTTTTACCAGCGTATACTGCTTATTGAAATTTTTCCAGATATTTCAATGCCCGGTTATAACGTTCATTCTCTGACTGTGCCTTTGCCTCTTCCCCTTTCAGACCAAGCAGTGCAGCTGACCGTTCCAGATCGTAGGCAAACTCTACGGCACACTGGTGTACATCATGGGAAGTCCGCAGCGTTGTGTCCAGCCCCGGATACTTCTCCTTAATCAGCGTAAGCATAGCATCCAGCTGGGCATGCAGATCACCGATACTCCGCCCGGAATCTATGGCTGTATCGTACAGCACCTCTTTCAGAGAATAATGCGTAAAACCGATAAGGCCATACCCGATCGCATCCTTTGTAAAATCCTCCCGTGACATTTCGCCCGTATCCACAGCATGCGTATAGGAACGGGATGCCTTGTCCTCCGGCTTGCACCTTTGCTTGATACAGGGGTAAACACCAGATTCCACATCCATATTCCCCAGCGCACCGCTGGCTCCTTCCGGCGTGTAGCCGGACCGGATCAGATAGGTATAGACCGTCGGGGCGTAATTCTGACGGGTATGTGAACTGTTCAGGACACCTGCCAGCAGGATCAGAACTAAAAGCACCGGAACAGATACCAGCACCTTCCCCAGTGTTGTCAGGGAATTCCAGAAACGCACAATCTTATAGCGTGATTTTGTTCTTTTTCTTTTTGTAGTCATAGATATATATTCTTTCTTGCATCTGTTTGCCGTTTTACTGTAAAACAGCGTTCAGCTTTTGGATTATCTGTCCAATCTCATAGAGAGCCTGACTGTTCACCACGGAAAAATCGATGGTCTTTTCTTTTCCCGCATATGCTTTCTCATACTCAGCCGCTTTTTGTTCATCCTTTTCCTTGTATCTGGCCATGCCGATATGAAAAGCAAAAGAACTGGCCTTATCCGGGTATGACGGATTTTTCTGCAATTCAAACCATTCCCGGTGATGCTGCAGATCATATGCAAAGTCGGACAATTTATCCAGAAAACACTTTGTCACCTCTGGATAATGCTCCTTTATGTATACCAGATTATGATGCAAAGCCACGGCACTGGCCTCCACCAGCACTCGCTCCTTCGCATCCGTTACAAACGCATATTCCCCGTCTGTCACCTCCGCCCCACTGATGGAACGCAACAGCTCGTCAAATGCATGCTTATGCTGCACATAATGATCCGGGAACTGATAGTATGTAGAAAATTCATGATCGATCATCGGTGCCAGACCTATGATTTCCTCTCCACATCCTGCTTTGCTTCCTTCCTTATTTTCCCGACACAAAAAAGCCACATTTTCATAATGATACTTCTGATCCCCCTTCAGAATTGACACAAGCACCTGCATGGCCAGTGCTTCTGCGATATCCGTATGCTGCTGAAAATAAGCCGAAGAAAAAATATCGGTGAAATCATAAAACATCTCACAATAATTCACATACTGGTCAATATCTACCCGATCATCCGGATATTTCCGGAAAAATTCCAGAAGATTTAACAGATACTCTCCCTCGCCATTGACCAGGGGCACCGCCGTTCCATAATCGTAATATTTTCCAGCCTCTTTCTCATAACCATCACAGAAAGCCAGCTGATATACCGGTGCCGGTTCAAAATACGCATTGATCACCGTTGACCAGAACACCTCTGCATAGGCAAACAGCGGTGTCGAAAACGGTTTGGACTTTGTCAGTGGTTTGAATATCCGCCCATCCGCAAATACCGGAAAATGCTTCTCTCCCCTGACAACTCCGACAGCTTCGGCAGTCAGGTTCGCTTTACGCGCATCATAAGTGTAATGGGCGGTGGTGTAATTTATATTTGGATTTTGGCTCATGTTACCTGCTTTCCTGCTGTGGATACAATAATTGCAATGGTTTTCATTTTTATATCATATACCAATAGTATTGTCAATATATTTTATATTAACTCGTCTCATGTTAACGGGGCTGCAGACGGAAGTCCCGACAGCTTTTTATACCTATGCCAGATGAAAAACGTCCAGCAACAAAAGCCATACAAGGCCATAATATGTCAAAACCGCCACCAGATCATTCACGGTTGTAATCAGAGGACCGGAAGCCACTGCAGGGTCTACCTTAATCTTATGAAAGAACATCGGAATTACTGTACCTACCAGGCTGGAAATAACCATAGCTGCCATCAGGGACAGCCCCACACAACCAGAAATCAGGAATGCACTTCCAATCGCATTATGCTTCAGCACAAGGGCATACACACCAATGAATATAAAAGCCAGAATTCCCAGGAACATACCATTTGCAAATCCAACCTTCATCTCTTTAAAGATCAGATGCACCTTCTGGCTTCCGGTAAGATTCTCATCCATCAACACACGAATCGTTACGGCCAAAGACTGCGTACCCACATTTCCTGCCATATCTAAGATCAGGGACTGGAAACACATGACAATAGGCAATACCGCAACAACCGTCTCAAAAACTCCCACCACAGAGGAAACCGCCATACCGAGAAATAAAAGAATGATCAGCCATGGCAGACGCTTTTTCATACTTTCTTTTGTCGTTTCGCTCAAATCCTCCTCGGCCGTCAGACCGGCCAGCTTGGCATAATCGTCACCCATCTCATCGTCTACAACTTCCACGATATCCTGCGCAGTGATAACACCGAGAATCTGATGCTTCTCATTGACTACCGGAATGGAATCCTCGGCATAATCCTTGATTCTTTCAATACAGTCTGCAATCTTTTCATGGTCTTTGACATACGGATAGGATGTACTGATGATATCCTCAAGAGGATCATTCTCTCTGGCAATGATCAGATCTTTCAGATCGATCGCACCGTAAAAGATATCTTTCTGGTCGATCACATAAACTGTGGAAATATTGTCGTTTTCTCCGGCCTGCCGCACCAGCTCGTGCATCGCCATGCGGATTGACAGCGTATTATGGATCACAATAAAATTGTTCGTCATACAGCTGCCGATCTCATCATCGTCATACGACATGATCAGCCGGATATCCCGGCTCACCTCATCATCGAGCAGCTCCACCAGCTTTTTGCGCGTCACATCGTCCATCTCGTCCAGGACATCCGCCGCCTCGTCAGCATCCATATAGGACAGGATCTTTGCTTCCTTCTCCGGAGAGATCTCTTTAAAATACTCCTCCGGATCATCAATATAGGAAAATATTTCCGCCAGATGCTGTGCACCAAGGATCGGGTACAGCCGCTTTCTCTCGGCAGACGTCAGCTTTTGCAGCGCATCGGCAATATCGTTTTCATGGAAATCCATGACCCGGTCAAGCAGCTCTTCTTCATCTTGTATGGACCGGATAATGTGCAGCAGTTCTTTTACATAATCTGGATTTTTTCTTGTCTCTGTTGCCATATCGTATCCTCCTCCTGCCTGAAGGCATTTTAATTTTTGTTCTGTATACATCCAAAACACGTGTATATAAAACGCAGATTTTATCGTTTCCGATTATATTTCCGGTTTTTTTTACTGTCAACTGCTGCCCGGTCATTTTTCAGCATTAAATCAACAAAATCCCACACAATCAGAATCTCACACAGGTAACGCGTTTCTCCTGGTCAGGTACGGACAGACCTTCTGTCAAAACTGGTTCACTGGACCAATGATTGATATACACGGCAACAAAAAAAGACAGACGGTGCTTCCGAAAAGGAAACGCACCGCTGTCTTTCCCAGTCCTGCATCATGCAGTATCTGTATTATTCCGGCATTTTCTCGCCTTTGCGTTTGTAGTAATCCTCTACTGCCGCCTTTACTGCCTCCTCAGCCAGTACAGAGCAGTGGATCTTGTGTGTCGGCAGACCGTCGAGAGCCTCTACAACAGCCTTGTTGGACAGTTCCAGAGCTTCCTTAATGGATTTGCCCTTGATCATCTCTGTAGCCATAGAGCTTGTTGCGATGGCGGAACCACAGCCAAACGTATTAAACTTTACGTCTGTGATGATCTCGTTTTCATCGACCTTGATATACATTCTCATGATATCGCCACATTTGGCATTGCCTACCTCACCGATACCATCGGCATCATCGATCTTACCTACATTTCTCGGATGCTGAAAATGATCCATTACTTTTTCGCTGTATAACATTGTATTTTCCTCCTTAAATCAGATGCGGTCTCTCACCTTTTTGCAGCTCATCCCATACCGGGGAGATCTCTCTTAAGTAAGATACGACCTCTTTGACATTCTGTACGATATAATCCATCTCTTCCATCGTGTTTTCTGCACCGATCGACAGTCTGAGAGAACCATGGGCTACCTCATGCGGCAGGCCAAGGGCCAGAAGCACATGGCTCGGATCCAGGGAACCGGATGTGCAGGCAGATCCGGAAGAAGCACCGATTCCTCTGGCATCCAGAAGAAGCAGCATGGACTCACCCTCAATACCTTCAAAGCAGAAATTGACAGTACCGGGAATACGTGTCTCTCTGTTACCATTCAGATGGCTGTGTTCGATCTGGGACAGTCCCTCGATCAGGCGGTCTCTTAAAGATGCGATATACGGATTGTCCTTTTCTCTGCTTTCGCAGACAGCCTGGAAAGCAACAGCCATACCGGCGATCGCCGGAAGATTCTCTGTACCGGCACGCTTACCACGTTCCTGGGCACCGCCCTCGATCAGGTTGGTCAGCTGGATACCCTTGCGGCAGTACAGCACGCCCACACCTCTCGGTCCGTAGAATTTATGTGCGGATAAAGCCAGGAAATCAATATTTTCCTTAACAACATCGATATCCAGACGACCGGCAGCCTGTACAGCATCTGTATGGAACAGGATACCCTTTTCACGGCACAGCGCACCGATCTCGGCGATCGGCTGGATCGTACCGATCTCATTGTTGGCATACATCACAGATACACAGACCGTATCCTCACGGATCGCTGCCTTCAGATCCTCCAGACGTACGATACCATCTTCATGTACCGGAAGAAGAGTCACTTCGAAGCCCTCTTTTTCCAGACGTTTCAGACTGTGCAATACGGCATGATGTTCAAAAGCCGTGGAAATGATATGCATTTTTCCTTTTTTCTTACCGATCATGGCAGCTGTTAAAAGTGCCTGATTGTCAGCCTCGCTGCCCCCGGATGTAAAGTAGATCTCTTCCGGCTTTGCATGCAGATATTTTGCCATGATCTCACGGCTCTGCCACAGCTTTTCAGCTGCTTTCTGTCCTACTGTATGCAGGCTGGACGGATTACCGTAATAGTTCTCCATGCAATCGTTCATCGCTTCTCTTGCCGCAGGGCTTGTGGCTGTTGTCGCCGCATGATCTGCATATATATAATTCATTGTGTTCCTCCTTGTATTTTTAATTTCCAGTTTTCCTATATGTTCACTAGGATTAAACTACCACTTTTTTTCGCCGCCGTCAATAGAAAATCGTCTATTTTCTACCCGTCTGTGTATGATTTTCCAAACAATCCTTTACATGCGCCAAAAAGCGTTCTGCCAGTGCCGGAAGTTCTTTCTGCTTGTCCCAGACCAGCTTGTAATCTACAGTTTTGACGGGATCTACGATCTCTTTTTCTACGATACCTGCAGGCGTGTACTCATTGTCCACCTTGGGGAAAATGGCAATTCCCACGGACCGTCTGGTCAGCTCTCTGGCATTTAAAAAGCTGCTCATTTCGCAGACAATATCCAGCTCATGGTCAAAGCCTTCAAACCAGGATTCGATTTCCCGTACTCTGGATTTACGCGAAGGGATCAGAAGTGATTCCTTTACCAGCAGTTTCAGAGGAATCGTATTGCCGGGAAGCTCTGCCAGCGGATGATGCTCCGGAATCATGGCGACCCAGGGCATGATCTCTACAGGGATACTGTCCAGCCGCTCATGATCAAAGGGTTCCGCGATCAGCGCCAGATCCAGAAGGCCTTTCTCCATACGCTCCACAACGTCATCTGTGCTGCCGTTCCACAGTTCATAATGTACCTGTGGATACAGTGTTGTAAAAGAGGAGATCCACTGTGCCAGAAGGCTCGGTCCGCGTCCTTCTACTGTACCGATATACAGTGTGCCTCCGGTGCCGTTTTTTAATTCGCTGACCTCCTCTTTGGTCTTGTCCACCATGGAGAGGATCTCTTCGCCGCGATTACGTAAAAGAATGCCTTCTTCTGTGAGCTTTAAGCGTTTTTTTGAGCGGTCAAAAAGCTCTACCCCCAGCTCTTCTTCGAGCTGGCGCATCTGTCGGCTGAGTGGTGGCTGGGCCATATGCAGATTTTCTGCCGCTCTGGTGATATTGCATTCTTTTGCCACTTCCAGAAAGTACTGGATCGTGCGGATATCCATACGCTACCTCCGTTTCATACCAAAAAAGTATCATTACTATAATAATATATGTATTTTTTATTTTAATTTCAATATGTTATAGTGGTTTTATTGAAAAAGCTTTGTATGCGGCAGGTTTCTCTATCCTATATTCTTCCCCCTGCCGCATTTCTATAAATTTGATTTTTACAAACGGAAGCTTCCTTTGTCCATCCGGAGCTTCCGTTTTTCTGTTATCCTGCGTTTGGCAGCGTCCGACATGGTCTGCTTTTCCAATCGCATGATCTGTTATGTATCCGTTTCATGAATTTTCAGTCAAATATTTTCAGCAGTTCTGCAAACGTATCTATTTTTTCTTCTGCATCCTTTATCTGACCAAAGCCATAGGCAGCCCAGACGATCGGCACACCGGCTTTATGCGAAGCATCTGCATCACCCTGTACATCTCCGACGTAAACGGGGGCCTGGAGATGGTTTCTCTGAACGACCAGTGCGATATTGTCTGCTTTCAGAAGACCGGTAGCACCAAAGCTTTCCCAGTCGGTAAAGTACTGCTGTGTGTCATGAGCTTTGAAAAAGGCTTCGATGTAGCCTTTCTGGCAGTTGCTGACGATCATAAGGGGGGCTTTTTCTTTTAGTTTTGCCAGGGTTTCTTTCAGTTGCGGGTAGAGGATACCGCCTGTTTTTTCTATATATTGATTCTCGTACTCGAGAACGGCTTCTCTGTATATATTCTGCTGTTTTTGTGGCATATCCGGATAGAGTCTGGCAAAAAAAGCATCCATGGGCAGTCCCATGCAGGCGGTTACCTGTTCTCTGGTATGATAAAATGGTATCCCCTGTCCTGTCAGATATTCTTTCCATGAATCATAAAAGGGTCTGGTGGCATCCCAGAGGGTGCCGTCGAGGTCGAAGATAATGCCGTCGGTTGTCATGTGTTCTCCTTGGTGGGACGCTCAGGCGACGCGGCTTACCTGCGGACTGTGTCCTTTGCAGGGAAAACCGGGTGCAACGCAGGAAAAAGCTAAGTGCTAACTGCAACTAAGCCGCTCAGGAATGCCTTCGCGGCTAAGTTTTCGTAAGCACTGGATCTTTTTTCTGCTAAGGGCGCACCCTGAAAGGTTTTCCCTGCAAAGGACACAGTCCGCAGGTAAGCCGCGTCGCCCTCGCTGTGTATTGGTTGCTTTTAGTTTGTTTGTGGCTCGCTACTGTAAGGGATTGCTGGCTTTTTTGGGGACGGCGAAGTCGGGGTGTTCGCCCTGCCAGGTTTCCTGGGGCATACAGCTTAGCATCCACATGTCTTCTGTACTGATTTCAAAGTCAAAGACATTTGCATTATCCAGCATGTGTTCCATGGTGCTGGCTTTGGGTATCGGCATGATGCCTTTCTGCAGTAAAAAGCGCATTGCGATCTGGGAAAATGTTTTGCCGTATTTTTCGGCCATTTTGTTTATGATCACATTGTCGTTCATGCGGCCACGGCCGAGTGGTCCCCAGGCCTGTACGAGGATACCCTGTTTCTGGCAGTATTCACGGGCCAGTTCCTGGGAATAGCCTACATGCAGCTCCAGCTGGTCCACTTCCGGTTCTTCTGTGGCATCATCTTTGATATTTTCCAGATGATGTGGAAGGAAATTGCTCATACCGATATGGCGGATTTTGCCTTCTTTTTTCAGCTCCTCGAGCGCTTTCCAGGATGCTTTGTCTTTTTCTTTCCAGTCCGGATCGTCCTCGGAGGCTTTGGGCCAGTGCAGCATATAAAAGTCCAGATATTCGGTTTCCAGACGTTCCAGAGTCCGATTGAAAGCAGCTTTTGTCTCTTCATAGCCGAGTTCATCGTACCAGGCTTTTGACGCGATCTGTACTTCCTGACGGGAAATACCGCTTTCTTTCAGGGCTTTTGCCAGATCTCGTTCTGTTTCATACAGGGATGCCGTATCAAAATACCGGTATCCGGCATCGATCGCGGTCTTTATGATCGTTACGTAATCCTGTTTGCGGGGATTGTAGCAGCCAAAGCCGATCTTCGGGACTCTGGTGCCGTCTTTTAATTCATAATATTCTCTGATCAGTTCCTGCATGGTTTTTGCCTCCTTATATTTATCAATATGACATGCTTCACCAAGCCTAGAGTTTGTTGTGCGCTTTTACCACTCCTATTTTTTCAATTCAATTATAAAATAATTCATTTTAACTCATTTGTCGAGTTAATTTATTTTTCCAGCTCGTTATTTCGAGTTAAAATCGAGTTAGCACTTCATATAACTCTATTTAACACCCGGCAAAAAACAGCTGCCCCGTCTATTTTTCCATAAACCGGAACAGCTGCTCTTTGTCTAATATATGAATATCTATTTCAGGGAGAGAATCCGACTTTTGGTCTATCTCTGTACGCGTCCGGAAGCGTCTCCGCCTGCCAGTTTCTTTACTTCATCCAGAGATACCATATTAAAGTCTCCTTCAATAGAATGCTTCAAACAGGATGCCGCAACAGCAAATTCTATGCTGTCCTGTGACGAATAATTCATGAGGAGTGCTGCGATGAGTCCGCCGCCAAAACTGTCTCCACCGCCCACACGATCTACGATGTGCATTTTATATTTTTTTGAAAAGCAGTAGTCCTTACCATCATATAACATCGCAGACCACAGATTATCATTTGCGGAAATGGATTCCCTTAATGTGATAGCCACTTTTTCAAATCCAAATCTGTCTGCAAGCTGTCTGGCCACTTCTTTGTATCCTTCGCGGTTAACCTCGCCTGCAGTCACATCTGTATTTGCCGCTTTGATTCCAAAAACATCTGCCGCATCTTCTTCATTCGCAATACACACATCCACGTATTTACACAGCTCGCCCATTACCTGGCCGGCCTTTTCTTTGCTCCAAAGCTTGTTGCGATAATTTAAGTCACAGGAGATCTTAACTCCGGCAGCTTTTGCAGCTTTGCAGGCTTCAAGACAGATTTCAGCAACCTGATCATTTAAAGCCGGTGTAATTCCTGTAAAATGAAACCAGCTGACCCCTTCAAAAATTTCTGTCCAGTTAAAATCTTCTCTGGATGCTGTGGCAATCGCTGAACCGGCCCTGTCATAAATTACCTTGGACGGTCTTTGCGATGCACCTTTTTCCAGATAATAAATACCAACACGATCTCCGCCACGTGTAATTTTTGAAGTGTCCACACCATATTTTCTGAGTGCATTGATTCCAGCCTGTCCGATTTCATGTTTTGGCATCTTTGTAACAAACACAGCATCAAATCCATAATTTGCCAGAGAAACTGCTACATTTGCTTCTCCACCTCCATATGTAGCCCCGTATGTATCGGTCTGCACAAAGCGATAATACCCTTCTGGTGCCAGACGAAGCATGATTTCTCCAAAGGTTACTACTTTCTTTCCCATAATATGCATCCTCCTTATGCTCTGCATTCTGTTGCCACAGTCACTGCTTCCCGTGCCAGCCGGCTGATCTCATCAAATTTGCCTTCTTTAACAAGACTTTCTCTGACCATCCAGCTGCCTCCGCAGGCTACGATTTTATCACATGACAGATATTCAGACAGATTATTCACATTCACACCTCCCGTTGGCATGAACAGCAAACCCGGATACGGTGCCGCCAATGCTTTGATCGTATCAATACCGCCAAACTGTCCTGCCGGAAAGAATTTAACAATTTTCAAACCATGTTTTACTGCCTGCGCCACTTCTGAAGGTGTAACTGCACCTGGAAATACCGGTATCTGTCTTTCTGTACAATATCTGACAATTTCCGGATCAAATCCCGGGCTCACAATAAATCTGGCACCTGCTTTTACTGCTTTCTCTACCTGCTCCACCGTAAGAACAGTACCTGCCCCGACAAACATTTCCGGATAATTTGCAGTCATCAGACGAATCGCCTCTTCTGCAGCTGCTGTCCGAAAAGTAATTTCAGCGCAGGGAAGACCTCCCTCACATAAAGCTTTTGCCAAAGGCAATGCATCCCTGGCATCCTGCAAAACCACAACGGGGATAACTCCCATTTTGCGTATCGTTTCTGCTACCGTACTCATGATAATCCTCCTTTTTTCTCTGTGCAGGACCCCCATCCCGCCGTTGTTTCAATTTCGTATTATGAAATGTATTTTCATATAGTGAACCTCTTTGCTATTATTATACATAAGAACTCGTTATTGTCAATGCCTGTTTTTCCATATTTCTTGCTTTTTTGAATATCGTATGCTAGAATAACTGCATTATATAAGTTTCACTATATGAAACTCACATGATGTGGAGGAGTATATCATGGAAACCAAAAACCCGATTCAGGTATCCGAAAGAATTTTTGCAGTGATTGAAAGTCTGGCTGCCCATGGTGCTATGGGACTGCAGGAGCTTTCCACCCTGCTTTCCTTAAACAAAAGTACTGTCCACCGTATCCTGATGTCTCTGATCTGTCTCGGATATGTCCGTCAGGACACGACCTCTTTAAAATACAGCCTGAGTTTTAAATTCTGTAATCTTTCCACTCAGATTCTTTCGCAAAATAATATGATTGACTTTGTCCATCCATTCTTAAAAGAACTCTCCGAATTTTCCGGGGAAACTGTACATTTAGTCGAACTGGATGACCTCAACGCCGTGTATATTGATAAAGTAGAAGCCACCAGTAATTCGATGCGTCTAGTATCACGTGTCGGAAAAACTATTCCTCTGTATTGCTCCGGTGTCGGCAAAGCTATGATGGCAGAAATGTCTGATCAGGAAATTCAGACCATATGGAACAGAAGTGAGATCATTAAATTTACCCCTTATACCATCACCATCTACGAAGAACTGTTGCACCGCATTTCCGAAGTTCGTCAAAAAGGGTATGCCCTTGACAATGAAGAAAATGAAATCGGTGTTCGATGCCTTGCGGCCTGTCTGCACAGTTACGACAAAACACCTACCTATGCTATCAGTATTTCTGCACCCAAAGAAAGAATGGATGATGCAAGGATTTCAGCTCTTGCCGATAAACTTCTGGAAATAAAGCAGCAGATTGCAAAAAAAATGGGTGTCACCGAAGCATAGCCTGTGGTGACACCCACTAAACAATCAGCGGCAGATCTGATCATTTCAAAGTATACAGAGCGATCTCATCAGATTCCCTGTTTGCTGCTGCCAGTATATCTGTGCCATTCTTCTGATAAAACAGCACATTTGCAGCTCCGGCTCCTTCATCTATCTCAACAGTTTTCCATTTCCCATCCGCTGTTAAAATAAATGCAAGCAGTTTACGCTCTCCTTTTCTGTTTCCGACAAAAAAGGCTTTTTCTCCCTTATATTCTCCGACTGTAATTGCATGAAGAAATTCCAGTTTTTCCGGATATGTATATTCTTTTATGAACCCGTTTTCTGTATGCCTGTATAAATATACTGTATCTCCATGAAACGGAGATAATGCCAGCAGCCATTCCTGTGTAGCATTTCCGAAAGATGCGAGGGCAGCATCACTTGTCGGATCTTCTGTCAACTGTTCTATACGCCATATGGTTTCATTCTTTTTTGGCGGCTGAAATTTAAATACACCGCTGTCACATGTCACCAGGGCATACGCATCTGCACCGTCTACCTGAAAATATCCATGGTTACGCAGCATATTTTCTTTGATCACATCCATTTTTAATGTGTTCCCCTGATCATACACCGTTACATCCTCCGGCAGCTTTGCCGCATAAACTTTTCCCGGTGAAGACCAGTCATCTTTATACTGATGACCGGATTTCAGTGTGCAGGCCAGAATATACCATCCATCTTCACCTTTCAGAATACCAAATCGGTGTACAAAAGGAAGCTCAGCCAGTGTGCGAACCTTCCACTCTCCATTTTCAGCTGTTACAGATACAATCGATGCGCTGGCAGAATCGTTCGGCGAATAAAATCTGTGGGTAGCCAGAAACTGACCTTCTTTTTCCGGAACAGGTACCAGACTCATAGCACCTCCCGGTTCATCCCATACAATATCCTTTAACATTCCCGTCCAGTCATATAAGCGGCACTGATTCACCTTTTCCGCTGCGACAAGCAGATATTCCTTTCCCTGATAAGGAAGCACAGCCAGAGAGTAACATTTTTCAAGCTGACCTATAACCTTTTTTTCTATTGACATGTCTTTTCTCCTTTACAGGCATGATCTGTATGGAATATTCTGCGGTGCTTCAAAGCAGTCCTCAAATCCTCTTCGATGATGATATGCCCTTTTTTCTTTATCCATAGGATATGTATATTTCCCTCCGACTTCCCAGAAGAACGGATGGAACTGATAATCCAGACGATCCTTTTTCATTTCATACAGTACTTTTATTTCATTAACATCTGCCATAAAATTTGTCCAGACATCATAATGAATGGGAATAACTACTTTACAGCGAAGCGCCTCTGCCATGCGCAGAATATCACAGGAAGTCATTTTGTCCTGCATTCCTACCGGGTTTTCTCCGTAAGAACCAAATGCAACATCCACATCATAATCTTTTCCATGTTTTGCATAATAAATGGAATAATGGGAATCTCCACTGTGATAAATATTTCCACCTGGTGTTTTTACCAGATAGTTCACAGCCTTTTCATCCATATCTGTCGGACAGATACCGGTCAGTTCTTCCCGGTCCGGTCCCTGGGAATCCGTGGTAACAATACATGTCCGGTCAAAAGAATCCAGCACAACAATCTCTATATCTTTTATTTTTACGACATCTCCCGGACGAACAGTGACACACTGTTCGGCAGGCACACCCCATTTTTGCCATAGCTCTACTGACTTTTTCGGGCCGATAAAAGGAACCGGTATGGTTTCTCCCTTTTCATTTGTTGTCGTCATTTTGCTCTGGATCACCTGTGCTGCATATTCCGCACTCATATGGTCCTGATGGTAATGGGTTGCCAGCACCGCATCTACTTTTTTTATGGCAAACGGATCGATTACAAAAGGGATAGCCCGCAAATTCGGCTGCATGTTTCTGCACCCACACATGTTTGCCATCTGATGTCCTACCTTCATTTTTCCATCACCATGTGTACGTTTTCCATTTCCGCACCATAAATCAATAGAAATATTGGTATCCGCCGGCGTCTTTATCCAGATTCCTGTACACCCCAGCCACCACATGGCTACATTACCCGGTGCAACCTTTTCATTCTCAATCTCTTCATTCAGCCAGGTTCCCCATTCCGGGAATGTATTCATGATCCACTGTTCTCTTGTCATCTCGCTGATTTTACTCATTTTCTGCCTCCTTATGGTAATCCAGTGTATTCCACTGTCTTAGCTGCTTATATAATTCCTGCATAGCCATTCTTTTTTTCCTATATGGCTCTTTCAGCAATACATTCGGCTCGTAATACTGTGCCGTTGTCATTACTTCTGTTGCTTCAAAGGCCTCCTGTACCGTCCTGTACCAACCCAGACCAGCTGCTGCCACCATCCATGCGCCTCTGGCTGTCGATTCGCTGTTTTCCAGATGATATATCTGTTTCTGATATATATCCGCCTGCAGCTGATTAATAGCCGTGTTATTTGTAAGGCCTCCACTGATCCCAATATGGTCTATCGATACATATTGTTGCACCTGTTCCATCTGTTCCCGGATATCCATACAGATACTTTCCAGAAGCCCTTTCAACAAATTTTCACGGCTGGAAGAAAGCGAAAGATTAACAAACGCAGCTCTTACCGTATCTTCTGTATCATCTGCCTGTCTGCCCTGGAAATAAGGAAGTGCCATACAGGATTCGATTTCTCCGTAAAGATCCGTCAATGCCTGCTCAACCTTCTGGTACACTTTCTCTTCATTTCTATAGAAATTACGTAAAAACCAGTCAAAAGCTGAACAACAGGTCATACTGCTTGCTTCCAGTACATACTGTCCTTTTACCGAAGCACAGTTGCAGATCAGTCCTCTTTGCAGGTGATCCGGAACCTTATCAACAGCTGCCATCAGAAATGCTCCTGTGCCTGTTACGACAGACAACGTTCCTGGACTACATACACCCTGACCTATGGCAGCACATTGCTGATCACCACCTGCACTGATCACCGGGATACCTCCGGGCATACCGGCTTTCCTCGCCACGTCCTGCTTTAAAAAGCCATGAATTTCTCCCGGTTCTATAATATCGCACAGTTTTTCACGAGGGATCCCAAATATATCCATCAATGTTGGATCCCATTTGCGCATTCGGATATTCATCAGATTGGAACGGCTGGCAAATGTTGTATCCGTACGGTACATACCTGTCAGTCTGTGCAGAATGTACTCCGGCACACTCAGAAAATGTTCTGTTTTCTTATATATATCCGATGCCTCCTGCTTTATCCAGGTCATTTTGGCACCGGAAAAGATCGTATTTACAGGTGCTCCCGACAACCGGAATATCTCTCCTGTATGCGCCTGCATCCGCTGACAGATCTGACTGTTTCTTGAATCCTGCCACATAATTGCCGGCATCAGTGCTTCGCCTTCACCATCCACCGGAAGTAACGAAGATCGCTGAGATGTTACTGCTATAGCTGCAAGTACCAGTTTTTTTTCACGTAAAACTTCTGCTACGGCCGTTAATATGATTTCACATGCCTGATCCCAGTCTGCAGCCGGTTGCTCTATTGTTACGGCATTGATGTGTCTGGCCATATAGCGGACCTGTTTTGTATACAGGCTACGCCCTCTGTCATCAAAAAGGATTCCACGCATACTGGATGTCCCTATGTCCAATATCAATATATATTCCACGATTTATCCCTCCACTTATGCAAAAGGATAATTGTCCGAATGGATATCCTCCTGATATTCTTTCCATTCTTCCTCTGAGATCATACCTTTTTTGTAATAATACGTTCTGGCATCAGAAAGAATATCTTCCAGAGCCTGCTCTTTCTGTGCATCGAGCTGAGGAATCGCTGCCTTTTCCAGAATCTGTTCTGCCTTGGCCTGCGCCTTATCCAGTATAGTAGTTCTGCCTGTCTCTATCCAGTCTTCATACGTCTGTCTGGAACCAACTGTCGGGATATAGCATTCTTCTCTCCAGTTTTCGAGCGTCTCATCGGTATTCATAAATGACCCTGGCATTGGCCCGATCTCCTGGATACTTTCAATAGCCATACCTTCTTCGCTTGTATCGATTCCTCTGAGCAATCGTTTTGTCATTCCTACTATATCGTCATCCATTACCGCTTTCACCGGACTGCTGTAACGTTCTGCATACATACCACCCTGGAAGGAAATAACCGTAGAGCCGCTCAGAACCTGGGTCATAAGTGCTATGCTCTGTTCGTATCCTGCCTGATAATCTGCGGATTTTGCACTCGTCCACGATGCCGCATTGGACCAGCAGGGAACATGATAATGTCTCCAGTACTGATTAAATATCATATCCGTATAGGAATTACCGATATCACCAAAGGCAGGTTTTCCTGTTGACATATCCGGTGTCATGATCATGCTGTTCATCCAGACTCTTGAGCCCGGTCGGGCTGCCTGTGCCATAATAAGTCCCGCCATACCTTCTGCGTTATTGGAAATGACTGATCCGGCTGCTCCCATAGGGCTTGTCAGGCCTCTTGTGGGACCTGCGGCAAAATGAAATGGTAAACCGGCCTCCGTATAGTTAAATATCTGATCTGCCGTCTCCTCAAAATACGTTAATGGGGCTGCCGAATTGACAATCTGACATAAATCCACCCCCATTACCTTTGCCATTTCTGTACTGAACCGATAGTTATCAAAGACAGTTCCCTCAATCTGCGCTTTTGTAGAAACACGGTATTTGGCAGCAACCGATTCGAGCAGTTTCATACACTCTGGTACATGGGCAAATCCAAAGAAAGGAAAACAGTTTTGAAAATCCACATGGGGAAGTTTATCCAACAGGCGCAGATAATCATAAAACTCCTTTCTTGTAGGTACATGTGCAGATTCTGTCTTCATGTCAAAAAAAGCGGTACCGCAGCCATTAATAAACTGTGTTGTTTTCCCCGGCTGTAGCTGCACATTATTTTTCTCATCTCTGGCTGAAACTGTAAAACCCTCCGGTG
The DNA here is from genome assembly GCA_019420465.1 of Lachnospiraceae bacterium. GTDB lineage: Bacteria > Bacillota > Clostridia > Lachnospirales > Lachnospiraceae > UBA11957. Next base: position 135,884 of record JAHZHB010000119.1, read on the forward strand.
TCTGTGCAAGAGCCTGATCCACGATCTCTCTGTCAAAATACACACGTTCTGAAGCTTCCTCGACACGGCAGCCGTAATTTTTTAAACACTGGCGCATTTTACTGCTTTTCACCACCACACCTGTCTCTTTGAGGACCGTATATACTCCCTCTTTCAGGTTGTTAAAATCTGCTGCATTCAAAATATCGATATAGCCAAATGCACTGGCAGTACCACTTCTGCTCATTTTGTTCCTCCTGTTCTTTTCTCTTATTTAGTAAACTGCTGCCTATCGTGTACCCTTTTTTCTGCTGGCCAGAAGAACTGCCAGAAACAGCACGATACCATATATGATTTTCTGTATACTCTGTGAAATACCAAGAGCAGATAAAAGACCATCCAGAATAACCAGAACCAGAACACCTGCAACCGTTCCCACATAGCTTCCGGAACCGCCAAGCAGCGAAACACCACCAATTGCAACTGCAGAAACGGACTGCATCTGGTATGCATCACCCATACCCAGGTACAGCTGACTGATTCTTCCTGAACATACGATTCCTGCCAGTGCCGCAAATATTCCGCAGACTGCGTAGGCACTCACTCGAACCAGTTTTACATTAATACCGGAAAACAAAGCAACCGTATCGCTGTTTCCGATTGCGTATAATTTTCTGCCGTACGGTGATTTTGCAATCAGGATAAAAAAGGCAACCGAAATAACGATCCAGAACAAAAACAACGGGGAAAATCCTAAAATGGATCCGCCTGCAAATGCTTTAAGTGCTGCCGGAGCCGTCCCGCCCGGTGTACCGCCGGTAATACCGACCAACAGGCCCTGAAAAATGATATTGGATGCCATCGTCATAATAACAGGTGCAATACCGACACAGGCAATGCCGATACCATTAAATATTCCCATAAGGGCTCCCGCTATCAGTACAACCGGAATGGCAATCCACAGTTTAGCATCCTGTCCTCCCGTAATATTTGCCGTCATAAATGCGGCTATGGTAAACATCCACGGAATAGACAGATCCATACCCCCGGTCAGAACAACTGTCATCTGTCCCATAGCCGTAATACCAAGAATGGATGCTGTGATCGACAAAATACGTAAATTGTTCGCATTCGCGTAACCCGGTCGTAATACAGAGACAAAAACCAACAGCAAAATTGCAATTACATATGTCATCACAATAGAAAAATTCTTTTTCAGAAAACCAGTAGCTGTCATGCTGCTGCACCTCCTTTTTTCTTAAGCATGGTGCCGTATGCACTGGCAGCCACGGCGAGGATCAGCAGTACACCCTGTACCAGAGAAGACCAGTAGGAAGACACACCCATAAATACCAGAAGATCTGCAATCGTACGGATAACCAGTGCTCCAACGATCGTACCTACCATACCACCGGATCCACCTGTCAGAGCGGTACCACCGATAACAGCCGAAGAAATAGAAATCATAACGAAATCCGCACCTGCCGTTGGTGAACCACTGGCAACCTGCGCAGTTCTGTACAGACCTGCCAGCGCAGCAAATGCTCCGGACAGACCATAGGCAACAACCTTTGTTTTCAATACAGATATACCATTTAAGTGAGCCGCCTTTTCATTACTTCCTATGGCATAGATATCCATACAGGTTTTTGTCCTTTTAAACAGAAACCATGCGATCAGAATCAATATGATGATAAAAACAGACATGGGCACCGGACCCAGGCGATACAATAAAGCAGAAATATAAGCCGCCGGTACATTGCCTCCATCCACCTTCATGATCAGCAGAGCAACACCATAACATACCGACTGCGTAGCCAGTGTAACGATAAACGGCTGCAGCTTTGTTTTTTCCACAACAAATCCATTAAACATACCAATCGCACAGCCAATAACCAGACAGACAACAGCCCATAAGAGCATACTGCCAACAGAATTCTGCATACGTGAAGCTGCCAGACAGTTCGTTACGCAGATAACGCCACCCACGGAAAGATCAAATCCCCCTGTCAGCAGTACAAACGTCTGTCCAATAGCCACAAGTATCAGCGACAGGGCAGCATCTGATTTATTAGCCATCCAGCGCAGACTGAAGGTTTTAGGATTCAGAATTCCCATAACAATAACCATGATAAAGAGCATCAGATAGGGAATCATGGCTACCCAGTTGTTTCTTATAAATTTCTTTAATGAAATTTTATTGTTTTTCACTGTCGCTGCCTCCTTCCACTGTATTTCCGATAGATGCGCTGATGATATTTTCTTTGGTCATTGCTTTATCTTTAAGATTTGCAGCAATTTTTCCATCATACATAACAAGAACCCTGTCACAGATATTAACCAGCTCTTCCACATCCGTAGAAAAAAATACAACCGAGTTTCCTTCTGCTGCAAAGTCGCGCACCAGACTGAACATTTCCTTTTTTGTACCCACATCCACGCCTCGTGTAATATCATGCATCAGCATTAATTTAGGCTCGGTGGCCATGATCTTTGCCATCACAACCTTCTGCTGGTTGCCTCCGGACAGATTCATTGCTGCCATCTCCCGGCTATCTGCCTTTACCTGCAATGCCTGCATATAATGATCCACGATTTCATTTTCTTTTTTCTGTGAAACCCAGAACGGATTACTGATCTTTTTTAACATAGGAAGAGAAATGTTATACCGAATCGGGAAGGATAAGATCAGTCCCTGTACCCCTCTTTCCTCCGGTACCAGGGCGATACCTTTTTGCAGACACTGTTTTGGTGATTTCAGCTGCACGCTCTCTCCATTTAGCTTTATTTCACCTTTGGCATGCAGAATACCGAACAGTGCCTGCAAAAGCTCTGCCTGCCCCTGTCCGGCGAGTCCGCCGATACCAAGCACTTCACCTTTATGAAGATCAAAATCAATACCGTTCAGAATATGCGTATACGTCAGATTTCTGACTTCCAGCATTTTTTCACTCTGCACATGGTCCTCAATATCCGGAAAATAATTGGCAATTTTTCTTCCCAGCATAGAAGCGATCACCACATCCATCTGAATTTCTCTGACATCCATTTCTCCTGTGTTAATACCATTACGCAGAATTGTAATTTTGTCACAACCATTCTGGATTTCTCCCATACGATGGGAAATAAACAAAACGATTTTACCTTTATCCGCAAGCTTTCTTGCCAGAGACAAAAGCCACTGTACGCGATTTTCCGTCAATGCAGATGTTGCCTCATCCAGAATCACAACTTCCGGTTCCTTGGAAAGTGTCTTCAAAATCTCTACAATCTGCTTTTGCGACAATGACAAAGATCCTGCTTTTGCTCTTGGATCTATATCTTCAATTTCGTATTCCTGAAATAATTTTTCTGTATCCGCATACAATTTCTTATAGTCAAACAGACCCATTTTATTTCTCGGTATACGGCCAATAAAAATATTTTCGCCGACCGTCAGTTCCGGTACCGTGGACAGTTCCTGATATACCGTTCCGATACCATGCTTTAAAGCGTCTGTAGGACTTTTAATTTCTATCTTTTTCCCAAACAAAAGGATTTCTCCCTCATCCGGCATATGTGCGCCACTGAGCACTTTTAATAAGGTACTTTTTCCTGCTCCGTTCTCTCCAAGAAGAGCATGTACCTCTCCACGGTTACAATGCAGAGAAACCTTGTTCAGCACTGTAACTCCACCAAATTTTTTTACAATATTATTAAGTTCCAGATCTGCCATTTTTTGCTCCTTCAATCACACTATGGAGTAAGTAATCCCCCACTATGCGAAGCACAGTGGGGGAAATTTCGCATGTTATTACTGTTTCCTGTATGGATTCCTGCGCATTACTGCTGATAATCGGATACCTCAGAAGCCTCAACCTGCGGTGTGAAATCTTTCGGTACAACCGGATAATCAAAGGCATCCGGAAGATCACGGAAGAAGGTTACATTTTCTTCAAGCGCAGATGTCTCATATCCGAAATCAACACTTGTATCGTTTGTCATCAGGCTTGCCTTAACCAGAGTCTCCTGATCAACCTGTTCTCCATCCAGTACCTTTACAGCTGTTTCCATGGCAACAGCACCAAGTCCCGGTGTGTTCTGTCCAATTAAAACATCCATTTTGTTATCATACGCTGTAATCTGACCTGCATTTGTATTGAAACATGTTGTCGGAACAAGCTCTCTTCCTGCATCTGTAAAGGCATTATAAACAGTATTGGCATAGCAAAGAGCATATACACCATCAATCTCCGGATTGGCTGCCAGTACAGAAGCTATCTGTTCCTGTCCTACACCATCGGCATATTCACTGGCATACTCGGAAAGGATCTGCATATTGTGCTCATTAAATACCTCCATAGCAGCTTCATACATCACATTACCGGATGTGGATCCGGCAATACCTGTATCCATGATCAGTTTTGCACCGTCACCACATTTGGTAACCAGATAATTTGCCCATGCACGACTGAGATCTGCAAGATCTGTGGAGACACGATATACACCTTCAGCATCAACCGTATTATCAAAGGTTACTACCGTAATACCTGCATCAATAGCTCTCTGAATCGATGGAATCAAAGCAGTTGCAGATGCTGCATTGATAAGGATAGCATCATAATCCTGTTCTACCAGTGCATCGATGGATGCCGCCTGTGCCTCTGCAGTGTTTTCACAGGTAACCACATCCAGATCAACCTTTGAAGCATACGGATCTTTTGTAGCAACTACCTGTGTTGTCTTGATCATTAACTGTCTCCAGTCATTTCCCATATAGGAATTGCTCAGTGCGATCTTGTATTTATCACCATCTTTGTTTTCGGATGCTGCACTGCTCGTTGCTGTCTCAGCTGCGGATGACGTTGCGGATGCCTCTTTGTTTTCGGATGTTGCCGTTGAAGATGTTCCCCCGCATCCAACTAACATACATCCAGCCAGTGTCACGCTCATTGCCGTTCCCATCACTTTTTTCAAAAAGCTCTTTTTCATCATTTTTCCTCCAGTTCTTTTTTATATAGTTTTTGTTTATCAGAATGCAGGAATATTTCTGCACTTCTTTCGTTTCCTTAACTGCTTATATGATATCATTTAATCATTTAAAGTTCTATCGAACATATATATGATGTTTTTTTATTTTTTTGTAATTTTGTCCCATCTTTTCGTTCATATATCTCATTTTTATGTTTGTTTATGTTTTTTTGAACGTTTTTGAGATTTTATGATTGATTCTTTGTTTTCTGCATCCTATAATAAAACAAACGGTTCACAATAATAGTATTCCACAGAAAGCGTGTATATTTATGAAACAGTCCCGACATGAAATTCAAATACGGCAGGAGCATTTGCTCGATTATCTGAAAACCCATCATACGATTCGTGTTCCCGAAGCCAGCAAACTTCTTCAGGTATCTGAGCTGACAATCCGAAGAGACCTTGAAGCACTTGAAAAGAAAAATCTTTTACACCGTTTTCACGGTGGTGCCACTATCAATCAGGCTATTACAGAACATGAACCACCTCTGGAAGAGAAGAAAATCCAACATGAATCCACCAAGGCTAAAATCGCCCGACAGGCAGCCGCCCTGATTCCCGATGGTGCTACCGTTTTTCTCAATTCCGGATCAACGACCTTAACAACGATGAAATACCTGGACAATCGTAAGGTTCGCATTATTACCAATAATTCTCTTGCACCATCCGTAATCACTTCCGAAAAGATCGATCTGATCATTACCGGCGGAGAATGCCGAAGCCGTGCAAAATCGTTAGTCGGAGAACATGCGCTGCTTGCTCTGAATGCCGTATATGCTGATTACTGCATCCTGGGTGTTAACGGCATCAGTGCTGCCGGAACCACAACCTCTGTTTACCAGGAAACAGCGATCAATGAAGCCATGGTCCGGCGCTGCAACGGTACAGTCATCATCGTTGCCGATGGTTCTAAAATTGGTAAATCCAAAAACTTTACCAGTGTCTCCATTCATGATATCGACATTCTGATTACAGATACCGGTGCAGACAAAGCTGCTTTGGACGAACTGGCCGCAACCGGTATCCGCATTATCCTTGTCGACGACTGAACTGGCCATTTGCTTCAATATCCAGTATTTCACCCTGGGCCATGACATAGCAGGGAGCATCCGGTGCTTCCACTTTCATTTCCTGCTCAAACAGATACGGATCCCCGCTATGTCTCGCAAACGTCCAGAAGTGGCACGGAATCGTGAGCCCCGCACCAGTCTGTGCTGCCAGCATAACCGCATCTTTTTCATTCATGTTCCCGTACTCGCCATTAATTGGAAGAATCAGCACATCAATTTTTCTTTCAGTAACCGGCTGCATTCTCATATGCTGATAAGAAGTATCACCGGTAAAATATAGTCGGATACCTTCCGTTTCAACTACAAACCCGATAGCCTTTGGCGCAGTATCTCCATGATCTGCAAAAACAGCCTCTACTTTATAACCATCCTGTTCTGTACGGTCTCCGGGTTTCATGGTGCAGATATGATCTTTTGGCATATCTGCCTCACAACATAGCTGACCGGATGCCTCACAGCAGTACAGTGATGCCCCCTCAGACAGCCAGAATGGCAGAATCTCCATATCCAGATGATCTGCATGATGATGTGAAGCAAGCACAACATCCGGCACTATTTCATCTGCAGAAAATAATGCTGGCATCAGTCTTTTTCTGTTATCTTCTTTTTCTACAAGATCTGACAGATATACATCCAGTGCCATCACCTTGCCTTTGCTGTTTTTTAACATAAAACCGGCCTGTCCGGTCCACGCAAGCAGAAAATTTCCTTCTTCCACCGATGCTCTTTTAAATTTTTCTGCAAAATATATCATCTTGCCCTCCTGTTTTCAAAACCAATGCATTGCAAACCAGTATTCGATCTACTTACACAGATATCCACCGTCAACCGGTATAACAGCACCATTCAGATAATCAGACGCTGCACTTGCCAGAAACAGAATCGGACCTTTTAAATCATCCGGCGTACCCCAGCGATGTGCCGGAATTCGCACGGTTGTTTCGTCTTTTCTTTCCTGTGTCATATTGGCACACATTTCTGTATCCATATATCCCGGTGCTACAGCATTGATATTAATATTTCTTCCGGCACAATCCACAGCCAGACTCTTCGTCAGCTGGGATACCGCACCTTTTGTTGCCGTATATGCCGGAACTGTTGTTCCTCCAAACCAGGTAACCATGGAACCAATATTGATGATTTTTCCACCTGTTTCCTGCTTTAACATAACCTGCAAAGCTCTTTGCGTCATCAAAAATACATGATCCAGATTAATCTTCATTACCAGATCCCACTCTTCCACAGGAAATTCCTCCGGCAAATGTCTTCTCTGAATACCGGCTGCCGGAATCAGAACATCCAGCTTATGATCCAGCAGTTCCATGGCATCATCGAACATCCGGTTCAGATCAGCTCTGTCTGCCAGATTTCCACTGACACCAAAGGCTTCATATCCCATTTCGCGATATGCTTTTACTACTCCCTCCAGCTTTTCTTTCTGTACATCCATCAAAACAACTTTGGCACCGTTTTCAAGCAGTGCCTCTGCCATTCCTTTTGACAATCCCTGTGCACCACCTGTCACGATGCAGCATTTACCGGCAACACTGAACTTTTCTTTGTAATCGAATCTCATTTTTTCCCTCCCGTTTATTAAAACAATATCACCATTTTTTTCGACTCCGGAACCGGATGATCCATATATTCAAACACTTTTTCTATTTCATCAAAAGGTATGAACATAGTGGCTATGCCCCTGGTATCCAGCATTCCATCTTCCATCCGTTTGATTGTAGGCTCAAATTGAAAAGCTGACATGCGGCTTCCTATAATATCCAGTTCTCTCTGATTGATCATTGCCTGTGTAATCTGCTCCGGTGCTGTGCAGAACCCCATAGGCACCATACGTCCGGCATTACAAAGGACTCCGGGCTGCATGCACATAGTCAGAGATCCCGGGAAACAGGCAGAATCAAAAGCAATCGTCACACCTTTTCCTTTTGTAATCTCACGGATGCGCATAACAATATCTTCTTTTTTTGAATTAATAACATAATCGGCACCATATGCTTTTGCTCTTTCCAGTGATTCATCATCAATATCGCAGCAGATAACCATCCTGCATCCTTTTGCTTTACATGTCTGCAAAATAATAGAACCAATCGTTCCCGTGCCCAAAATAAAAACCACATCATCTTTTTCAACACGTCCTCTGGCCGTACAGTGAGCACCTATGGCATAAGGTTCCACCAGTGCAGCATCCTTCCAGTCTACCTGATCACTGATCTTATATACTTCCGCTGCCGGTGCAGTAAAATATTCACGCCATCCGCCATCCGCTCCTGAACCTCTGACCTTTACGGATTCACATACATTTTTCCGTCCATGCGTGCACTGATAACATGTCCCACAGGTAGAGATCAGATCCACGATGACATGATCACCCACACTGACGTTTTTTACATTTTTCCCGGCTTTGACAACAATTCCGGCATTCTCATGCCCGGGAATACGTGGATATGTAGAGCATGGATTTGATCCATGATAAATATGGTGATCACTTCCGCAGACCCCGGCAGCTTTCATCTGAATCAGCACCTCATCCTCATTTTGTAATTCCGGAATCGGAACTTCACGCACCTCAACTTTATGCGGTTCTACAACCACAACCTCTTTCATCCTGTAACGCCTCGCTTTCTTTTATTTTTATGGAGTCTGTAAAGATCCATCTCTTTTCCTTGTCTGTGTCCATACTGTAACTGTATTTTCGCATGGATATTTTTTTGCTTCTTTTTCGTCTATATCAACTCCCAGGCCCGGTTTATCATTTGCATATACATAGCCCTTTGAGAATTCCGGAAGGCCGGGGAATACCTCAAGAAGCGCACCGTGCGGACCTTTCAGTTCCTGTATGACAAAGTTCGGCGGTTCAATGCCTGACCACTCCTGCACACCAAAGTTTGGTGCTGCCAGATCGATATGTATATTGGCAGCATGTGCAAGCGGTGACATATCTCCGGGACCATGCCATGCTGTTTTTACACCAAACTGTTCGGCAAAGATCTGCAGCTTTCTTGCCGGAGTTATTCCCCCGATCTGACTGATATGAACTCTTATATAATCAATCAGCTGTTCACTGATCAATTGCTTCCATTCTCCGGGATGATTAAACAGTTCTCCTTCCGCAATCGGTATGGAAGACTGCTGCCGCAATCTGCGAAGCCATTCTGTCTGTTCAATGGACACCGGATCTTCCAGGAAAAACAGATCATATTTTTCCAGTTCTTTTGCCATGCGGATAACGCCCATCGGCGAAATCCTTTCATGCACATCATGCACAAGCTGTATGTCATATCCTATCCTGGAACGAATACCTTCAAAGAGCTTTACCATATTTCTGATATAGGCATGCTCATCCAGATAAACGCCGGGAGCTGCATGCATCGGCGCACTCTCCGGTATAAACCCATAAGCCTCTCCTCCATAGCCACCGCACTGGCACCGCAAATGGGTGATACCCATTTCCTGAAATCTCTGAATATTTTCACACAGTTCATTCAGATCCCTTCCATCTGCATGCCTGTATACCGGAATCCCTTCCCGGCATTTTCCGCCAAACAACTGGTATAGTGGCATATTGGCCATCTTACCTTTAATATCCCACAATGCCATATCGACTCCCGATATAGCATTATTGACCACAGGACCATTTCTCCAGTAACCATTTTGATGCATTAACTGCCAGAGATCTTCTATAGCATCTACATCCCTGCCTTTAAGCAATGGATCCAGATATTCTTCTACAACTGTTTTTACGGCCAGATGCCGATAGGCAAATGTAGCACATCCCAGTCCATAGAGCCCCGGCTGATTTGTTTCGACTTTTACTACAACCAGATTGATTCCCTCCGGTGCAGTGCAGATTACTCTGACCCTTTGAATTTTGGTGTCCATTTGTTCTCCTTTCTTGTATGTTGTCTGACAAGTTGAACTAAAAAAATATCATGAGCGGTACATTGTTTTATGCACCGCTGTCGTTCTTCTGTTGCTGCAAGCGGTTAATACCATTCTGTAAATGATCAAACATACATTTCTTTGCTTTCTGCGCATTTTTTTCCTCCAGTGCCTGAATGATCAGCTCATGATAATGTATTCCGTCATGGTATCCGAATGTTCTTCTTGTTAATTGCTGGCTTTTTCGATTCTCTTCGAGTATTTTATTCATACATTTTTCAAGCAACGGATTTTGAGAAGCCTCACAAATTTTCTGATGAAATGTAATATCTGCCGTTACAAACCGTTCTACGTCCTCTTTGCTTTCAACCATAACATGCAATAAATCTTTCAGTGACAATAAAAAAGTATCTGTAACGTGTGATGCTGCAATATAGCAGGCTTCACTTTCTACAATCCGGCGGAATTCGAGAACTTTTTCTGTATTCAGACAATCTTCTGCCGTGATCATATTCTCTGAAGCCTTATTCTCATCCACCTGATCGTCCAGCAAATAAGTGCCTTTTCCATGTACAGTTTCCAGTATACCTATCCCGGCAAGCTGACTGACTGCCTGCCGTATGGTAGCCCGACTGACACCCAGTGTTTTTGTCAGTACATTCTCCGAAGGAATCTTCTCTCCGATTGCCCAATGACCGGCCTCTATATTTTCCTTAAAATACGCTACAACCTGTTCAGTAACGCTCTGATGATTGATCAATGTTTTTCTCCTTGCTTGTCTGACAAGTTACACGTTGATTATCTTTCATTCTTGTATTTAAGTCAATACAAAAAATTACATTTTTCTATTTTCGGCGAAATCATGCATTATATCTCTCCGCTATAGATAAATTGACTAATCTGCATTTTCTGTTATGTAAAACCATACAATCTTTTCCTCTGTTATTTGGTAGTTTATATGTATGGTAATCTTTAACTATAATCTTCACAAATATATCTCTTTCATAATATGCAATGCTTCTGCCCAACTGATATCCAATCCTAATTGTTCCAATCTTATTGTTTCACTTTCGATCTGTATGAGAAAATCTTCTATACTTTTTCTTACCAATCCTTCCGTCTCCATTTTTTCTTCTGCACTTACAAGCTGAAGCAATCTGAATACATCATTTTTATGTTTTTTATAGTCTTTCTCATTAACATGTTCCCCTGCTGCTTTTCTTTTTTTCAAATCTAACCATGCATACATTTTAAATGGGATTAAATATTCAGCAGTTAAAACAGATACACCTTCTATGTTTTTTCGTCCTTTCAGCATAAACTGATAGAAGTCTTCCTGTAATAAAATAGCGGAAAGACTCGATACATCATCATTTATGTGTACCGGCACTATTCCCGCTTCCACATCCAGATGATAGCCAGGTTTTCTGGAAAACAGCTCAATCATCGCAGGATATCCCGGGAGTGGGTCAGTAAATCGATAAAAATGCATTTCATTATTATTTTTCCATCCGCATCGATACTCACCTTCTTTTATATATTCCCAGAATTTCTTTGCAAATTCTTTCTGTCGGTCTTCTAAAATCAAAATAATATCTATGTCCTTCGTCCTTCTAAATGGCAATCGTGCTTCTGTCATCAGTATATCGCAGGCTGTTCCACCAATAATTGTATAACACTCTTCGTATCCCTGAAACTTTTCTTTAAAAGAAAGTAATCCTTCTACCATGCATACTCCTCCAAATATGTTTCCAGTTCACTCTGTACTCGCTCATCCTCGATATCCGATAATGACATTGCCAAAGATACTGGATCTACTGCCCCGTTTTTTGCGAAAATGTCCGGATCATATTTCCACAGTTCGACACAACAGCTGTCAACATCAGTCTGCCATTGCGAATTAATCTCTTTCCACGATTGAACCACATCATGGCCTTTATAAATCGCATATATTTCTTTTTCTGGTGCAGCAAGCATACTGTTTTTACTCAACGCACTTTCTCCCGCCACGTTTAACCGGTCTATCATAGGATTTTTTTCCAGACTCAACCTTTTTTGTACAGGATTAATCAGATATTTTTTTGCTTTTTCGTAGTATTCTTTACCTGTTGCTGTAGGATACATCTGAATTTCTTTACCCCTTGCATTCTCTGTAAGCAAGCCCATATTCTTCAGCTGTTCCGATGCCCGGGTAATAGATGTTCTGGTAAGCTTTAAATGCTCTGCCGCTTCTTTTTTTATCATATATTCGCACGATGTATTATACAATAAATATAAAAAAAGGCATTGTGTCGCCGGCATCATTTTCTTTACTGAAAACTCATACTCCTTTTTGAAATGATTACTTAAAGCCATGCCCAAAAAAGGAAGATACATTTGATCGGGCATAGATATAAAAGGGATTCTCTTACGAACCAAAGCATCTCTCTGTACTTTTGTAATGTTTTCGAAATAATAAGCTACATGCAAGCCACTTTTTTCAGTATATAGTGCAGCCTGTTTTTTCAGTGCTACTGTTCCAAATTTGTCATTTTCCGAAAGCGTTATCAAAAGGAAGCAGCAATCCTCAATGTCAACTTCTGTCATCGTTCTCCCCGCTGTCATATATAAAGGCAAACCTTTTATCTGTGCATCATTTTCTTTACATATTATTCCAAATGTCGTGTTCAAAGCGTGTTCTATCATATGACACCTCGATAACTTTTTTATTTGATAATAACATTTTATTTGTTATCGTTCAATATTTTTTGTTAATGTGAGTTTGATAATTTGACAATCATGGCAACAAAAAAACGCCCGAAGCACAGCTTTCCCCATGCTTCGGACGTTTCACTATCTTTCTTTTTTATTTATGCCAGTCCATGATCTTCCAGGAAGTCATAGAAGCAGCGTTTTTCGCGACGGATCATGATCGTTCTGTACTGGAACAGGATCACTGTCAGGATCGTAAATACGATGATGATGCTGATCAGTACCTGTACAGACTGGGTAATGCTTCCGGCACCACAGATACCGACACGGAAGCCGTTAACAACATAAGTGAATGGTACATATGCATGCAGTGCATTGGCCAGTTCACCGGAGATTTCTACCGGATATGTACCTGCAGAACCTGCCAGCTGGATTACCATGAATACCAGCATCAGGAAGCTACCGACTTTACCAAGTGCTACGTTGGCAAAATACTGCATGGACATGAAGGCCACGCAGGCCAGACACGCAATGGTCAGTTCCTTGCCAAGGTCACCCGGCGTAAATCCAAGGGATACATGGGCCACACCGACAACGATCAGGCCCATCAGCACTGCTGCCGGATAAGCAACACTTGCCTTGCTGATCCACCAGGAGAAACCACCCTTTAATTTGCCTCTGTATTTTGTCAGCGGGTACAGCAGGCAGAAGGCCAGTGCACCTACCCAGAGACCTACACACATCATGTAGGCACTCATGGCTGAACCATTATCACTAACTGTTGTTACCTGTGTCTCCTCGGCATCTACCGGAGCGGAGAACATATCCAGTGTAGCATCACTAGCTGTATTGTCTTTGACTTCATCTGCACCATCCTGCAGGGCTGTAGACAGCTCATTTGCACCGTCTTTGAGCTCATGCAGACCGTCTCCCAGCTCTACAGAACCATCTGCCAGCTTCTGGGAACCGTCCTGAATCTTTCCGGCACCGTCTGTCAGCTGGGCAGCACCGCTGTTTAATGCGGTATTGTTGGCTACCAGTGCGGATGTACCGGCCCTTAATGTCTGTGCACCATCTGCCAGAGCCACAGCACCTTCAAAGAGCTGATTTGCACCGGCATTTAATGTACCGTTATTGGCTACGAGAGCTGCTGTACCTTTAGTCAGTGTCAGTGCACCGGCATCCAGCTGTGCTGTACCGGCTACAGCAGACTCTGTACCTGCTTTCAGAGTCTTTGTTCCGGCTGCCAGTGTCTGGGTTCCGTCATCGACCTGTTTAGCACCACCGCTTAATGTAGCGGCACCTTTGACCAGTGTCTGTGCACCATCTGCCAGAGAAGAAGCTCCGGCTGTCAGCTTATAATCATTGGTATACTGACCGTTTGCCAGCATAGCACCGGATACCTGATCAAATCCGGCGATCAGTTTTGTCATACCCTCGGCTGCTTCCGGGAAAGATGCCGTCTGGGTTTTCAGGGCTGTGAGGTTTGCACCTACGGAATCTGCACCGTCTTTTACAGCCTTTGCACCATCTATAGCGGTCTGTAAACCTGCAGATAATGTGTTCAGAGGATTTGTATCAACCGTTTCACTGCCCATTGCATTGGATATCTGAGCCAGTCCGCCAGATACCTGTCCCAGATTTGAAGCTGCACTGTTAAGATTCGTTGCTGCACCCTCCAGAGCCGATGCATTTGTTTTCAGACTTTCTGCATCAGCTGCCAGAGATCTACTTGCTGCACTCACATCGGCACTTGCATTAATTGTCTGTAATGGTAAAGAAGACATATCCATCAAGATTTGACTCGTAGTAGAGAATTCAGTCTCAGATGGCAATTGACTCTTTGCCGCTTCTAATGCATTCTTTGTTTCCTCAGAAATGCCCTCTGCTTTCAATGCTGTATCGATAGCATCTTTTGCTTTTTTTACTGCAGTTTTTCCATTTTCAGATGCAGCATTATTACTCTGAATCGTTGCATTGGCACCTTTTACTTTATTATCCAAATCAGTAGAAATTGTATTTATTTTATCATTATTGGCGTCAACCACATCATTTATACTCTTTGCTGTATCATTTAGGGCTGTTGCTGTCTCCTCTATAGTTTTTACAGCACTGTTACTTATCGTGTTCTTTGCCGTCTCTGTATTCGATTTTGCCGATTCAGCACTGCTCTTAGCCTGCCCTGCAACAGTTTTTCCTGAGTCCGCTGTAGTTTTTGCCGTATTAATACCACCAACCAGCTTTTTCAATCCTTCTTCAGAAGCAGTCCCTTTTAAGGCATCTACCTTACCTTTTATCGTCTCCAGGCCAGAAACAACATCCGCAGCACCCTTCGTCAGTGCCGGTTTTTCCTTACTTCCCGTATTCACTCCGGCCTCAAGTGCACTGATTCCCGCATACACTTTATCCAGTGCTGTAAGACCTGCCATCTTATCAGCACCATCATGCAGCTGACGTACACCTGCTACATACGCTGTCAGACCGGTATTTAAATCACTGGCTCCGGATGACAGTGTTTTGGCTCCGGCATACAGAGAAGATGCACCATCATACAGAGAAGATGTACCTTTCTTTAATGTAGCAGCACCTGTCTGAAGCTGTGCCGCACCATCATCGAGCTGTTTGCTGCCGTCTGCCAGCTGAGAAGTACCGCCTTTTAACTGTTTGGCACCGGCATCTACCTGTGCCACACCATCGGTGTAGGATTTAATACCGGAACTTAATGTAGTCGTACCACCTTTAAGGGCAGATGTACCATCTTTAAGCTGCGTAGCACCGGCATCCACCTGTGCCACACCGTCCGTATATGTCTTCAGACCGGTGGTCAGTGTCTTTGATCCGTTTTTGAATGTCACTGTAGAATCAGCCAGCACCTGCAGATTCTCACTGATCGTATCGTTACCGTCGATCAGCTTATCTGTACCGTCCTCGATCTCTCCGGCACCGTCTGCCGCATCCTGCATACCGTCTCCGGCTTCCTCGATGGAGTCAAAAACTTCTTCCGTATAGGTACGCACGATTTCCTCGGACAGCGTATCCTTAATCTTTGTCATGGCCGTGGCGGACAGCTTGGAAGCGATGTAGTTCGTTCCCGGATTTGTCTGATAATTCAGTACCATCTGTGTCGGCTCGTCATCCATAACAGTAGAAGCATTTTCAGAGAAATTCTCCGGAATCGTAATTACCATATAATAGGTACCGTTTTCAATACCTTCCTGTGCCTCCATCGGATCTACAAAGTGAAAATCAAGCTCATCATTATCCTTAAGCTTGTCCACCAGATCCTGTCCGACCTGTAATGTCTTTTCATTATATTCTACCGGTTTGTCATTATTGACAACAGCTACTGGCAGCTTGTCCAGTTCACCATAGGGATCCCACATCGATGCCAGAAACAGGCAGGTGTAAATGGAAGGGATCAGAATGATCGCGATCAGTACGATGATCATGATCGGACTTTTGAACAAGCTTTTCCATTCTTTTTTCAGCATGGCTGCTATCCTCCTTTTTATTTATCCAACATTCGTTTGCTTAATGGAAAAAATATTCATTAAGCAACACAGTGTTGATTTTCTCGATGTTTCGTATTATACTAAACCTATCCAAAGAACACAAACGTCAATACCAGTGATTTTTGCCTATAATTCGACATTTTCCCTGTTTTTGACTAATACTATTAAAAAAAGTACATTTTGACGATAAGGAGAAGCTATGGAAGCAGAAAAAGTAGACCGCAGGGTACGCAAAACCCGTAAACAGCTGCGGGAGGGGCTGGCCCGCCTGCTCGAAACCAAGAGCATTCGGGATATCAAAGTCAAAGAGCTGGTAGAGGAAGTAGATATCAATCGTTCCACCTTCTATCTGCACTATTCAGATATCTACGATATGCTGGAAAAGATTGAGGAAGAGCTGTTTCAGGAGATTCAGGATGCCATGCAGGCACATCCGATCAGCGCCGATGCCCATTCTCAGGATTTTATCCGCCAGATGTTTCAGATCATGGAGGACAATCGTGCTATCTGTAAAGCCCTGTGTGGCCCCAACGGCGACATGGCCTTTGTATCGCGGATGGAGGATGTGGTCGGCAGCGAAGCTGTCCAGGTCATCGAGCCCTTATTTAAGATTGAAAAGAAACAGCTGCGCTACAGCTATGCCTACTGTCTCAATGGCTGTGTGGGACTGATCAAAATGTGGCTGTTAAATGACGGCCGCGAAACACCGGAACAGATGGCGGATATCCTGTACCATATGGTCAGCAATTCCTTAAACGGCTATCTGGATACAAAAAAACAGTAACCCCGGTTTTCTTCGTCGGTGAAGAAGAGGTTCACACCATTTCATAAAAAGTTTAGAAAAAGAAAAGGATTGTACTATGGCTTTTTTTCTCATATTCTGTACAATAAAAGACAGAGTATAAACATCTGTCTTCTCACAGATGTATGAGATTTTTCAGAAAGGTACGAACTATGAGTAAAGTAATTGGTATAGACCTTGGCACCACCAACAGCTGCGTAGCTGTTATGGAAGGCGGGCAGCCTGTGGTCATTCCCAATGCAGAAGGTGGACGTACAACACCTTCTGTTGTTGCATTCACAAAAAACGGTGACCGTCTGGTCGGTGACAGTGCACGCAGACAGATGACTGTAAATCCACAGCAGACCGTTTCCTCGATCAAACGCCATATGGGCAGTGATTACCGCATCATGCTGGAGGGACGGCGTTACACACCACAGGAGCTCTCCGCCTTTATCCTGATGAAGCTGAAAAAGGATGCGGAAAGCTTTCTCGGTGAAGAAGTGACAGAGGCCGTGATCACTGTTCCCGCTTATTTTAATGATGCACAGCGCCAGGCCACCAAGGATGCCGGACGCATCGCCGGGCTTCACGTCCAGCGCATCATCAATGAACCTACGGCCGCTGCTCTGGCTTACGGTCTGGACCACGGCAGCCCGCAGAAGATCCTGGTCTACGATCTCGGTGGCGGTACGTTTGATGTTTCGATCATCGAGATCGGCGACAGCCTGATCGAAGTACTTTCCACCGCCGGAGACAATCATCTGGGTGGTGATGATTTTGATCAGCGTATCGTAGACTGGATGGCCAGGGAATTCAAACGTCTCCATCACTATGATCTGTACAAGGACGCCACCGCACTGCAGCGTGTCCGTGAAGAAGCCGAAAATGCCAAAAAGGCACTGTCCTCCGCTTCCACTGTCAGCATCAATATTCCTTTTATCGCCATGAACAAAGGCACACCGCTGCATCTGGAAATGGAGCTTGGCCGAAATACATTTAATGAACTGATCCGTGATCTTGTTGACCGCACGGCAGCTCCCGTACAACAGGCGCTGCAGGATGCCGGCCTGCAGGCATCCGATCTTGGCATGGTCCTTCTGGTCGGTGGTTCCACACGGATCCCCGCTGTTCAGGATAAGGTTCGCACGCTTTTACGCAAAGAGCCCTCCCGTGGCCTCAATCCGGATGAATGTGTCGCTCTTGGTGCCTGCATCCAGGGTGGTAAGCTCGGTGGCAATCTGCCTTCTTCCAGTGCAGCCAACGATATTATCCTGATGGATGTCACGCCGCTGTCTCTTTCTATCGAGACCGTTGGCGGTGTTGCTACCCGTCTGATCGACCGCAACACGACCATTCCCACCAGAAAGAGCCAGATTTTCACCACCGCAGCTAATTTCCAGACTTCTGTAGATATCAAGGTCCTGCAGGGTGAACGCCATTTTGCCCGCGACAACAAGCTGATCGGTAATTTCCGTCTGACCGGTATCAAACGCGCCCGGGCCGGTGTACCGCAGATCGAGGTCACTTTTGATATCGACGTCAACGGTATTGTCAAAGTCTCTGCCACAGATCTGGGCACAGGCAAAGCACAGGAGATCACGATCACTTCCAGTTCCAATATGTCCGAGGAAGAGATCGAGGACGCTATCCGCAATGCTGCGCGCTTTGCTTCCGAAGATCAGGCCATCGAGGAAGCCACAAAGCTGCACAGTGAAGCCGAAGCCCTGTATTACCGCGCCGAAGCAGCACTGAAAGAAAAGAAAAAAACGCTGGATCCTGCGGTTAAGAATCAGATCAAAAAAGATCTGGCTGCCGTAAAACGCCTGGTCCACGCAGCCCGGCCGGAGCGTATGACACCCCAGCTGCAACATGAATTGCAGGAAGCCAAAAATGCACTGGAACACTCTTCTTCCAGTATCCTGTAGGGAGGTAAAGTTATGAATATCTGTTTGTTCGGTGCCGCCAGCGCACTGATCGATACTGACTATATGAAAGCCGTAGAAGAGCTCGGTGAAATGATTGCCAAAAAAGGCCATACGATGATCTATGGCGCAGGTGCCACCGGTCTGATGGGTGCTGCTGCCCGTGGTATGTCGAGGGTCCATGGACGCCAGATCATCGGGATTGCTCCCCACTTTTTTGATACCGAGGGTATCTTATATAAACAGTGCAGCGAAATGATCTATACAGACACTATGCGCGAGCGCAAAAGTCTGATGGAAGGAAAAGCCGATGCTTTTATCATGGTTCCCGGTGGCATCGGTACCTTTGAAGAGTTTTTCGAAGTCCTGACGTTAAACCAGCTCGGCCAGATGCACAAACCCATCGCAGTCTACAACATCAACGGCTACTTCAACGATCTGTACGAGCTTCTCGAACATGTCGTTAAGATGCATTTTGCAGAAGAGGATATTCTGCAGATGTTCACGCTGTATGAAAATGCCGAAGAAATGCTGAGCGATCTGGCACATGCGGTTGATAAAGTCTGAAAACCGCCGCATAACGGTTTTTATTTTATACCATAGCTGATATCTGAAATGCTGTCATCCTGCGGAATGGCAGTATTTTTTTGTTCATTTTACATAACCACACCTTGCCAGTTCTTTCGTTTCCCCGTATAATGGGAAAAGTTGGTATCACAACGATTTTGAACGCAAAAGGAGTCTCTATGGATCTGCTCGTTATCATCAGGCAGCTGGTTCAGCTGTTTCTTATGCTTTTTCTCGGCTATTTTCTCTGCAAAGCCGGCATTTTTGACCGCCATACCAATCAGAAAATGACCAAACTCTGTCTGTACGTCACAACACCCTGTCTGATTCTGAATTCCGTCCTGCAACAGACCGAGGAACCGGATTTCCACCTGATCGCACTCACCTTTGCTGTGGCTTTCGGATACTATATCTTCATGCCTTTTATCGGATGGATTATGGCTGTTGTCCTGCGTTTACCGGAAAAGAACCGCGGTCTGTACATTTTTATGTCTGTTTTTGAAAATACTGGTTTTATGGGAATCCCGCTGATCAGCGCGATCTATGGCAGCACCGGTGTTGTCTATACCGCCATCTTTAATGTAGCTTTTAATCTGTCCGCATTCAGCTACGGGCCTGCCGTGTTAAATATCGGTATGCATCGCTCCTCCAAAACCAGCCTGAAAGAAATCCTGTCTCCGGGTACGATTCTGTCACTGCTCACGATCGTTATCTACCTGACCGGTATCCGGCTGCCGTCTATCGTAACAGGCGTCGTGTCCTCCGTCGGAGCGGTCACCTCTCCTATGGCCATGATGCTGACCGGTGCCGCCCTAGCACTTATGGATATCCGGACAGTATTTACAGACCTGCATGTCTACCCGTTTCTGGCCGTGCGACAGTTTATCTTCCCTCTGCTGGTATTCCCTCTGTTTGCCCTGATCATCAAAGATCCCGTGCTTCTGGGTGTGGCTTTCATCATGACCATCATGCCCTGCGCCAGCAACTGTGTACTTTTTGCCACCAACTACGACAACGACGAAGAACTCGCTGCACGGACGGTGTTTATCAGTACGATGCTGTCGCTGATTTCGATACCGCTGCTTGTCAGACTGTGTCTGGTATAATGTAAAACCTATATGAAATACATTTTCTGTGTAAAAAGAACATCGGGCTATAACGATCCTGTATCGTTATAACCCGATGTTCTTTTTTATTGCCATGCATATCAATAATTGATCCTGTGGACCAATTTTGATTCTTACAAATGCTCCTTCACATACTCGATCAGCTCCAGACTGATCGGGCTGATTCCGTCGCGTTTTCTCTTGATATAGCCAAAATTAATCTTATCATCTGTGTTTTCGATCGGTATATACCGCACCTTGGGATTGATATGCTCCTGCTCAAGCGGCATACAGCCCAGATGACACAGGCCGCCGTAGATCACCAGATCCAGAAGTGCCGTATCGCTGTTGGTCGATACGATATTTTCC
The DNA here is from genome assembly GCA_019420465.1 of Lachnospiraceae bacterium. Lineage (GTDB taxonomy): Bacteria > Bacillota > Clostridia > Lachnospirales > Lachnospiraceae > UBA11957. The sequence goes on from JAHZHB010000119.1 coordinate 156,791, forward strand.
AGCTTGCCATAGCGATGCAGGGATTCGTTGAGATGGCCTACATGATGAAGCAGGGAAAAATACTCTTCCTCATACTGTACAAACCGCAGCGTTTTCAGCTCTGCATCGTCCACCGCTCTGGCCCGAAACAGCGGATGCTTCTCACCCACCAGCAACGACATATGCACCGTCTGGATCGGTACAAATTCCAGCCGTTTGACCTCCAGCGTCTGTTCCAGTGCAGACATCTGATGTTCAGACACATAAGCGAAACCAAACTCTACCACATGCTTATGCAAAAAGCCCATCAGTTCTTCCAGACATCCCTGCTTGACGGAAAACTGCAGTCGCTTATCCTGCTGCTCGCCATAAAATTCAGCACACAGACTGGTAATTCTGGACCCGGGCATCGTAGCGACCGCCAGCCGGTTCAGATGGGTCTCTTCGTTAATCCGGCTGATCATATCCGTGTTTTTCAGGATCTGCGTCGCATAATCGTATACCTTTTTGCCCTCATCAGTCATCTTGACACCGCGGGCTTCACGGGTGAGCAGCTTTAAATGCAGCTCCTCTTCCAGTGCCTTTACCGTCTTGCTCACATGTGGCTGCGTGGTATACAGCATCTTGGCCGCGTTTTGAAAGCTTCCCATGTCCACGCTGACCACAAAATACTGCAGTTGCTTAATTTCCATTGGTCTATCCCCCTGTGTTGCTACATTATCCTGTGAATATTTTATCATATTTTGTCAAAAAAGCCAGTACTCACACACAAAAAGGAATATCTAACACCACTTTTTTGTCATATCTGTCGCGTATTTGTGAGTTTTGCACATGTCATGCTCAGATTTCTTTTAATACTTCTTTTAAAAGCTCCCAGGAACGCTGTACGGAATCCACATACAGTTTTTCTCTGGTCGTATGGATATCCACCATCTGCGGGCCAAAGGAAACACAGTCAAGTCCCGGCAGCTTCGAAGCGAAAATACCGCATTCCAGACCGGCATGGATACCGCATACTACCGGCTTTTTCCCGGTCTGCTTTTCATAGACCCGTGTGATAACTTCCCTGACATGGGAATCCGGACGGTATTCCCATCCCGGATAATCTCCGCTGACGGTCACTTCGCCACCAAAAAGCATAGCCAGAGATTCTGCTTTTGCTTCCAGCCAGTGTTTTTCACTTTCCGAGCTGGAACGCATAGCATAGTGCAGCTGGATCTCATCTTCATTCTGCTCCAGAATGCCGATATTCAGGGACGTACGCACCATATCCGGCATCTCTGGTTCCATACGCTGTACGCCGTTTGGCATATGCACCAGTGTCAGCACTACAGCGGATGCCACCGAAGGATGCAGCACTTTGTATGTACCTTCTGTTCCCTCTTCCAGTGTCATCTGCATGTTCGGCTCTGTAGATGTATATTCGTGGCAGATCTCCGCCTTCAGTTTTTCAAACGTTTCCCGCAGTACCGGCAGATCCTCCGGGGCTGCTGTCAGTGTCGCGCAGGCTGCGTTACAGATAGCATTGTCCATCTCACCGCCCGCAAAGCAGGATACGCCATACCCTGCACTTTCTGAAAGTTTTAACAGCATCCGTCCCAGGAGCACGTTGGCATTGGCACGTCCTTTGTTGATCTCTACACCGGAATGACCTCCTGTCAGCCCATCGATCGTCAGGGTCAGGCGGACGCCTTCTGTTTCTATAAATTTGGTCTCATAGTGAAATGTCACACGAATTCCTCCGGCACAGCTGGTCAGGAAGATACCTTCTTCCTCAGAATCAGCATTCAAAAAGATCCGGCCCTCCAGATCTGAACAGTCGAGTGCATCTGCACCCAGCATACCGATCTCCTCGTTTACCGTGAACACAACTTCCAGTGCCGGATGCGCAATATCCTCAGCGTCCAGAAGTGCCAGGCCAAAGGCTACGGCAATACCGTCGTCACCGCCAAGAGATGTACCTTCTGCCCAGACCTCTTTTCCGTCCGTAGCTGGAATAAGTCCGTCGTTTAACATATCCAGCGTACACTCCGGCTCTTTGACAGCCACCATATCCAGATGTCCCTGAAAGATCACAGTCGGACGATTTTCATATCCGGCTGTGGCTGGTTTTTTGATGATCACATTTCCGGCTTCATCGCTTCTTACCCAGAGCCCTCTTTCTCTGGCAAACGCTACGCAGTATGCTGTAATTTTCTCTGTATTATTGGAGCCGTGCGGAATACGGCAGATCTCCTCGAAAAACTGAAACACTTCCTGCGGTTTCAACTGACTTAAAACACCCATGTTTATACCTCTTTTCTTTTATTTATCGTTTCTTTCCTTGACTTTACCGTCACAGACCCGTAGGATAATCGTATATGTATCCGTACAGGAGGTTTTAATTATGTTATTTTCCATGTACACCACGGATCCGACAGCCTGCGGACAGTTTGTGATCGCAGACGCTGACGGACAGCTGGTGCTTTGCACTTCCAACGAAGGGCACTCTTTTTGCCCCATCGTTACCAACCCGGCAGGCGATATGCAGATGCTGAAAGTCCGCTATTCTTCCTTTTTGGGTGACAGCTTTGTATTTTCTGATGTCACCGGCAACCGCGGCACCTACCGTGTCAAAGAACACCGGTCTGTCATCGATATGCATATGATGAGCGGCCGCTGGGATCTGCGCTACTATGCGCCGGACCGTTCCGTTGTTATCCGCCATCTGGACAAGATTGCCGCCAGTGTCACACTGCTGCCGGAGTACGACATGTATTTTCAGATCGATCTGAAGGATACTTCAGAACTGCTGTTTGTCGTAGGATCACTTCTGGCTCTCAGCTATTTCCTTCGCTGATTCTACTTCTTTTTTCAGTTTATCTCCCATCTGGCTTTCCCAGAGAGCATCGTATTCCAGCATATAGGTCTCATAACCGTTGATGACCAGCGTCGGACCGTACTTTGTCAGCCGGGGCTGCCGGTAATTATAGGACATATGCACATGCCCGTGGATCATATACCGCGGCGAATACTGATCCATCAGCCGCACAAACTCTTCAAAACCTCTGTGTGGCTGATCCTGACCGTCATTGATCCCGGCCGCCGGTGCATGGGTCAGCAGAATATCAAACCCCTTTTTCAGGCGCAGCTTCAGCCAGAGCCGGCGGATCCTTTTTCGCATCTCCATCGGCGTAAACTGACAGGCTGCACCGGGAATATAGCGCATCGAACCACCCAGCCCCAGAATCCGTATCCCTTCATATTCGAATATATCATCGTCAATGCAGATACAGCCCTCCGGTGGCTTGTATTCATATTTCGTATCATGATTTCCCTGCACATACAGAAGCGGACAATGCGCAAAGGTCACCAGAAAGGAGAGGTATTCCGGTGGCAGATCTCCGCAGGACAGGATCAGATCGATATCCGCCAGCAGAGATTTGTCAAAATAGTCATAATAGGTCTTGGACACCTCGTCCGCAATTACCAGTATCTTCATCCTATACTCCCGTCACACCCTGCACCATGACCACTTCTCTGGCCTCTTCCTGCAGTTCATCCATCTGCGGGATCCGTCCGTCCACGTTTTCCAGAAGCCAGTCCATCGTCATAATATCTCTGGGTGAAATTTTTGTGGTTTCCTCATGCGTGATCTCCAGTCCTTTCTGGGCTGTCAGGATACCGGAAAACGGTTCAAAGTCCCCGCGCTTGATATTTTCTTCCATCTGTTTTACCAGTTTTTTTACCCCTACCGGTACGTTCAGCGACAGGATCGTGTCAACAACCCCGGCAGAAAGCCCCCACCAGTAGTTCAGTGCACTTGATTCTTCCTCTGACTTCCATACACCATGGCGGATATTTTCAAAGATCCGCACATAATATTTTCCCCATTCCCATACGGGGATAGCCAAACTCTTCTTTTCACCATGTTCCAGAAGACACAGGCCGAAATCCTTATATTTGCTGTTCTGTGCTGTCATTTCCTGCTGGGATATTACAGAGATACCCTCCAGCTCCTTTTCCCAGTCTACTTTTTCTTTCAGCTTCGACCAGATCAGGTGTACCGTCGCCCGCGGGTTGACCATCTGTACACCCAGAGCAAAAGCATTGATATTGGCGATCATACCAAACAGCGGATAATCTGCCACATAGGCGATCTCCCCGTCCGGGCTCATCGCCCCCGCTACCAGACCGGCAAGAAATTTGGCTTCATACATCCGACCGTAATAGGTTCTCACAGATTTGAAGGAAGTATTCAGCGAACAGTTTAAAATACGCACCTGTGGATATTTCAGAGCCATCTTTACACTGGCATCCAGAAGCTTTGGCGACGTGGTAAAGATCACATTGCAGCCGTCTTTTACCGCCTTTTCGATCGTTGCCTCACCATTATCTGCATCCAGAGCATTCATATAGCTGTGGATCTCCAGATCCGGATACATATTCTGCAGATGTGCCCGGCCAAGCTCATGCGCATTGGTCCAACCGGAGATCTGTGGGTTTTTGTCGTGTACAAAACCGATGACATATCTGGTCTTATTCGGTGAGATCAGCGAGATCATCTGTTTCACCGGACTGGCCGCGGGGGCCACCGGATCCAGCTTCAGATCCGTCTTTTCTCCCAGCACCTTTATATCTTCCCAGGCTCTGCCAATATGGTCTTTCAGCTGTGCCGCACTGTCCTGGCACAGTGTTTCATAATCATAGATCTGGATCAGACGCAGCATGGCATCCGACACACTGATATGTGCTTCTTCACATTTATCTGCCAGCACCAACTCTGTACGATTATACAGGGAACGAAGCGTCAGGATCTCATCGTCCGACCAGCGCTCTGTCTCCGAATTTCCCGTCTCCCGGATCAGTGTCCGGTAAGCCCCCTCCTTACTGAACCAGATCACATTCAGCCCGGTGAGGTCAAAAAACTTCATAAATTCATAGTAGACGCGTACCTGTTCATCCTCTTCGTTGTATTCCGGAATGATCCGGTAGACATTGGCCGGTACACTGACAGCATCAAAAAACTTGAGCACACTGACTCTTTTGTTGCCTTCCTGTACATAAAAGCGATCCATAAATTCGAATACCTTAATCGGATCCGCAATGCCATTTTCCAGATGCCAGTCACACAACGTATCCCATTTGGCAGCAAATTCAGAGTCCCTGTCCAGAAGGGGCATAAAATTTGACGCAAAAGCATTGGCCCTTGCCTCCGTCGCTGTCCCGACGACCAGCGACAATGGAATATCCATCAGTCCCAGATAAACCTCTCTCCTTACACTGGCGTACTGGGAAATATGATCCAGTACAGGCAGATACGGATACTCACCGCGGCCAAGCTTCTGACGGTAATCTTTAACAGCTAACTTATTCGCTTTTTCATATTCCTGAAATTTCATCTTCTCTCCTTTTTGCAGTAACGCATTCTGTATTTTCCGCAACTGTCATACAGCCCTTATATGTCTGTGTTCTGCTTCCCGTCAGATATAGTTAACACATACAATCACAAAGGGCACCATCATACTCTGTAAAATGACATCAACAACAGTTCATGTCGATCTTAAGCTGCTGTGCGCTGTACTGTATCTGCGCATGACTGCCACAGATCAGCGGCATCATCGGCGCAATATGACCGATATCCAGATCCATCAGTACCGGAACCTGATACTCTTTCAGCAGATCGATCACCGCATGATACTGGTCAAGTCCCATCAGTTCCTGTCCATGGCACAGCGGTCGTCCGATCAGAAAACCGCGTACATGGGAAAACCACCCCGCATGCTGCATCTGCCAGATGGCCCGGCGGATAGCCATCACATTCAGATCACAGGATTCCAGAAACCAGACAATACCTTCCTCTTTATAGGCTTCATTAAATGCCGCCACATGATCGTATGTCGTTCCCAGCAGATTCACCAGACAGTCCATACAGCCGCCGATCAGACGGCCTTCAAATGTGATCGGCTGCTCGGTTTCAGCCAGCTGTATTTCTCCTGCCATATTCTGTGGAAGGAAGCTGTGAATCACACGTTTCTGTGTGGCATGGATCGGTACCAGTGGATGTTCTTCGTCTTTTAAAGACTCCTTTTCCCAGAAGGGATATCCCTCCACTGATGTTTTCTTTCCACAGAGGACATCGTAAGCATCCTGCATGGATGCATGCCACGGTTCCATACCAAATGCCGCCGCACACGGACCATAGACGGAGGCTGTGTCGCACATCGTTGCCAGCAGAAATGTCATGTTCGTATTGTCAGAATAGCCCATATACCATTTCGGATCTGCTTTTTTGATCTGTTCAAAATCCACATGATCCAGGATCTCACACATCAGCTCGCCGCCGCCGCAGGATATCAGTACATCGCTGTCTTTGGACACATAGCCCTCTGTCAGTTCTTTCCCGCAGGCCTCTGGCGTATTGCTGATACCGATACCGCAGCCCTCATAGCAGTTTGGCCCGAGTACCACCTGGTGTCCCAGCGCTTTAAATTTCTCCTGTGCATGGTCAAATGCCGTTTTGTACGGCTCTATATTACAGCCAAAAGAGGGAGCCACAAAACCGATCGTTCCCTTTTCTTTTAAAAATTCCGGAAATCTCATCATCGTCTCCTTTCGCACTCATTCAGACTGAGTATATCATTTTTAAAAGTAAATATCCACCAAAGACTCGCAAAACCTGTCATCAGCAGCTTCCTTTGAAGGTAAAATCAAAACCGCTACACCGGACCAGGCTTTGCTACACATGGCAATCAAAATTGGTCCACTGGACCAATGATTGATATGCATGGTAAATAAAAAAACAGCTGTCCTGCCGTACATTTTGCAGTCGCAAAACATACCGGCAGGACAGCTGTTTTTATACTCAGCGCTCTGTCTGTTCGTATTTATTTGGTACCGAAGATACGGTCTCCGGCATCACCCAGACCCGGGCAGATATAAGCATTTTCGTTTAGTTCTCTGTCGATATGGCCAACATACAGCTGGATATCCGGATGTGCTTCCATCAGACGTTTGATACCTTCCGGAGCAGCAATGATCGACATAAATTTAATCTTCTTTCCGCCGTGCTGTTTGATAAAGTTGACAGCAGCGATCGCAGAACCACCTGTAGCCAGCATCGGATCTGTAACGACGATCAGACGCTCGGAAATCGGGTTCGGCAGCTTGCAGTAATACTCGTGCGGTTCATGAGTCTCCTCATCACGGTACAGACCGATATGACCGATCTTTGCTGTCGGCACCAGCGCCTGGATACCACTGACCATACCAAGACCGGCACGTAAGATCGGCACGATTGCAAAGTTCTTTCCGGAAATCTCCGGAGTCATACATTTCTCGATCGGAGTTTCTACCTCTACATCATGCAGCGGCAGATCCTTTAAGGCTTCGTATCCCATCAGCATGGCAATCTCTTCCACCAGCGCACGGAACTCGGCTGTTCCTGTATTTTTATCTCTCAGACGGGAGATCTTGTGCTGGATCAGCGGGTGTGTCATTTCAACTACATTGTTCATCTTGATTCCCTCCATATTCTTTTGTATATAGTTTGTGTTTACTACCGCATTCTACTCATCTGCATTTTTCATCATTCCCGCAACACAGGCACATATTTCCAGAATACAGACGTACAAAGCTTCTATAACACTTCTGGCATATCCTGCAGATATATCCCGGGATTATTCAATGTCCGTATTCTGCGGATTCTGTCCCAGACCACGGCTGATGTCCCCCTTCGGATTTACACCGAATTCATAATCGTTGCCCGGCAGAATCGCATTCAGCAGGATACCTGCAATAGCAGCAATGGCAAGGCTTGTCAGAGTGATGGATGTACCGGCCACGCTGAATGTAATACCATCGGAAAATCCAAGACCGCATACCAGAATGACAGCGGCAATGATCAGGTTTCTGGACTTTGTAAAGTCTACCTTATTCTCAACGATATTACGGACACCTATGGCAGAGATCATACCGTACAGGATAAAGCTGATACCACCAACGATAGCGGACGGCATGGAACCGATCAGCTCAGCCATCTTCGGGATGAAACTTAAGATAATGGCAAAGACAGCGGCCAGGCGGATAACTCTCGGATCGTGTACGCGGGACAGCTCCAGAACACCGGTATTCTCACCGTATGTCGTATTGGCCGGGCCACCGAAAACAGCGGACAGGGATGTAGCCAGACCATCACCGATCAATGTACGCTGCAGACCAGGATCAGCGATAAAGTCCTCACCGACAGTTGCAGAGATTGCGCTGATATCGCCGATATGCTCCATCATGGAGGCCAGGGCGATCGGTGCCATAACGAGGATCGCTGTGATATCAAACTTGCAGATTACGAAATCCGGAATACCCACGAAACTTGCTGCAGCAGCTCCAGAGAAATCAAGGATCGCACTTCCGTCAGCATTTGTCATACCCATAGCATTCAGCACCAGGGCCAGCGCATAGGAGATCACAACAGCCAGAAGGATCGGGATGATCTTAAACATGCCCTTGCCCCAGATATTAAAGATTACGACAACAGCCAGAGCCACAAAGGCAAGCAGCCAGTTTGTAGAAGCATTGTTGATGGCGGACGGAGCCAGGCTCAGACCGATACAGATGATGATCGGACCGGTAACGATCGGCGGCAAAAAGTGCATAACACGTTTTACACCAACGATCTTAACAATAGCAGCCAGTATCAGATACATCAGACCGGCTACCACGATACCACCACAGGCATACGGCAGCTTCTCACCCATTGTCATATTCGCAAAAATACCGGTATCCAGCTGGGAAACCATATAAAATCCGCCCAGATAAGCGAAGGATGATCCCAGGAATGCCGGTACTTTTAATTTTGTACAGCAATGGAAAAACAGCGTACCTACACCGGCAAAAAATAAGGTTACCTGAATAGAGAGACCTTCTCCATTAAAGTAACCGTTGACCAGGATCGGTACAAGAATCGTAGCGCCAAACATTGCAAACATATGCTGAAGACCAAGCAGCAGCATCTTTGGAATACCAAGCGTACGAGCGTCACGAATTGCATCATTTCTCTTGTTCATAAACTCTTTCTCCTCTTTCGTTTTTCTTATTATACCCAGTTTATGTGCCATGGTCAATTGAACATTTCCAATTATAAATATTCATTAGTCTCATTGATAAAAAGCCGCAGCCTCTGTGTTTCTGCAAAGAAATGCCACCATTTCACCAATAAGAATATTCTGACCATGTTACATACGGAATATACATGATTTCTGTTTTTCTGCGCCCGAAAAAATCCACCGGACATTTTTTATATGCATGGCAACGCAAAAATAATCCACAGATCATTTCTTCATATATATATGCGCAAAAAAAATACCCGGTATACACCGAGCATCTCGTTAAAACAGATACTGCCGCAGGCCGGGGTCGAACCGGCACGGGTATCACTACCCACGGGATTTTAAGTCCCGGGCGTCTGCCTATTCCGCCACTGCGGCATATTCAATTTACATTGAAAGCGACCCGAATGGGGCTCGAACCCATGACCTCCGCCGTGACAGGGCGGCGCTCTAACCAACTGAGCCACCGGGCC